>NZ_JABXXR010000059.1 GCF_013376175.1 Ameyamaea chiangmaiensis
ATGGTGGCGGGCGCGGGCCATTCGGCGCTGGAGCCGGGGGTGCGTTCAGCCCTGATCGCCGCCGTGCACCAGTTTCGCGCACGCTGAACGGGGGGGCACCCCCGCTTGCGGCCACGTGTGCGGCGCATTGCCGCCGGAGATTTTTCATGCGCAGTGTATCCTTCCCGCGCGTGGTGCGTTGAGCCCACGAAACGCGCCGGGTCGGACTGTGTCCCGAGCGGCCGGCTGACATCATAGGGAGAGAGAAGAACATGAAAACCATTCTGCGTTGGGCTTTCGCCGCCAGTCTCGTGCCGCTCGCCGCGTGCGCCGACCAGCCGAAGCCGCCGGCGGCTCCGCCCGCACCGGCACCGTTGGCCGAAGCCGACGCGCAATTTGTCCAGACGCTGTCCGAGGCCAATCTGCTCGAGATCGCTCTGGCGAAGGTCGCCGCGACCAACGCCGGTCAGCAGAAGGTCAAGGACTACGCGTCCATGCTGAACGACGACCACACCGGCAACGAAGCCAAGCTGCGCGAGATCGCCTCGGCCCATGGCCTGACGCTGGCCGACACGCTGAACGACGACGACCAGAAGATCGTCACCACCATGCAGGGCGAGAAGGGTCGTCGCTTCGACCGCGATTACACCCATGCGATGATCGAGGGCCACACCCAGCTTCTGCCGAAGGTGCAGGCCGAGATGCAGAGCACGACCGACGACACGCTGAAGTCCTATGCCACCGATACGGCGGCGGCGGTGCAGAAGCACATCGACGGCGCCAAGGCGCTGGCACCTGCCCATGGTGGTACGGCCCACCATCGCCACCATCACTGACAGTCTGATGGCAGTCGATGAAGGTCCACGCCCGGCAGGGCGCGGACCTGTGCGGATCGACGTTGTGACGACGCGCGGCGGAGATCGGGGCGAGACGTCCCTGGCCTCCGGCGTGCGCGTCTCCAAGTCGTCCGTCCGGATTGATGCGTTGGGTGAGCTGGACGAGGCCAACGCCGTGCTGGGCCTGTTGGCCACGTCGCTTGTCGGCGCGCAGGGCCGGCTGGATGAGGTGCGGCACCTTCAGGCGCTTCTGTTCGACGTGGGTGCGCTGGTGTGCCAGCCGGGCGCGGCGGCTCCTGCGGATATGGGAGCGGAGGCGGTCGCCTGGATCGAGGCCGCGACACAGTCCTTGCAGATCCGCCAGGCAGCCCTGACCAGTTTCATTCTTCCCGGAGGCTCGCAGCCTTCGGCCTGGGCGCATCTGGCGCGCACCGTTGTCCGGCGCGCCGAACGCGCCGTGGTTCGGGTGACGCAGACGGAACCCGGGTCGGTACCGTCCGATGTGGCGCTGATCCTCAACCGGATGTCGGACTACCTGTTCGTGCTTGGGCGTCATCTGAACGAGGACGGGCGCGCCGATATCCTCTGGCAGCCGCGCGCACGTTCCCGACCCGACGGGGCCTGACAACGTCTCAGGCGGTCAGGCCGTCCAGCGCGTCCAGCGTTGCCTTCGTCAGACTGTCGCGCGACGCGCGAACATCGACGGACAGCACGCATTCATCCTCGCCGGGCTCCTCAAGGGCGGCGAACTGGCTGTCGAGCATCGTGCTGGGCATGAAATGGCCGGTCCGCCGGTTGAGTCTTGGTGCGATGTCGGCCTGGGCACCCTTCACATAGACGAAGCACACACGGGTGTTGCCACCGGAGATGGTGTCGCGATAACGCCGTTTGAGCGACGAGCACGTGATCACCCCACATGTATCGCTGTCGATCCAGTCGCGCACCACGCGGCCGATGTCCTCCAGCCAGGGCTGCCGATCGGCGTCCGTCAGCGGGACGCCCGTGCTCATCTTCAGGATATTAGCCTGCGGATGCAGCGAATCGCCTTCTACCAGAGGCCAGCGCAGCGCGAACGACAATTCGCCGGCAAGGGTGGACTTGCCGCTGCCCGAGACGCCCATGACGACCAGCACTTTCGGCCGCCCCGCGTCGCGCAGCGCCCGGGACGCGTGCGCAAGCCCCGGAAAGGAAAATCCGCCGACGTCGTGCGGAACGTCGCCAGGCGCGATCGGTGCCGTCACCCCATCGTGTGCCGACGCGGGGAGGGAGGCGGCGGCTGCCGTCGTCTGGTGGGGGCTGGTGGGGCCGGGCATCACGGACTCCGTTTCTTGTACGACGGCGCGGGCGCCTGGACGTGGGGGACAATGACCCGTCGGAGCGGGTCGATCCGCTCCGTTATGGCTCTGGATCGATCCATGAGGAAGGGAGTGCCGATAAACCCTTTGTGAAGCAGCGGTGATCTAAATCGCAGTCGCGCACGGGAAGGCCGGTGAAGCGCGGTCTGTTAAAGGGTGCCATGTGATTTTCGAACATCTCGCTTGGCCGGGAGGGCAGGGGCGCCTCAACCTGGCAAAAGCCTATGTTTTCCGCCTCCCTTGGCCCGGCCCGTGGCGCGTGTCGCACGCCGGGCGTTGCAGAGGGGAGGCGCAACGGGCCCGAACGTCTGCCCCGCGCGCATGGTCTCTTTGTGAAAACAGGGTTAGCCTGCATGCCAGAATGGCTCGTCATCCCGAAACCGGTCCCGGTAACAGCGCACACTCCCGTCGTTCAAGGCGCGTAGGATTGCTCGACGTGGCGAACGCCGCCAACGTGTCGCGATCGACGGCCTCGCTGGTGCTGCGTGGCAGCCCGCTGGTCGCCGAACCCACGCGCGCACGGGTCATGGAAGCCATGAGCACGCTGGGTTATGTCTATCATCGTGGCGCGGCCATGCTGCGCGAAGGCCGGACACGCACGATCGGCCTTCTGGTCAACGACATCGCCAATCCATACGTCGCGGAGTTCGTCGCCTTTCTGGACCAGGCGCTGGAGCGCGGGGGACAGGTGGCACTTCTGGCCAACAGCGCCGAGTCCGACACGCGCCAACAGCAAGTCCTGCTGCGCCTGCGCGAACACAGTGTTGACGGTGTCGTGTTCTCCCCGGCCGAGGATTCCGACGAGCGCGTCATAGATGAGCTCGAGTTCTGGCAGACACCGTTCGTTCAGGCGCTGCGTTATGTCTCGCAGACGCGCGGTGACTATGCCGGGGCGGACTATGCCGAAGCGCTTCGTCTGGCCGTCCGGCATCTGGTCGCGCTCGGTCATCGGAAGATCGCCTATATCGGCGGAGGGCCGAAGCCCCATTCCGCGTCGCGCGAGCGCGAGCAGGGCTTCGCTGACGAGATGCATCGCCAGGGACTGACCGCACATCGGCAGCATGTCGGCGGCGTCACCGGGCTGGATGGAGCGGCGGCGATCTCCGACATGATGGCGCAGCCCGACCCGCCGACGGCCGTCATCTGCTACAACGATCCTGTGGCGCAGGGGGTGTTGGGGAGGTTGCAGGCGCATGGCCTGCTGCCCGGGCGCGATGTGGCCGTCGTTGGTGTCGACGACCTGCCGTCGTCCGCCGCGTCCTGGCCGTCCCTGACCACCGTCGCGACCGCGATGAACGAGGTCGGAGCGGCGGTCGTGGCGCTTCTGGCGCGTCGCATAGCCGACCCGCACGCCCCGGTGCGCCGTGTGGTGATTGCGCCGCGCCTGATCGTTCGACAGTCCTGTGGCGCGCGCGAATAAACGTTTTGTAACGACATGGCCGAGAACGGACAGTATTCCATCCGTATTACGTGGCAGGCACAACTATGCCCCGTGACATGACCCTAGTTGTGTGCTAACGCGAAACCAAGACCAAAGACACCGATCGAATAACGCTCTCCGGATACACCCGGTCTCGGATCGCGATCGGAGATTGATCATACACGTCAGATTGCGGCGGATCGCGCTCACACGGAACCGTGTGCTTCTTCCCGATTCTCGCTACGACACTCTCCAACCCCGTCAGGGTCAGATGAAATTCGACGATACAGACACGCCCGATCTTAGTGAAGACGCGCTGCGACAGGCGCTTGACCGTCTGGGGCAGGGAACGCGCCGCCCCGCCACACACCGCCCATCCTCGCCGCGCCCCGCCTCCGACCACCGTCCGTCCGCGCAGGGCAGCCACCACGGCAGCGGTTCGCATTTTGGCGGGAGCGACCCGGGGCAGCGTCGACGCCGCTTCGTGCAGGATGGCGACGTTCCGGTGGAGCGTCACACGCTGACCCGCGCGCCCCGCACGCAGGGCCTGCCGCCGCCGACGGACGACCATCAGGCGGAGGTCGAGCGGCTGCGCGAATCCGTGCGTCGCGAGCAACGTCTTCGTGAGGACACCGAGCGCAGCCTGAGCGAAGCGCGGAGCATGGCCCGGACGCTTGAGACCCGCGCCGGACATGCCGAGGTCCGTCTGGACGAGGCGCGCGCCGACGCGGCACGCCACGAGCAGACCATCGCACAGTTGCACGCCCAGCTGCGCGCGCTGGAAGCCGAGCGCGACCGGCTTCTGGACGACAGGCAGACGCTTGAGGTGCGGTTGTCGCACGCGGCGCCGGCCGCGCCCTCGTCCCTGGCGACGATCGAGGCGCCCGTGCGTGTGGCTCCGCGCCGTGTGGCGCGTCCCGCCGTGGCCACGATGGACGTCGATTTCGAGACCGACGAGCCGGAGCCGGTGAAATGGTGGATCAAGAAAAAAGCGTGAGCCTACCGTCGCAGGGCCCCGACAGGCGGACCGTGGCGGCGTGAGCACGACGGATACGGCGCTTCGCAGGGGCAACGCGGGCGCTCGCGGGATGGAGCGCGTGCTCTTCGTACTCGTGATCGCCGATGTTGGCGTGGCGCTGGCGCTTCTGCTGTTGCCCCCTCTCGTCGCAGGTCTGCTGATTCTGCTGCGCGATGTTTTCGGGGCGTTGACCCTGCCGTTTTCAGTGCTGTTCGGGATGGCGGGGTGGAACGGCGACGCGGCCGGTCTGGACCGGATCGTCGGTGGTCTGGCGCCTGCCCTTCTGCGGCATCCGGCGCAGGCGATGCTCGGGGCATTGACCATCGTAGCCGGGGTGGTGCTGTCCATTCTCGGGCGTCGTCTTCCCTCGCGCCCGGCGCAGTTCGCCGCGCCGTGCCTCGATCTTGTCGGCGGTCTTCTGGCGGGTCCACCGGTGATCTTTATTCTGGCACCCGCGATCGTCATCGAAATTGGCCTTGCGCTTTGTTGCCCCGTTCGACACCGTGATCCTGTGTGACAGGTCGACGGGTGGCTTCGGACAGGGCAACCGCCTCTGTGTCGCTGCGTTCACCGTCGACGGGTTCGACATCGACCCGGGCAAAAGGGCGGTTGCCATCCGCCACGCCGACAGTCTCTCAAAGGGCCGCGCAGAACGGTTCCGCAAGAACGGAAGGAACTTCGTGTCGCGATGAACACGATGAACATCATCCGGCCTTCAAAGGGCCCGCGTGGTCACCGTGGACCGCGGGCGAAGCCCTTTCGCACCGCCATACCGGCACGGCTCGACCGTCTGCCGTGGTCACGTTTCCATATGCTTGTTGTCGCGGCTCTGGGGATCACATGGATCCTCGACGGGCTTGAGGTCACGATCGTCGGCAGTATCGGCCCCCTGTTGCAGCGGGCCGACACGCTGGCGCTCAGCGCGGCCCAGATCGGCGGCGCCGCGTCGGCCTATGTCACGGGCACGGTCGTCGGGGCTCTGCTGTTCGGGTGGATGACCGATCGTATCGGGCGCAAGCAGATTTTCTTCCTGACGCTCAGTCTCTACATCGTCGGTGTCGGCGCATCGGCCCTGTCGTGGAATTTCTTCAGTTTCATACTGTGCCGCTTCATCACGGGTCTTGGTATCGGGGGTGAGTACGCCGCGATCAACTCCGCGATCGACGAACTGGTGCCAGCGCGGGTGCGGGGTCGTGTCGACCTTGTGGTGAACGGCACGTTCTGGGCCGGGGCTGCCATCGGTGCGGCCGCGTCCATGGGCATGCTGCAATCACATGCCATTGGCGGCGCGGTGGCGTGGCGCCTGTTGTTTTTCATCGGCGCCGTGCTGGGGCTGGCGGTTATCTTCATGCGTGCCTGGGTGCCCGAAAGCCCGCGCTGGCTGATGACCCACGGCCGTATCGAGGAGGCCGAGCGCATCGTCGACGAGATCGAGGCGCGCTGTCCGAACCGGCCGCACGGCAACGCGGGGCTGCCGACGGTCCTGATCTATCCGGCGGGTGCGTTCGGCCTGATCGAGGCGCTGACCATCATGGTCACGCATTATCGCGCCCGCACGGCCTATGTGCTGGTTCTGATGATCGCTCAGGCCTTTCTGTACAATGCGGTGTTTTTCACCTACGGCATGGTGCTGACGCATTACGACCACGTCGTGGAAAGCGATGTCGGGCTTTACATCTTCCCGCTGGCTATCGGTAATCTTCTCGGCCCCATCCTTCTCGGCTCGCTGTTCGATACGGTGGGCCGACGGCGTATGATCTGCGCCAGCTACTCGCTGGCGGGCGTGATGATGCTAGTCATGGCATGGATGTTCTCCGCCGGTTCGCTCAGTGCGCTGACACTGACGTTGGCGTGGTCGGCCATTTTCTTCTTTGCGTCGGCGGCGGCGAGTTCGGCCTATCTGACCGCATCGGAAATCTTTCCGGTTGAAATGCGCGCGCTGGCGATCGCCCTGTTCTATGCGCTGGGCACACTGTTTGGCGGTGTTGCGGCGCCGTTCCTGTTTGGACTGCTGATCGGCCATGGCAGTCTCGGCGCACTGGCGTTCGGATACGCCATGTCCGCGATCCTGATGCTGATGGCGGCATTGGTCGCGATCGTGTGGGGTGTGGACGCGGAAGGCCGGTCGCTGGAAGACGTGGCCGCGCCGCTGTCGTCCTACGGCTGAGGGCTATGCCCGCGCGAGAGCCGCGCGGATGGCCATGGCATGCGACAGACTGTCCCGGCGCGCGCCATGGTCGAAGATCGGAGCGGCGATCATCAGTTCGTCGGGCTGGTAGCGGCTGATGAAGCCGCATAATCCCGCCTGCACCGTCGCCGGGCTGCCGGCGAAGGTGAAACGCAGCGCGTGCGCGAACAGGGCTTTCTCCGACTCCGACCATGCGTGCGTCTCCGGATCGATCGGCGGCGGATAGGCGATGGGGCGGCCGGTGCGGAGCGCCACGAAATACTGTCGCAGTGATGTCTCCAGCCGGGCTGCCCGTGCATCGGTGTCGGCTGCGATCACGTTGACGCACACCATGGCATGCGGGGTTTGGCGATAGCGCGATGGCTCGAACTCCCGGCGGTAAAGCGTCAGCGCGGCCTCCATCTGTTCGGGCGCGAAATGGGCCGCAAACGCGAACGGCAAGCCGAGATAGGCGGCAAGCTGCGCCGAGAACAGCGACGAACCGAGCAGCCAGACCGGCACGTTGGTGTCCGCTCCCGGCACGGCGACCACCCGCTGGCCGGGTTGCGGCGGCCCGAGATAGGCCAGCAGGTCCACCACGTCCTGTGGGAACCGGTCGGCGCTTCCGGCGTCGCGACGCAACGCGCGCACGGTCTCCTGGTCCGAGCCCGGGGCGCGGCCAAGCCCGAGGTCGATCCGGCCGGGAAACAGCGTCTCCAGCGTGCCGAACTGTTCCGCGATGGCCAGTGGAGAATGATTGGGTAACATGATGCCGCCCGAACCGACCCGAATGGTCTGCGTGGCGGATGCAATATGCTGGATCAGAAGGGCGGTTGCCGCCGATGCGATGCCCGGCATGGCGTGGTGCTCGGCCACCCAGTAGCGCTCGAACCCCAGGGTTTCCGCATGTCGGGCGAGATCACGACTGTTGGCGAAGGCTTCGGCCGGGCTGCCGGTGCTGGTGATCAGGGAGAGGTCCAGCACCGAGAAGGGGATCATGCTTCATCCTGTTCGCAAACGCGTCCGCAGCACCTGCCGCGAGAACCAGACGACCGTGGCGACAAACACCAGCGCGGCCAGAAGGGTGGATATGGGCATGAATCCCGGCCCGACCAAGGCCAGAGCGTCATCGCGCCCCGTAACCCCGGCAACCCCGGCGATCGCAACCCCCATGAGGCTTTCACCCACGATCATGCCCGAGGCGATCATGGTCGCGACATCGCTATGCCCCTTCGGACGCGCCCGCCGCGCCAGCAGCCAGCCCACGAAGGCGCCGATGGCCAGCGTGACCGACACGGTAGCGGGCAGATAGATCCCCATGCCGACGGCCAGCGGAGGCAGCGCCAGCGCGCGGCGGCGCAGGACGATGTCGATCACGATCAGTGCGACGCCAAGTGCCGCGCCCACCGCGATCATGGTCCAGTCGAGCGTGTGCAGGAAGATGCCCTGCGCGATCGTCGCCATCAGGGCAGGCTGGGGCGCGGCCAGCGCCGCCGACGGGTCCATGCCCGGACGGGGAAGCGCACCGACGAACCCATAGGCCTGGTAGAGCAGGTTGAAGACGGGCGGGATGACCGCCGCACCGGCGATACAGCCGATCAGGAGGGCGATCTCCTGTAGGCGCGGACTGGCACCGACCAGTTGCCCGGTCTTCAGGTCCTGGAGGTTATCGTTCGAGATGGCGGCGGACGCGACCAGTGCCGACAGGACGAACAGCGCGAACGCGATCACCCCGCGATGCCCATCGGCAAGAAGCGAGGCCGGGACCAGTCCCCACCGCTCCATCCCCATCAGCAGGGCGCACAGCGCCACCATCGTGACGATGCCGATCCCGGAGATGGGGGACGACGACGACCCCACAATGCCGGCCATGTATCCGCACGCGCCCGCGATCAGAAAACCGAACACCAGACAGAACAGCGTCGCCGTCACGACCAGAAGCCCCATGCCGCCCGGTGACGGCGCGAGAAAATGGGCGAACAGAACGGCCAGAAACACCGCCATCCCCACACCGAGAACGCCCAGCGCGCGGGGGGACAGGTCCCGTTCGTGGTCGGGCGCGGACGCCGTCGGTGCCAGCATTTCGCGCACGCCTCGCGCCACGGGGCCGAGAAGGCTGAAAAGTGTCCAGACCGCCGCGACCGCAATCGTGCCGGCGCCGAGGAAGCGCACCTTGTGCAGCCAGACGCCTTCGGCCAGGGCCGTCGCGCCGGCGGGGTGGGGCAGGGGCATGGCGGCGGTCAGCCACGGGACCGACACGCCCCACGCGATGAACACACCCAGCAGCATTGCGATGCCGCCGCCGATGCCCACCAGATAGCCCGCGCCGAACAGCGCCAGCGAAAACCCGGTCATGGGACGGAAGATGGCGGTTCCCGCGGTCAGGGTGACGGCGGCCTGGTCCGACAGCACACGCAGACCCGAAGTCAGGAACGTCACCGTAGCCGCGATCGCGCCCCCGGAGGCGAGCGCCCGGACGCCGCCGGACGTCCCCTCGGCAGAGGCGCTGCGCAGGATTTCGGCGGCGGCGACACCTTCGGGGTAGGGGAGTGCCGAGTTCGTCACCAGCGCACGACGCAGGGGCACCGTGAAGATCACCCCCGTTATGCCGCCGGCCAGAGTCAGGCCCGCCGTCTCGAGAAACGGGAAGTGCGACCACCACCCCACGATTACCAGGGCGGGAAAGGCGGCAAAGACACAGGACAGGGTGCCGGCGGCGGAGGCCTGCGTCTGGACCATGTTGTTCTCGAGGATCGAGTCCCCCCCAAGCGCCTTGAGCACCGCCATCGAAATCACGGCCGCCGGGATGGACGATGCGAACGTCAGGCCGATCTTCAGGCCGAGATAGACATTCGAAGCGGTGAACACGATGGTGATCAAGGCGCCGAGGATGATCCCCCGCAGCGTAAGTTCGCGCGGACGCGCGGAGGGTGAGCTCATCATGGGGCAGCGCGTGACCTTGCGTAGCGGGCTGTGGAAACAGCGGGTTTATCGTGGCAGAGGGCTGCGGTGCAAATCCTCCACGCGCGCATCATGACGGAGGCGGCCGGACCATAGGGGCTGCGCATGTTGATTCCGCACATGAGCACAGGCCACGATCCAGCATCGGTCATCAAGGGGCTTCCGATCGTATGAACGCCGCGATGCTGGATACGACATCGGGGGCCAGAGACATGGTCGGATCGGCATTGGTCGCGATGTTGCCTCGTCAATCAGGAAATCCTGAACGCTCGGCCGGAACAGGGACAGCAGCGCCGGGTTGAGCGGGGTGGACTCGACATGACGCCCGGCCTCCCGCTCGTGGATGGCGGACAGGGGCTGTTGCAAAATTGGCGTTTTGGCGTGGTTGGACGTCAACTGTTCGGCGAGTAGAGCGCCCAAGGGCCGCCCGGCCGTCGATACCAGAAGGGGGCCGCACAGGTCCGCTCTCGCGGCCCTCGACAACGGCGACCAGCCCGCCTTCACTGTGCCCCAGAACCCAGACGCATGTTCCGCCGGTCCGACGATGAATCACCGTTGTCCAGGCATGAACATCGGTCGCGTAGGCGTTGATCGTCGCGGCGTTCGCGTCGGGGGCCGCTGCGACACTGCCGAACATCCCGCGTTTGTCCACGCGCACGGTGGCGATGCCGTCTGCGGCCAGCCCCTCTGCCAGACGTCTGAGTGCCGCGGCCTTCAGGCCCTGCGGGCTGTCGCCGTTCCGGTCCACAGGGCCGGGACCGGGGATCATCAGAACGACGTGCGCACCTGCCCGCGCCGGCACGAGCCATGTGCTTTTGAGCGATCCGTCGGCCCCGGTGCCTCAATGGTCTCGGTTCCGGGGGCGCCGAGGTCGCCGCGACGGCTTCGGCAAGGACGAGTCCGGCAAGACAGCCCACGACGGTCTCAAAGGATAGATGCCCAGACAGGACATTCGACACCCCGAACGCCGAGATGCTGTCACTGGATCCTAAGATTTTGATCTCATTGGATAAAAAGTGGAATGGTGTCCGCGGCGGGATTCGAACCCACGGCCCCAGGATTCATACCACTTCGGCTTTCGCCGCCGGCGCGTTCGCGCCGTTCGTGGTCTGGACTGTCCCTTCACCGTGGACCCGCGATGGGTCGGTAGGTGCTGCCCGTCCAGTCTCTACACCTTCCCGGCATGGCCGGGCTTGGCTCGGGATCGGCACGCAGGTGACTGCCTGAGCGTTCCCCGACTTTGAGCAGATCCGCCACGCGGTTTCCCATCGTGACGCCCAATTGAACCAGGAATCCTGTGCTCTATCCTGCTGAGCTACGCGGACACACGCCGTCGTTCTTAAACAAGCCCCTCCGGAAGGGCAAGCGGGTCAGCGGCGCAGCCGCGCGCGGGCGCACAGTTCGGCCACCAGCCGCCGGCACAGGACCTGATCGGGGGCGCCCGTCTGTTTGCACGCCAGTTCGAGAGCCTGCACCTGACGCGCGGCTTCCAGCAGTCCGGCGGCACTCCACAGGCCCAGCGCACGGCCGAAGGCCTCGGTGCGCTTGAAGAAGACCGGCGGACGCAGGCCGCGCATGGCCGCGGCCTTGTCCTGCCCTTCGTCCATCGCCAGTCGCGCGCGCCGCAGACGGTGCAGGTGCGACAGAAGCGCACGTGCGATGGCGATCGGGCTGGTGCCCTCGGTCAGTGCCCGTTCGATCGCAAGGTCGGCCGACGCCCTGTCGCCGACCGTGGCCGCGAAGGCCGCGTCCTCCAGCGATACGGCGCCTGCATCGCCGATACAGGCCCGCAGGTCGTCGATGTCCAGGGTGCCCCCCGGCCCGGCATACAGGGCCAGCTTTTCGACCTCCGAGCGTGTCGCGGCCCGGTCCGTGCCCAGCCGCCCGACCAGCCAGTCGAGCGCGTCGGGTGTGATGCGGATTTTCTCGGCCTCCAGCATCTGCCGTACCGAACCGGCCAGGGCGCGCCCCTCCTCGGGATAGCAGGCGATGCTGGCGGCGTCCTTATGGGCCTCGGCCAGTGCCCGCAATCGGGAGCGCGCGGGCAGGGCTCCGCCCTCGATGACCACGAACGCCTCGGACGTTCCGTCAAGCAGTCGCTTGAGAGGGGCTGCGAGCGGGTCGCCGGCATCGCGCACCCACACGACGCGCCGGCCGCCGGTCAGCGAAAGCGCCAGGGCCTCCTCTTCCAGTCGGTCTGTCGCGTCGGCGTCGAGGATGGCCACACGGAAGGGGTCGTCGAGCGATCCCGCGACGTGGGTCGCCATGGCGCGGGCGCGCTCGCGGATCAGGCCTGTGTCTTCGCCGTGCAGGAGGATCGCGCGCCACGCCTCCGGTTTGGCCAGCACACCGGCGAGCGCGCGCGCGTCGATCTTGGCCATGCGCCGCGCCGCCCCCTAGTCGCCCGAGTCGTCGGCGTTGGGTGTTTCGCGCCCGATGGCCATGGACGGGAACCCGTCCGCGCCCGCCTTGTGCGTGGGAATCGTATTCGACGAATTCGGCATCGCCGTGGGGTCGGCGTAGGTCGGCGTGTGGTCGTCGGCTTCGGTCACCGGGCGGGCATGGGTGCGGAACCAGATCGAAACCTGCTGGGTCACCGCGTCGGCCAATGTCTTGGCGACACGGCCGCGCGCGGTCTCGCCGTTCATCGTCTGGGCGAAATACTGTTCGTAGGTGTTTTCGTAGCCGTCCATCGTGCTGGCAGCGCCTTCGGCCAGCAGCTTGGGGTATTGCTCGACCGTATACAGCTTCCAGTGCGCGCTGGCCGTGATGCGCTGCCGTCCCGAGGTGTTGTCGGGATGGATATCGATCGACTCCTCGCTGACATTGGGCAGCACGCTCAGGGTGTAGCCGTCAGGATGTTCCGGGCCGGCTCCGGACATATCGGCCTGCAACGCCAGACGCACTTGTTCACCATATACGCCACCGATACGGGCGACGTAGACGCGTTCGAGTTCGGCTGAAACATTGCCGACGCCTGCGATTCCGGCTGGGCCGCTACCGTTGCCGTAGAGCGGCGTAAAACCGCAGCCCCCCAGTCCGAGGCACGCCAGCAGGCCCAACACCATGCTGGAACGCGGCTGCGGTAGGGGGCGTGTGCGCATGCCCTCAGCCGGCCACGACGAAGTTGACGATACGGTTGGGGACGTGGATGCGCTTGACGATGCGCTTGCCCTCCAGAAGACGTGCGACATTGGGTTCGGCCTCCGCCATCGCCAGAACGGTGTCGGCGGGGCTGTCGGGTGGCAGTTCGAGGGTGCCGCGAAGCTTGCCCATGATCTGCACGGCAATCGTCACGCGGCTGGCCGCACAGAGCTCTTCAATTGCCTTGGGCCACGGGCGCTCGACCGCGCGCGCACCGTCCGGTTCCAGGGCTGCGAGCATTTCCTCGGCCAGATGGGGCAGCATCGGCGCACACAGCAGGCACACACTCAACGCGGCCTCGCGCCGTGCGAACGCCATGCCGACGGCGGTGCTGTGGCGTTCAGCCTCGATCAGGGCCGATGTCAGTTCATGCAGACGCGCCACGGCGACGTTGGCGGCAAAGCCTTCCAGCGCGTCGGTCACGGCCGCGATGGTGCGGTGCGTGGTGCGGCGCAGATCATCGGCGGCGGCTTCCGGCGCGTCGGCCGCAACGGCGTCGGAGGTCGTGCTGATGGCGACCTGCTGCACGGCACGGAACAGGCGCTGCGTGAAGCGGGAGGCGCCGGCCACCCCGGCCTCGGTCCATTCCATGTCGCGCTCGGGCGGGCTGTCGGACAGGACGAACCAGCGGGCCGTGTCGGCCCCGAAGCGCTCGATAATGGCGATCGGCGCGACCGTGTTGCGCTTGGACTTGGACATTTTCTCGACGCGGCCGACCGTGGCCGGCGCGCCGGTCGCGCGGACCGTGGCACCATTACCGGTGCGTTCCACCTCCTCCGGGTAGAGCCAGTTGCCGTCCGGGTCGCGATAGCTCTCGTGATTGACCATGCCCTGCGTGAACAGGCCCGCGAACGGCTCATCGAGATCGAGGTGTCCGGTTTCGTGCATCGCGCGGGTGAAGAACCGCGCGTAGAGCAGATGCAGGATCGCGTGTTCGATACCGCCGATATACTGATCGACTGGCAGCCAGCCGTTCGCCGCCGCGGGCACGGTCGGCGTGGACGCCTTGGACGCCGTGAAGCGGGCGAAGTACCACGAACTGTCGACGAACGTGTCGCAGGTGTCGGTTTCACGCACGGCGGCCGCACCACAGGACGGGCACGCGACATGCTTCCAGGTGGGGTGAACGTCGAGCGGATTGCCGGGACGGTCGAACGTCACGTCATCGGGCAGGACGACCGGCAACTGATCGTCGGGCACAGGCACCGGGCCGCAGGAATCACAGTGGACGATCGGAATCGGGCAGCCCCAGTAGCGCTGGCGCGAGATGCCCCAGTCGCGCAGGCGCCAGTTCACGATACCTCGGCCGACACCCAACCCTTCGAGCCGTTCGATCGCCGCCTTCCTACCTTCGGCGATCGAAAGGCCGTCGAGAAAGCCCGAGTTGAACAGCGTGCCGTCGCCGTCATACGCCTTCGCACCGACCGCGAAGCTTGCGGCGTCCTCGTCCGGGGGCAGAATGACGGGCGGGGTCGCCAGCCCGTATTTGCGGGCGAAATCGAGGTCGCGCTGGTCGCCCGAGGGGCAGCCGAACACGGCGCCCGTGCCATATTCCATCAGGACGAAGTTCGCGATCCAGACCGGGAAGCTGTGCTCGGGCATGAACGGGTGGGTTACGCGCAGGCCAGTGTCGAAGCCGCGCTTCTCGGCGGTCTCGATCGCTTCTTCGGTCGTGCCGAGACGGCGGCATTCCTCGATGAAGGCCTGCGCGTCGGCATTGGTGCGCGCGACCTTGGCCGCGAGCGGGTGATCGGCGGCGATGGCCAGGAACGACATGCCGAACAGCGTGTCGGGGCGCGTTGTGAACACTTCGACCTGATCGAGGTTCGGGTCGAAGCCATCGGGCGCGTTATGGAGCGGAAAGAGGACGCGCGCGCCGTCCGACCGGCCGATCCAGCGTTCCTGCATGGTGCGCACACGCTCGGGCCAGCGCTCGAGCGCGTCCAGCCCCGCCAGAAGCTGGGGCGCGAATTTGGTGATTCTGAGGAACCACTGCGAGAGCTTTTTCTTCTCGATCAGCGCACCCGAACGCCAGCCGCGCCCGTCGACCACCTGTTCGTTGGCCAGAACGGTGTGATCGACCGGGTCCCAGTTGACCGAGGCCTCTCGCCGTTCGACCAGTCCGTCGCGCAACATGTCGAGAAACAGCTTCTGCTGCTGGCCGTAATACTCCGGCAGGCACGTCGCGATCTCGCGGTCCCAGTTGAAGGAAAAGCCCAGCCGCTTGAGCGTACCGCGCATGGCCTCGATATTGGCCAGAGTCCATTCGCCCGGGTGGACGCCACGCTCGCGCGCTGCATTTTCAGCCGGAAGACCGAACGCGTCCCAGCCCATCGGGTGCAGGACGGCAAAACCGCGCGCGCGCTTGTACCGCGCCACGACATCGCCCAGCGTGTAGTTGCGGACGTGGCCCATGTGCAGCTGCCCCGACGGATAGGGGAACATCTCCAGCACATAGTATTTCGGCCGGTCGGCTGGTGGCACGTCAGGTACATCGAAGGCGCCCAGTCGCTCCCATTCCGCCTGCCAGCGCGGCTCGGCGGTTTCGAAATCGTAGGAGGGGGCAGGCTGGTCGGTCATGTCCGGATCCGGAAAAGCGTGCGCCCGGCCGGGATCGGACGCCGGGCGATGGTCACGTCAGTGAAGGAAAATATGGCGTGGCGTCGACGTCAGTTGTCGCTGTTGCCGTTGTCGGCGCGCAGCTGGCGCGCGCGTGTCAGGATACGGGCGGCGATGTCGGACGTCGTGTTGGCCGCGACGGGGGTGTCGACCCAGTCGTTGTCCTGGCGCACCTGGCGGAACACGGCTACCCGCAGCGCGTCCGAGCGCAGGCGTCGATCGAGGACGTAGGCCGCGATCTTGAAGCGTTCGTTGGTGGTCGCGGGCGGGGTGTACCAGTCGGTCTGGATGATGCCGCCGATGGCGTCGGTGGAGGCGATTGGCATGAAGGACAGGGTGTCCAGCGCGCCGCGCCACAGATAGGCGTTTACGCCGCCCGACAGCTGATCGTCGCCGCCGGTGGCGGAGCGGTCTTCGCCCAGAAGCTGGTTATGAGGGGCGGCAAGCCCGCCGGTCGAGTGCGACGATCCGCACGCCGACAGGGCGACCACGAGCGCCGCGGAGGCGACCTGCGCGAGAGGACGGGTGAATGATCGAGCGGTCATGATATCGCGGTGGCCCTTCTGCGGCGATCCCGGGACCCGGGTCCGGAACGGCTTTCTTATCCCGCGTCGCGGCCAACGCCAAGCGTCTGCCGTGACCCGGCCGGGCTTTGCGCCGATGGCTCAGTGCACCGGGCGCTCCAGCGTGTCGTCACCGACGGGCACGGGATCGGCCAGGTCGTCGCGCCAGGCCCGCCACGTCAGTGC
>NZ_JABXXR010000060.1 GCF_013376175.1 Ameyamaea chiangmaiensis
GTCGAGGCCGCGCGTGTGGGCCTGCCCTTCGGCCCCGACCTCGATCTGCTCTGCGCGTTTCTCGCCGCCTCTCTTCCCCTTTGCCCGATCGCCGCCGGGGCCGGATTGCGCGCCGCGGTCGCATAAGCCCCACGCGCGGACGCGACGGCCCGATGGTCACGACATCGCAATGATGTCATGATGGGCCTTATGCACGCTCACAGCCCTGTCGCCCGACGCGCCCGCGAACTCGGGCTTCCCATGCCGGGCACGCCCGGTCCTCTCAATGCCATCACGGATGTGCCCGGCGTCCGCGTCGGCCACGTCACGTTGAACGAGGATCGCGACGGGAAGACGGTGCGCACGGGTGTCACCGCGATCCTGCCGCGCGCGCCCGAGGACCTGCTTCACCCGGTCTGGGCCGGAGCGTTCTCGATGAACGGCAATGGCGAGCTGACCGGCTGCCACTGGATTGACGAGTCCGGATGGATGACCGGGCCGATCACCATCACCAACACCTGCTCTCTGGGGATCGCGCACCATGCCACCGCGCGCTGGCTGGCACGCCAATTTCCCGAGAAAATCGGCGAGACGATCTGGCCACTTCCCGTCGTGGGCGAGACGTTCGACGGCTGGCTCAACGACATTGCCGGCCAGCACGTCACGGAAACCGACGTTCTGACCGCCATCGATACGGCGTCGGGCGGCGCGGTCGCCGAAGGCTGCGTGGGCGGTGGCACCGGCATGATCGCCTATGAATTCAAGGCCGGGTCCGGCACGTCGTCACGACAGGTGACAACCGGCGACGGCACCTACACCCTTGGCGTCATCGTTCAGGCCAATCATGGGCTGCGACCGTGGCTTACGGTCTGCGGGGCACCCGTGGGCGTCGGCATGACGGGCGACCGTCTCTGGGCCAGCGAGCGCGGCTCGATCATTGTCGTGCTGGCGACCGACGCACCGTTCGGCCCGACCGAAATGCGCAGGATCGCCAAGCGGATTTCCATCGGGATCGGACGCGGCGGCACCCCGTCAGGTGACAGTTCGGGGGACATCTTCGTCGCCTTCACCACGGCGAACGATCCTGGGGAAGTGCCGCTTCCCACGTCCATGTCCATCAAAACACTCGGCAACAGCTGCATGGATGCTTTCTTTACCGCCGCTGTCGAAGCAACGGACGAGGCCATCGTCAATGCGCTCGTGGCCGCGCAGACCATGACCGGAAAGCACGGCCGAACCGTGCACGCGATCGATACGGAACAGCTCCGACACACCGTCCGCCGCTTTCATGGCCTCGATACGAAAGACCGCCCCTGATGAACGTGCTGCCTCCCTCGCCGCCGCAACTGAAACAGGGCATGACCATGATCGGCACGACGCTGATCACCCTTTCGGCAATCTCGCCGGCATCGTCAGCGTTGATCATAGCTCCCAGCGCCATCGCGGCGGCCGGGTCGGGCAGCGTCCTCGCCATGATCGGCGGTGCGCTGGTCGGTCTGTGCATGGCGCTGGTCTATGCCGAGCTCGCCTCGGCTTTTCCGCTGACGGGCGGCGAGTATGCGATCGTCGGCCGCGTTCTCGGGCCGCTGACCGGTTTCATCGTCCTCGGGGTCAATCTGGTGGGACTCATTTTGATTCCCGCCATCATGGCACTCGGGCTTTCGGCCTATCTGGGGGTGGTTTTCCCGGCATTGCCACAAATTCCCACCGCGATCGCAGCGGTCATCATCAGCACGGGACTCGGCATCCTGAACATCCGAACCAGCGCGCTGATCACAGGGCTTTTCCTGGGCGTCGAAGTGGCCGCGCTTGTGCTGCTGACCGTGCTGGGGCTGTGGCACGTCGTTCATCCGCTGAGCGAACTCATCACGCATCCGGTCATGCTCAACGCATCGCACGCGCTTGTCCCGACCCCGCCATCGACGATCGCCATGGCCATGTCGGTCGCGATCTTCGCCTATAACGGCTATGGCACCGCCGTCTATCTGGGGGAAGAGACCGTGGACGCGGCCCGTCACATCGCGCGCTCGATCCTGGCCGCGCTGGTCGCGGCCGTGCTGGCCGAACTGGTCCCGGTGACCGCAGTACTGATGGGTGTGCCCGATTACCGATCCTTCCTGTCGTCTTCGGACATGTTCAGTGACTTCATCACCCTGCGCGCGGGCGCCGTCTGGACGACGGTCGTCAGCATCGCGGTCGCGCTTGCGATCGTGAATGCCGTAATCGCCAATCTTCTGCTCGCGTCGCGTCAGATGTTCAGCATGGCGCGCGATCATGTGCTGCCCGGCACGCTGAACGCGCCGCTTGCACGACTGCATGCACGGTATCATTCACCCTGGGTGGCCATGATCGCGGCCGGTGCCATGACCTGCGTCGCCTGCTTCGTCTCCCTGCACCTGTTGGTCATTGCAACGGGGACCGGGCTGATTTTGGTGTATTCCATGCTGTGCGTCGCCGTGATCACCGGCCGCAAACGCGGCCTCACGGCGCATGGGCACTACGCCATGCCCCTGTTTCCGCTGGCACCGGTCGCGGCACTCGCGGCCATGGGCTATGTCGTGTTTTCGAACTGGCTCGCCCCCGACGTCGGGCGGCCCAGCCTGATCTTCACGCTCTGTGTCGCCGTTGCCTCAGGCCTGTACTACGCCACCGTGCTCGCGCGTCGGGGCGGCTGGGTCCTGCGCGGCCCTGGCCCCGAGATGTAAGACCTTACGGCTGGACGACCACGTGCAGCGTGCCGTCCGCCGCCTTGTCGTCCTTGTCGCTCGCCTGCCACAGAACCGTGTAGGCACCGGGCACGACTGGAATGGAGGCGGTCAGCACACGCGGGTCCTGAGGCGGCGGCACCATGACCAGTTGCGGAGGGCCGGACGCCTCGAGCAGCATCATTCGCCCGCGCACGGGATCGAGGTCGCGGTCAAACCGCAAGGTCACGACAAGGGTTGTTCCGTGAACCACGGCCCTGTCCACTGGCGACGCTGTCACCAGATGCGGTTTGGCCATAGCCGCCCGCGCCGGACCCAGCGCAAGTGAGAGCCCGAATACCCAAAGCGCGGACCGGACGGCACGCCTGCGCCATCCGGCGGAAGGCGCCCCCCCGGTCAGAGATAATGCTCCTCGAGGGGGGCGAAACCGTTGAAACGGGTCGAGCAATAGGTCGTGACATACGCGCCAGTCCCGAGAACCTCGATCCGGTCACCCGCCCGCAACGAAAGCGGCAGCGCATACGGCGCCTTTTCATACATGATGTCCGCACCGTCGCAGGTCGGTCCGGCAATCGCGACCGGACCGGTTTCGTCGCCGTCGTGCCCGGTGCGCAGGGCGTACCGAATCGACTCACCCTCCGTCTCGGCCAGACCACCGAAACGACCGATGTCGAGATAGACCCAGCGCGGCCCCTTGTCGTTGCCACGCTTGCTGACCAGAACCACCTCGGTCGACACGACACCCGCTTCGGCCACGATGAAGCGACCCGGCTCGACGATCGTCTCCGGCAGATTGTTGCCGAAATGCTGCCGCAGGGCGCGATGGATTGTGTCCGCGAACTGGTCGATCTCCGGCACGTCCTCGCGATAACGAATGGGAAAACCACCACCCATGTTCACCATGCGCAGGTCGAGGCCCGCGGCAGACAAATCCGTGAACAGCATGGCCACCTGCGCGATCGCGGCCTCATACGCCTCGGTCGAGGTCTGCTGACTGCCGACATGGAACGACAGCCCATACGGGTCGAGCCCCATGTCGCGCGCGCGCAGCATCAGGTCACGGGCATGCGAGACGCTGGTGCCGAACTTGCGCGACAACGGCCATTCAGCGCCCTCATTGGCGACGATCAGGCGGCAATAGACCTTCGAACCCGGCGCGTGACGCGCGATCTTCTCAAGCTCCTCGCCGCTGTCAAAGACGAACATGCGCACACCCGCGGCATAAGCCGCTTCAATGGCACTTGCCTTCTTGACGGTGTTGCCAAAGGAGATGTGATCGGGGGAGGCGCCAGCGTCGAGACACAGGCGGATTTCTTCCCACGACGCCGCATCAAAGCTCGATCCCAGAGAGACGAGACGATTCAGGATCGGCGCGGCCGGATTTGCCTTGACCGCATAATAGACACGGGTCAGCGGCAGCACATCGGTGATGGCGCGATAGCGGTGTTCAACCTGGTCCACATCAAGGACGAGGCATGGAGTAGCGGGCTGACGGTCAGCCAGGAAACGGGTGATTTTCGGGTTCATAGGAACCACCCCCCAGTACAGCGTCCGCGTCTATATGGAGAAACAACGCGGACTGGATTGCGAAACGGTCTAACGGACCAGCGACCAAAGCTGGGTACCCGAAGTCGGGCTCCCCGATTGCCAGAACGCTTGACGTCGTTGCGTAACCTTCAAGGGCCAGCGGCACGTGCGTTGTTGCGTGGAGGC
Source organism: Ameyamaea chiangmaiensis (assembly GCF_013376175.1). Classification (GTDB taxonomy): domain Bacteria; phylum Pseudomonadota; class Alphaproteobacteria; order Acetobacterales; family Acetobacteraceae; genus Ameyamaea; species Ameyamaea chiangmaiensis. The sequence continues at coordinate 4,398 of NZ_JABXXR010000060.1, forward strand.
CATATGGGACCAAAACCTTTTTCACGCAACAAAAAAACTCCTCGTTCGTTGCTTTTTTGACCGAGCAAGGATGGTAGACGAAAGCATGAGCACCGAACCGGCCACGGCCGCCCCCGAACCGACCGGCCTGACCGATCCGCCGTCCTCGCCGGTGACGAACGACCGCGACCCGCACGCAGAATCGACCGACCCCGCCGCACCGAAACGCCCCGGTGAATCGATAGTCCAGACGGTCGAGCCGGTCGAGCAGACGCCCATCCATTCCTATGACAGTCCGCTGAAGATCACTGCGACCGAATGGCGGACGATCTGCAAGCACGCGGTGCTGGCGGTGGTGGGAGATCGCATTTCCCTCGCCGCCGCCGGCTGCGGGTTTTACGCGACGCTCGCTCTGTTTCCCACGATCTCGATGCTGATCTCGATGTACGGTCTGGCGTTTGACCTGCAATCGGTCGAGCCGCAGTTACAACTCCTGCACAACCTTCTGCCGACCGCCGCCGCCGACCTGATCGCCGACCGCATTCATGTGCTGGTCGAACGTCCCCACGCCGCCCTGACACTCAATCTGGCCATCTCCCTTACGGTCACGTTGTGGTCGGCGTCCGCCGGGACGAAATCCATGCTTTCGGCCCTGAACATGGCTTACAACTTCCCGGAAATTCGCAGCTTTCTGAAGTTCCAGGGTGTCGCGCTCGGCATGACCTTCTCCACCATCCTGGGCGCCGCGGTCACACTGGCGCTTCTGGTCGCCCTGCCCGTGCTGGTGGCCTATTTCCCGGCCCGCCTGGGGCTGACCGCTCCGCCATGGTCGGTGTCTATCGCGGTGCGCATGGCCGGCCCGCTGGCGCTTGTCGTCTTCGTCACGGCCGCCTTCGCGACCCTGTATCGTATAGGCCCATCACGTACCGAAGCCATACTCTGGCGCTGGGTCATGCCCGGCGCGTTGATCGCGACGGCACTGTGGATCGTCAGTTCGATCGGATTTTCATTCTATGTCAGTCACGTAGGGTCGTTCGACTCCACCTACGGCCCGCTCGGGGCGGTGATTGCCCTGATGATGTGGTCCTATGCAAGCGCTTTCGTCGCGCTTCTCGGTGCCGAGATCAACGCCTGCATGGAGGCCCTGTTCGTGGGTGGACGAAAGACACCGCAGTTGCGCGTGCTTCAGGTCGCCGAGACATAAAAAAGGGCGGCAAAACGTCGCCCATGATATCGGAAAGCCGGTTGCAAGTTGCCGACCGGGTTTCCCCCGCTTGCCGGATCAGCGGGTGCCGGCCGATCCGGTAGCCGCAGCGGCGACGGCCTGCGCGCTGGTGTCACCTTCCTGTGCCTGCGCGACCTCGGCCGTGTTCAGCGGGGACACGGTGACGTGGGCCACACCACTGCCCATCATGCCAAGTTTCGCAGCGGCAGCGCGCGACAGGTCGATAATACGGCTGTTGAAGGGGCCACGATCGTTGACGGTCACGACGACCGAGCGACCGGTATCCTCTGACGTCACGCGCACCTTGGTGCCGAACGGAAGCGTGGGGTGCGCCGCCGTCATTTCCGTGCCGGTAAACACATCGCCGTCCGACGTGCGGCCACGATGGTGAAACTTGCGCCCGTACCAGCTCGCCACACCATATTCGGTGCGCGCCATACGTTCCCGTCCCGCCTCGATCACATGGTGCATGCGTCCGGCCAGTGCCTGACGCACGGCCTCCGCCCATGCCGTATGGGCCGGTGCCTGTGCATCGTCAGCACGAGCGCTGGCCACCATCAGAGGCGCACCGAGCGCGAAGACGAGCGCCAGGCGTGGCAGCGACGAAAGGGGCGAGAAGGAAAAGCGCTTCACTCGATCGGTCTGTATCCTGTTGACGAAGGGGTTCATAAAGGATCATCGCGGTGTGCAGATCAACATATTTCGCACGCCGGGCAAATTTTGCCGGGTCACAAACGCCAGACGCAGCGTCCAGGCGACAGTCATGGGACTGATAACAGGTGCTTTTCGAGTGTTGCGGCATGCTTTCATCGCGGCGGCACGCCTCATTTACGCCACGATTACTGGAGGCGCCGTCACGGGACGCCCGAAATACTGGCGCGCAGCCTTCACGGAGCGTCCATCCCGCGACGAACAGGGGCGGCCGCCCCGCCTCCCCCGAACAAGTGCCTTGGATGGCGCATCCGGTCGTGCTACGGGCGGCGGATTATGATGCGTCCGCTCATTGCCGTTCTCAACGGCCCCAACCTCAATATGCTCGGTCTGCGCCAGCCTGCCGTCTACGGCAGGGCGACGCTGGACGACGTTGAGCAGGTCTGTATCCAGACGGCTGAGCGGCTGGACGTCGCCATCGACTTTCGCCAGACCAACATCGAAGGCGAACTGGTGTCCTGGATTCAGGAATGCCGGGGTCGGGCGCGCGGAATCATCATCAATCCGGCTGCCTACAGCCACACCTCCATCGCCGTACTCGACGCGCTTCTGGCCGTCGACCTGCCGGTCGTCGAGGTGCATATCTCCAACATTCATCGTCGTGAGGCCTTCCGGCATCATTCCTACGTCTCGCAGGCTGCCACTGGCGTGATCTGCGGGCTGGGCGTGCGCGGGTATGCGCTGGCCCTTCAGGCGATGACAGACATGATCATGGACGAGGACGACCGATGAGCCGACTGCTCGTGGACGCGGATGCCATTCGGGCATTGGCCGACATTCTGACCGAAACCGGTCTCACCGAGATCGAGATCGCCGAAAAGGACAGCCGTATTCGCGTCGCACGCGGCGCTCCGCCCGTTCAGGCAGCGGTCCCGACGGCCTATGCCCCGGCGCCTGTCGCGGCCCCGCTTGCTGCGCCGGCCACGGCGGCGGTCGACCCGGCCAAGGACCCTGGTGCTGTCAACAGCCCGATGGTCGGCGTCGCCTACCTGACGCCCGACCCGGCCTCGCCTGCTTTCGTGACCGAAGGGCAAACAGTTCAGGCCGGCCAGACGCTGCTGCTGATCGAGGCCATGAAGACCTTCAACCAGATCAAGGCCCCCCGCGCCGGCACCGTCACGCGCATTCTGGTCGAGTCCGGCCAGCCGGTCGAGTTTGGCGAACCCCTGTTGATCATCGGCTGAGAATGTTCTCGAAGATCCTGATCGCCAATCGCGGCGAAATCGCCCTTCGCATCCAGCGCGCCTGCCGCGAACTGGGCATCAAGACCGTCGCCGTGCACTCCACCGCCGACGCGGACGCGATGCATGTGCGTCTGGCGGACGAGGCCGTGTGCATCGGGCCGCCGTCGTCGCGCGACTCGTATCTGAACGTGGCCGCCATTCTGTCCGCCGCCACCATCACAGGCGCGGACGCAATCCATCCGGGCTACGGCTTTCTGTCAGAGAACGCCGACTTCGCCGAGACGGTGGAAGCGCATGGTTTTGCGTTTATCGGGCCGACGGGCACCCATATCCGCATGATGGGCGACAAGATCACCGCCAAGACGACCATGCAGGCGCTGGGCGTGCCGCTCGTGCCGGGCTCCGACGGCGCGTTGCCGGACCTGGAAGCCGCGCGCTCGGTGGCCGCGCAGGTGGGATACCCCGTGCTGATCAAGGCGGCCGCTGGTGGTGGCGGGCGTGGCATGAAGGTTGCCCGCAGCGCGGATGAGATCGAGGAAGCCTGGAGCGTCGCACGCACCGAGGCCCGCGCCGCCTTCGGCAATGACGAGGTCTATCTCGAGAAATACCTCGACCGGCCGCGCCATATCGAGTTGCAGATCCTGGCCGACACGCACGGTAACGTGGTCCACTTCGGCGAGCGTGACTGCTCGCTCCAGCGTCGCCACCAGAAGCTGCTGGAAGAGGCGGGATCACCGGTCCTGACGGCCGAGGAGCGCGACGCGATCGGCGCCACCGCCACGGCGGCACTGGCCAAGATGGGATACCGCAACGCCGGCACGCTGGAGTTCCTGTATCAGGATGGCCAGTTCTCGTTCATCGAGATGAACACGCGTCTGCAGGTCGAACACCCGGTGACCGAGATGGTCTGTGACGTCGATCTGGTGCGCGAGCAGATCCGCATCGCCGCAGGCCAGCCACTGGGCTATACCCAGTCCGACATTCGCTTTTCCGGCCACGCCATCGAATGCCGCATCAATGCGGAAGACCCCGACACCTTCATGCCCAATCCGGGCACGATCGGGGTCTATCACCCTCCCGGAGGGCTGGGCGTGCGCATCGACAGTGCGATCTATTCCGGCTATCGCGTGCCGCCCTACTACGACAGCATGATCGCCAAGCTGATCGTCCATGCGCCCACACGGATCGAGGCCATCAACCGCATGCAGCGTGCGCTGGACGAATTCGTGATCGAGGGCGTCAAGACGGTCATCCCGTTGCACCGGCGTATCCTTGCCGATCCGGAATTCCGCAAGGGCGACTACACCATCCACTGGCTGGAGCGCTTTGTCGCCGCCCAGAACTGACACTCGCCGCCGGGCCGCGCCAATAAGGCGCGGCCCGGTCGTGGCCCCTCAGATCACGTAATCGATCGGGGGCAGCGTCTGGTCCATCGTCAGCGCAGGCATGGTGTGATGGCGCGTTCCCACCTTGCGCGCCGGATTCCCCACCACGGTGGTGAACGGCGGCACCGCTTCCAGAACGATTGAGCCGGCGCCGATCTTCGCCCCCTCACCGATCTCGATATTGCCCAGCACTTTGGCACCCGCGCCGATCAGGACGCCACGCCGCACCTTGGGGTGACGGTCGCCGATATTCTTGCCTGTCCCGCCGAGCGTCACGCCCTGCAGGATCGAGACGTCGTCCTCGATACGGCAGGTCTCGCCGATCACGACGCCGGTGCCGTGATCGAACAGAAGCCTGCGCCCAAGCCGGGCGGCAGGGTGGATATCCATCGCGAACAATTCCGAAATCCGGCTTTGCAGATGCTGCGCCAGATGCCGCCGGCCGGACAGCCACAGCCAGTGCGCCACCCGATAGGCCTGCACGGCGTGGAACCCCTTGAAGAACAGGAACGGCGTGACGTGATCGGGCGCGGCAGGGTCACGCTCGCGAATGGCCACCAGATCGGCCGCCGACGCCTGCACGATATCGGGCTCTGCGCGGTAGGCCTCCAGCATCAGTTCTTCCAGCGCATCGCCCGCGACGGACCGGTCGCCCAATTTGCGACCGACCATCGCGGCCAACGCCACGTCGAAGCCCGCATGCGCCTTGATCCCGGTGTGCAGAAGGCCCCGCACCAGGGGGTCGAAGCAGCCGCACCCCTCCTCGAACATCACCTTCCAGAGGGCGACAAGATCGATCGGCCCCTCGCTTACACGCGGGTGGGCGGCCGGCAGGGTGTGGACATTGTCACCCATCAGGATGTCTCTCTTTCAAACTCGGCTCGTGACAGTGGGCCGCCCGATCAAGATAAGCCCGGTCGTACGTCTGAAAAAGGGGTCATAACCCCATGGCGTGACGTACGAACGAACGCCGCAGCCCCGGAAGCCGCTGCACCCCGGCCAGACCCAGATCACGACCCAACCGCAAAACCGGGTTATCGTTCCCGAACAGGCGTTCGAGCATGTCGGTCGCGACGAACATCAGCATGTTGGCGGGGCGGCAACGGCGCTGATACTGCGCCAACAGCCCCGCAGCTCCGGCGTCCTGACCGCGCGCAATCGCCTCACCCACCAGATCGGACAGCGCGATCACGTCCCGGAACCCGAGATTGAGCCCCTGCCCCGCGATCGGGTGGATGCCGTGCGCCGCGTCGCCGATCAGCGCCAGACGCGTGTCGGTGTAGCGATCGGCGAACTGGGCCGACAGCGGGTATATCCAGCGCTGTCCGACAGGCGTGATGGCGCCCAGGTGCTTACCCAGGCGCCGCGAGACCTCGCGCGCGAAGGGTTCGGGCGGCAATTCGTACAGACGCTGGGCCAGCGCGGTGCGCTCGCTCCAGACCAGGGCCGAGAGGTTGGGATGATGCTCGTTCCCGGCCATCGGCAGCTGGGCAAACGGACCACCCGGCAGGAAATGCTCCAGCGCGCGACCATCATGCGGTCGTTCGTGGGCGATCGCGCAGACGATCCCGCTCTGATGATACGGACGACGCGTGACCCGGATCCCCGCCTGGTCCCGCAGCGGCGACCGTCGCCCTTCGGCCGCCACCAGCAGACGCGCGACCACGGTACGCCCCGATCGCGTCCGCACGCGGACACCCTGCGGGCCGCGATCTGCCGTCTGAACGCTGTCCGGCGCCAGCACGGTGATGCCCGGCGACGTATGCAGGGCCGCGTTCAGCGCGACGCGCAGCGCACGCGCCTCGACCATCCAGCCGAAGGGCTGGTCCGCATCCTCGCGCCCGAACAGCAGCGACAGCGGCGATGCGGGCTCTCCCGGGCGTCCATCGGTGACCAGAATTTCCTCGATCGGACATGTCGCCTGCGGCAGATGTTCCCAAACCCCGGCGTCGTCGAGCAGCCGTCGCGCCACAGCAGCGATCGCATAGGCGCGCCCGTCGAAGGCCGGGTCTTCCATCGGCGGCAGGGGCGCGTGGTCCAGAATCGCCACCCGCGCGCCCAGAGTCGCCAGCCGACAGGCCAGTGTCGCGCCCACGGGTCCGGCGCCGACCACGCAAACGTCAACGGCCAGCACATCGTCCCCGTCCGCGGGTTCATTGGTGATCATCATGCGCCCTGTCCTGATCGTCTTTGCGGCAATTGCCTGCCTGGATACACCGCCCGATGACAAAGGGGAAATCGGGTACCGCCCACAAAACAGGCAACCGGCCAAAGAGGCCGCAGCGAACCGGGTTGCGGCACGCGAAGATGGCCATGATTTCGCTTTGGCACGAAAATTGCTTGACGGTACGACCAGCCCCTGTCGAGTAGACAGGCGATAACAGCAACAGGAGACGCGGCGCGATGAAGCTCGTGACAGCCATCATCAAGCCCTTCAAGCTCGACGACGTTCGCGAGGCCCTGACACCCCTTGGGGTTCAGGGTCTGACCGTATCCGAAGTGAAGGGATTCGGCCGACAGAAGGGCCAGACGGAAATCTATCGTGGCGCCGAATATCACGTGAGCTTCTTGCCCAAGGTGAAGATCGAGATCGCGGTCAGCGAAAGCCTGGTTGACCAGGTCGTCGACGTGATCCTTCAGGCCGCCCATACCGGCAAGATCGGTGACGGCAAGATCTTCATCAGCCCCATCGAGCGCGTGATCCGCATCCGCACGCGCGAAACCGGAGACGACGCGCTGTGACACGCATCGTCGGGGCCGTCCGGGCCCCTGTGCTGGCCGCCCTGCCCGTCTTCGCGGGTCTGTGCGCCGCCACCCCTGCCCTCGCGGCCGATGCGCCGCCCGCGATCGACTCCGGCGATACGGCCTGGATGCTGGTCAGCACCGCGCTGGTGCTGATGATGACCATCCCCGGTCTTGCCCTGTTCTATGCCGGCATGGTCCGCAAGAAGAACGTGCTCGCCACGGTCATGCAGTCGTTCACGATCTGCTGCATCACGACGCTGGTGTGGATGATCGCGGGCTACAGTCTGGCGTTCGGCACCGGTAACGCGTGGATCGGCGACCTGTCGCACGCCATGCTGGCCGATCTGGGGGCACATATCGCCAAGGGCGTCGACATTGCCTTCACGTTGGGCGAAGGGTCGCCCAACCCCACGGTCATGACGATCCCGCAAAGTGTCTACATGGCGTACCAGATGACCTTTGCGATCATCACGCCGGCGCTTATCGCCGGCGCGTTCGCCGACCGGATGAAGTTCAGCGCACTGTGCGCGTTTACGGTGCTGTGGTCGCTGGTCGTCTACGCCCCGATCGCCCACTGGGTATGGAGCCCCCTCGGCTGGGTGGCCGCCTTGGGCGCGATCGACTTCGCAGGCGGCACCGTGGTCCACATCAACGCCGGTGTCGCGGGTCTCGTCTGCGCGCTGGTGATCGGCAAGCGCCGTGGTTACGGGCACGACGATCTGTCGCCGTTCAACCTGACCTACGCCGTTATCGGCGCGTCGCTGCTGTGGGTGGGGTGGTTCGGCTTCAACGCCGGTTCGGCGCTTGGCGCGAACGGCCGCGCCGGCATGGCGATGGTGTCCACTCAGGTTGCCACCGCGGCGGCGGGCCTGGGCTGGATGGCGGTCGAATGGTGGCGCACCGGCAAGCCGACAGTGCTGGGCATCATTTCGGGCGCTGTGGGTGGCCTTGTCGCCATCACGCCGGCGGCCGGCTTCGTCCTGCCCGGCGGGGCGCTGGTGATCGGCCTGGCGGCGGGCATCGTCTGTTTCTTCACCGCCACGACTCTCAAGCACAAGCTGGGCTATGACGACAGCCTCGACGCGTTCGGCGTGCACGGTATCGGCGGCATCCTCGGCGCCCTTCTGACCGGGGTGTTCGCCTACGGGCCGCTCTCGGCCACGGACGCGAATCCGACCGGCGTGGTCGGATCCGCCCACCAGCTTCTGGTTCAGGCCGAAGCCGTGGGGGTCACAATCGTCTGGTGCACCGCGCTGACATACGTGGTGCTCAAGGTCGTTGACGTCACGATAGGGCTGCGCGTGACCGTGGATCAGGAGATCGAAGGTCTCGACATGTCCCTGCACGGCGAGCAGATCAACTAGAGGCGCCCGTCGGAGGCCGTACGCGCGCACCGAACCTGGTCTCCCTCCCGTCCGCGCGGCGGGGAGACCGGTCTGCCCCTTGCCTGATAATCCCGCGCCGACGATAAATGGCGACGGGCCGTGTTCGGCTGGAACACCCGGCTCGTCCCTCTCCCGCGTCCCGCGGGCGCTCAGGTCAAGGATAGCAACACCATGGGCTTTTTCACCGTTGCGCGCACGGTCGGCGCCAGTACAGCGTTCGCACTGGTCGTAGCGACCGCGGCACCTCAGGCGCAGGCGGCGATGACCGCCAAGGCCTGCCACCAGGCCTTCACCGACGCCAAGGGCGCCGGCACCTTGAACGGCCAGACCTATACGGCCTTCAAGGCATCCCATTGCGCCGACGATGCCCCCGCCGCCAACACCCCGACCGCCAGTCCGCTGAACCAGTCCACGGCTCCGTCCGCTGCCCCCGGGACCGCCGCGGCACCGGCAGCTCCGGCGACGCCAGCTCCGGCAGCCACCACATCGGCACCGAAGGCTGCCACCACCGTCGCATCCGGCAATGCCGTGTTCCCCAGTGCCGTGTCGTCGAAATACAGCACCCTTTCGGCTGGCAAGGCCCGGATGAAGACCTGCCTCGACCAGTATCATGCCAACAAGGACGCCGGTGGAACGGGCAATGGCGGCCTGAAATGGATCCAGAAAGGCGGCGGCTACTACAGCTCCTGCAACGCGCGCCTCAAGGGCTGACCGTCGTTCCGGCGTGCGGGACCGTCCCTGCGCGCCGGACGAACAGCCGGCTCTCGCCATAGGCGATCAGCACACGCCGCTGCGCGAACCAGTCCGAGCCGAGCAGCATCTCCGTATCCGGGGCCAGCGGCGACACGGTCAGGACCGGCGCCGTCTCATGCTCCCCACCGACCACCAGCGAGCGGAATGTGTGCCATCGATACAGAACCGCATGCAGATCAACCCCGGCCGTCGTGCCGCCGGGATCGCGCGCCAGATCATCAGCACTGACCCCCAGTTGCCTCGCCACGGCCTCGGACACGACGCGCGACCGCGCACCACTGTCCAGAAGCGCCATCAGCCGCGCACCGTCCAGCCGGACCTCGATCCGCAGCCGATCCCCCTCCCGCAACGCCGGAAGTTCATAGGCAGCCCACGGCGGCGGTAACCGACTGCCCAGTGCCCAGAGACGCAAACGACCAGCCGGCACGTCGAACTCGACATCGAAACGCGATAGAAGATCCGCCCCCAGCAACCCCCCGACCGGCGGCGTCAGCGTCGGTGAGCCGGGGAGAGCCCCCATCGGCACGCTCAGCGGCCCGAACCGGACATCCCCCAAGGCAAGTGACGGCACGATCAGGTTTGGCACCGTGCGGCCGCCGCGACTGCCCTGCACGAAACTCGACGACGCCGGATCGCGACGAAGCGACAGCGATCGGGCCAGCGCGGGCGTGATCAACCCGCCCTCGGCTCCGGTATCAATCACAAATCTTACGGAAACGCCGTCGACGACGGCGATCACCGACAGATAACCCCCGTCGTTTCTCAACGGCAGCTCAACCAGAGGTTTTCGGCCACTCACGCCCGACGCCGCCTGACATGGGGTCACAACGCCGGCCCCGGCCAGCGCCATGAGCGTCCGGCGCGTCAGGCGCACGAGCGTCGCTGGAACAGATGGGCGTGCCCCGCCCTCACGTCCGCCGTTCCCACGACGCAAGGATCAGGTCGGCGGTGCGGGACAGCACCTGATGCTCGTCGAACCGTTCGACCGCCCGCTCCCGCGCTGCCGTCCCCATACGTGCCCGCAGGGCAGACTCCATGACCAGTGTCGCAAGCGCGCGCGCCAGTGCCGAGGCGTTTTCCGGCGGCACCAGGAAACCGGTCTGCCCGTCGACAATCTGTTCGCGCGGGCCGCGAATATCGGTCGCGACGACGGGAAGCCCGGTCAGCATCGCCTCGATGATCGACATCGGCAGCCCTTCGAACAGGCTCGGTAACGTGAAGATATCCGCAGCCGCCAGCAAGGCGGCCACATCGGTGCGATAACCCAGCAGACGCAGGCGTGGGCCCAGCCGCTCCGCCGCACGCGCCAGAACCGGCCCCATGTCCGCGCCGTGATCGGTCGCCAGACGCTCGCCCACGATCCACAACTGCGCGTCCGGGACCGACTCCATCGCGGCCAGCAACTCAGGATACCCCTTGTGCCGCACCAGCCGGGACACGGCGATGATCACGACCTGCGCCTCGGGCACCCCCAGCTCCGCACGCACGCGCGACCGCGCGTCCCGATCCGGTCGAAACTGGGCCGGATCCCGGCCATTCCCGATCGCAATCGCCTCCGGGTGGATGTGTAGCCGCCGGGCGTCGGCCGCCTCGTCCCGCGAGACGGTCAGATACAGGTCCGTGGCACGTCCCGCCGCCCATTCCAGAACCAGCGCCAGCCACCGACGCGCCCGCGACCCCGGCTGATTGAACAAAAAACCGTGGCACGTGTACACCACGCACCGCACACCGCACAGGCGCGCGGCCAGTCGGGCCAGAAGCCCGCTGATGGGCATATGGGCATGCACGATGTCGGGCCGTTCACGCCGGATCAGACGCACCAGAGCCCGCAACGCCCGCCATTGCGCCCGTGGCGAAAAACTGCGGGCCATCGGCACCGTTTCGACGCGAAAACCGTCCGCCCGCACGTCGGCCAGCAGAGGACCATCCGCGCACACCCCGACGACGTCACACCCCCGGTCACGCAGCACGCGCATCAGCGGCAGGAGGAACTGCCGCAGCGCGAAGTCGACGTTGGTGATCTCCAGTATCTTCGGGCGGCCATCCGCGCCCGTCATACCGGCCAGACCATCATCATGATGACGCGTCTTCCGTATCAATGCGCGTCATGACCCAGCGGACCACCTGCCGCGCCGCCTCCGCCCCGGGCTGGGGCACTGGCCGCAGCGTCATGCGGGCACCGGGGCGCCGGACGGCG
>NZ_JABXXR010000061.1 GCF_013376175.1 Ameyamaea chiangmaiensis
CAAGCAGGGCGCCGTTGAGCGAGTGTCTTTCCGGATGGGCGAAGACGATCAGAACATTCATGAGCGGACTCTCATTGCGTGGAAAATTTCGTTTCCCAACGAGATTACGCGATAGGATATTCTTATCCCATATGGCGATGGCGGAAGGGAGAATGCCGAAATATGGAACAATCGCCAGTCTCACTGGAGCGGATGCGGACCTTCGTGCGGGTCGCCGAACGTGGCAATCTGGCGGCCGTCGCCCGTGAAACCGGCGCCGGGCAATCGACGATCACGCGGCATCTGCGCGAGCTTGAAGACGCACTGGGTGTGTCTCTGCTGACGCGGACGACGCGCCGTACGGCGCTGACGGACGAAGGAACGCGTTATTACGCGCATTGTGTGCAGATCCTCTCACTCGTCGAGCAGGCAAGTCAGGAGATGCGCGACACGCGGCAGGCAACGGCCGGGACGGTGCGCATCTCTTGCACCGGCGCGTTGGGCGTCCTGCACGTCAGCCAGCTCATTTATGCCTTTCAAGACCAGAATCCGGGAATACGGGTGGAATTCGGCCTGACGGACGAGCGGATTGATCTGGTGCGGGATGGGGTCGATATCGCCATCCGTCTCGGTCCCCTGAGCGATTGTGCGATGAAACTACGCTCCCTGGGGGAAAGCGAGCGCCTTCTGGTCGCATCGCCCGAATGGCTGCACCGTACTGGGCCGGTGCGGCGACCGGTGGATCTGCGTGATCGCGAAGGGGTGCGAATGTCGCGCGTGCATGGATCGGACCGGCTGGTCCTGCGGAGCGTCAAGGGTGGAAACCATGTCGTGCCGTTTCATGGCCGTTTGATCGTCGATCATGGTTTGGCGGCGCGGGAGGCGTTTCTGGCGGGCAGGGGTTTCGGCCCGGCCCATCGCTGGCTGGTGGAAGACTGCCTGCGGGACGGGCGGCTCGTGCCTGTCCTGCCAGACTACAGGCTGCCATCCGTACCGCTGAGCATGCTGATCGCGCCCGAACGCACTAATCTGACCCGGATCCGTCTATGCGTGGAATTTCTGGCCGAAGGGGTCGGCGGGATACCAGGCATCAGCCGGTGATCGTCGGCGAATTGGTGCGGCTTTCCGCCTGCTTGCGTACGGAGGCCAACATGCGTCTGCGGATCAGTCCACTAACCGGACGGATGAGATACCAGTAGGGTGCGAAATGCCGTCGCGTCGTGGGCGTTGGGCAGAAGACCTTTGTCTCGGTTGTCAGACGACTTGTCCTGCGCGTGAGAGGATGGAGCGTGTAGGACAACACAAGCTTGCAGGCGTCCTGAAGCGCGCAGGTCCGGAAATCCTCCGCCGAGTGGCACGGTATCAATCCGTAATCGGCTTTCCAGAACGCACCGACCAGTCCGAAAGCGAGGGCGGTGTCCCCCTTGCGTCCCAGAAAGGTGAAATCGTCCCGGTCGAAGGGCGGCCGGCTCGTTCGTCCTGACAGCCGTGAGGGCAACTCCCGTAATCCTATGGCGAGACGGACGAGTGGGTCATCTTTCAGCCGGTAGTCCATAGCGCAATCAAGGATAAGCCCGGCCGGCGCTGCGATATCGATTTTGTGTTGCTCGTGAAAGTCCGCCCGAGGCAGAAATGCCTCAATCCAGTTTACGGCTGACATCGGAGAGGCGTCGCGTGTCATCCCCGAATTCCTGGCATCGGCGTGAACTTCGGCAAGGCGCGAACGCGGTCGAGCCATCCTGTGAGCGAGGGAAAGGGGGCAAGGTCGATGCCGCCTTCATGCGCCAACGCAAGATAGGGAAACAGCGCACAGTCGGCGATGGTCGGATGGCCGATCGCGAACCACTCATGCGTGCTTAGGTGCTGGTCCAGCAGCGGCAGAAGCCGCTGCGTGACGAGAAGCGCCCGCTCGATCGCGAGATCGTAGCCGAATTTCCGGATCAGGCGGGCGGCATTGGGACCGTCACGAACCTCGCTCGCGGCGATGCACAGCCATTGCACGATCTCTGCCTGGGATGTCGGGTCTTCGGGCCACCACGTTCTATCCCGGAGTTGGCCCGCCAGATACACGAGGATTGCCTGGGAATCCCGCAACGCGGTCTTTCCATCGACCAGAACGGGCACCTCCTGAAACGGATTCAGCGCCGTGAAACTGGGAGTATGGTGCTCGCCAGCCGCGAGGTCGACAGGAATGAGTTCAAGGTCAATGCCCGTCAGGGCCGCGAACAGCCGGACCTTGTAGCAATTGCCGGAGAGGACAAGATCGTAGAGTTTCATAAGGACCTCTCGTGACCGTAGGAGGGAGATACGGCGGTTTTTGTGGGGAATCAGAATGTCCTGACTCTTTATCCTGTCGTCGTCTGGAGCCTCCGTGACGGTTATCAGTATATCGCCGATCCTATCGTGCAAAGGTCGTATGCCGGCCCACGATAATGACATTCAGACATGGGATGATCCGCTCAAACAGGCTATGCTGCGCACATGACGGCTCCGATCTCCCTTTCACGCCTGCCGCGTCCTTCCCTGGTCGATGCGGCGCTTGCCGCGATGCGTGAGCGAATCGCATCCGGTGACTGGCCCGTTGGCCAGCGCATTCCCAAGGAGACAGAACTGGCCGAAATGCTCCAGATCGGCCGCAACACCGTGCGCGAAGCGGTGCGCGTGTTGTCTCATGCCGGCATGATCGAGGTGCGTCAGGGCGACGGGACCTACGTGCGTGCCTTGCATGAACCCGCAACGATTATGGCGCAGGTCAGTCATACCAGCCTGCGCGATCATTTCGAGTTGCGTGTGATGCTGGAGACGGAATCCGCGCGTCTGGCAGCGCTCCGCCGGACAGCGCGGGACATCCGTAGAATGGGGGCAGCCCTGAAGGCGCGTGGCGAACGGAGTTCCTCCAGCGACCTCGCCCGCTTTCTGGACCTGGATGCTTCCTTCCATCTGGCCGTCGCGGAGGCCAGTCACAACGATGCGCTGATCCCTCTCTATCGCTATTTTCTGGATGCGGCGCGCGAAGCCGCTCTTTCTGCCCTCGTTGAGCATGGAGTCACCGAGCCGAAGCTGGAGCTTCACGAACGGCTGTTCCAGGCGATCGAAGCGGGGGATGCACCGCGGGCAGTGAGGGCGGCACGGGCTATCCTCCAGCCATTGATCGCGGCCTTTACTGACGGCAAATCTCTTGGCACGGCTGCGGCTCGCAGCGTTCGCAAGCGGGCGGCACAGGAGCGTCATAAAGCCTGAGCGGTCTCTGGCTTTATGATCGGGGCGCGAGGGCTCATGACACGCAGGACCGTGCGTCGCAGCCATTGATGGACCTGGTCAGTGTCGTGTCGGGGATGCCAGGCCTGGAAGATCGTCACCGGCTCCAGATCGAGCGGGAGAGGAAATCCATAAAGACCCAGTCGATCGAGCATCGCTGCATCGGTCAGGATATCCGGTGCCGGGAGAATCAGATCGGTCTGTGACAGCCCTTGCAGCGCGGCATAGAAGGAGGTCAGCAACAGCGCGACAGTGCGCTCAAGCCCATACTGATCGGCAAGGACCTCGTCGATCGGTCCCCGTCGCCTCCCTCGGCGCGAGACGGCGATGTGCTCGTAGGCTACCAGCGCCTGTGGTGTGATCTTTCCCAGCAGGATCGGATGACCGGCCCGCACGACCCCGCGAAAGCGGCTCTCGAATAGGGTCTGGCGCATGATTTCGGGCCGTAGGAGCGCCGTGGCGCCGATATAGAGATCGATCCCGCCCTGCCGCAGAAAATCGCTGTCGTCGCTGTTCGACTCCGCTGTGAAAATTAGCGTGGTGTCCGGGCAGTCGGCACGCAGGGCGCGCAGCAGCGCCTCGGCGTAGGAGCCGATCACCACGTCGGCTGCCCGGATACGGAAGGTCGGCGTCAGGCCGGTGAAATCCAGGGCATGCCGTGGACGATACAGATCGCTGATCGCCGAGAGGATCTGGCTGACGCGCGGCTGCATCTGCAGGGCACGCGGTGTTGGCACCATATGCCGACCCGATTGCACCAGAATGGCATCGTGGAAGGTCTCGCGCAGGCGGGACAGGGTGCGGCTCATGGTCGCGGCACTGACCTGCAGCCTCTCGGCCGCGCCGGTAACGCTCGATTCCTCGACCAGCACGTTCATAGCCTGAAGAAGGTTGAGATCGTAGCCGTGCGCCACATGTGCCATCGGGTCTTCCTTATATCCTGCATATCCTGCGAATCAGGCACGGGAATGGCTGATAAACACCCAATCATAGGATGAATGTGTCGCCAAGAGCCTCTGCCAACGCTGACAGAGACATCATGTCGTCGCAACCGGAATCTGACATCCGACCGTTTCATATCTGCTTCCAGACGATTTCATAATTGAGCGTTCCCAAACATAGGATGTTTCTTCAAGACTGCCGACACGAGATCAAACGATTCTGTTGCGAGGTGCCTATGGACCACGCTGATGCGCTGACACGTCCGCGCCGCGAAGTGCTGCCCGCGCCCGTGTCTATGCAACCGGAACCACCTCCGGCGCCGCCGAAGGCGGCGGTGTTCGGTCCGCGCCTGGCGACGGGGCTGGCGGGCGTGCTGCTGGCAGTCCTGCTGGCGGGGTTCAACGAGCACACGACCGAGGCTGGGCTCGCCGATATCCGGGGCGCATTCCATCTCGGGCATGACGAGGGGACCTGGATCACCGCCCTGTTCGAGGCGTTCAACATCGCTGCGATGGCGTTCGCTCCCTGGTGTTCGGTGACGTTCTCCATCCGACGCCTGACGATCGCGATGACGGGGCTAGTGGGCGTGCTGGGCACGGCGGCCCCCTTCATGCCGAACCTGTCGTCTCTTCTTCTGCTGCGCTGCGTGCAGGGATTGGCTTGCGGTAGCCTGCCGCCAATGCTGATGACGGTCGCGCTGCGCTTCCTGCCGCCCAATATCAAGATCTACGGTCTGGGCGCCTATGCTCTGACCGCGACTTTCGGGCCGAATATTGGCGGCGCGCCGCTGGCGGGATTCTGGTTCGAGTATGTCGGCTGGCCGTTCCTGTTCTGGCAGATCGTGCCGCTGTGCCTGATCTCGATGGTGTGCGTGGCATGGGGCTTGCCACAGGATCCGATCCGGTTGGAGCGTTTCCGTCAGTTCGACTGGCGCGGCCTGCTGACCGGGTTGCCCGCGATCTGCATGCTGGTGATTGCCCTCGAACAGGGCGACCGGCTGGACTGGTTTCGTTCGCCGTTGATTACCCACCTCTTCTTCGGCGGCGGGTTCCTGTTCGTGCTCTTCATCGTCAATGAATGGTTCCATCCGGTGCCGTTCTTCCGCATCCAGTTGCTCAAGCAGCGCAACGTGACGGATGCACTGCTGACGCTGGCAGCGGTTCTGGTATTGGGGGCGGTCACGGCGGAAATCCCTGCGGTCTATCTGGAGGAGGTGCGTGGCTATCGCCCGATCCAGATCGCGCCGGTCATGCTGATCCTCGCGGTACCACAAGTGCTCGCGCTGCCGCTGGTCTCGGCCTTGTGCAATATCCGCCGGGTGGATTGCCGTCATGTGCTGATGGCAGGCCTTGCGATTCAGGGGCTGTCCTATTTCCTAGGCACCTGGATCGATGCTGACTGGGTGCGCGAGAACTTCTATGTCATGCAGCTCCTGCAGGTGGCCAGCGAACCGATGATGGTCATCGCGATCCTCATGCTGGCGACGATGGGCCTGGGCCCGGCCGATGGACCGTTCATCTCGGGCATGTTCAACATGACCAAGGGAGTGGCCAATGCCATCGCGGCGGGCGTCATTTCGGCCCTGCTGCGTCGGCGCGAGCAATTCCATTCCACCATGCTGCTCGACACCTATGGCACCAACCATACCGCGTTGCAGTCCTGGGGCGACCCGGCGCAGGCGCTGCTGGCGCCACACATCGCGGATCCGGCCCGGTTGGACTGGAACATGGCCGTCCTGCTGCACGGCGAGGCGTCTGAGCAGGCGCTCATTCTGGCCTGTGCCGATATCTACACGATCATGATCGGCGTCTGCGCCGCCCTGTTCATGCTCAATCTGGTTCTGCCGCAACGGGTCTATCCGCCCCGCGCGCCGTCCACCTCCGCTCCTGCACGCTGACGGGGACGGACAGTATGTCATGTGAGAAGAATATGAAGACCAGTTCGTATCGGGATACGCGCCGCGTGCAGCATCCAAACATCCTATCATCGGATCAAATAGGCAACGCGACCGCACTGAGGTGGACGCTGCGCGACCGCATCGAGGGCTACTTCGTGGCCCTCGTCGTAACAATCTACCTGAAGCTGACCTGACGGTCCCGCGCAATCCGCGACAAACGACGCGGCCGCCGGGGTCGCTAGAGGGAATATTCATGAACGGAACAACGAAGGCGCTGCTGCTGGCGGCCGGCGTGGTGGTGCTGGGGGCGGCGGCATGGGGCGGCGACCGCCTTGTGCTCGGAGACGGCGTGCGGATCGAGACCAACGACGCCTATGTGTCGGCCTATTCCTCGGTCGTCGCCCCCAAGGTCGGCGGCCGGATTGATGCGGTCATGGCGCAGGACAACGAGCAGGTTCGCAAGGGCGAGGTGCTGGCCCATATCGAGGATGACGACTACCGCGCTGTGCTCAAGGTGGCCCAGGGCAATGTGGTCGCCGCGCGTGCCGACATCGCCAACTTGCAGGCTACGCTGATCCGGCAGGATTCGCTCATTGCCGGCGCCCGGGCCGCCGTGCTGGCCGACGACGCGCAACTCGCTTTCGCGCAGCAGGATGAGGCCCGGTACCGTAATCTTGCGGCCGGCGGTGCCGGCACAATGGAGCAGCGCCAGCGTACGGCGGCGCAGACCCGCGAGGCTACGGCCGCGAAAGTCCGCGACGAGGCGAGCGTGCAGGCCGCGACCCAGGAAAAGGATGTGCTCGCCGCCCAGATCGCGCGTGCCAGGGGCAACCTGACCCGCGCCGAAGGTGAGGAACAGCGGGCGGAACTGGATCTGTCCTATTGCACCATCCCGGCCCCGGTGGACGGCGTGGTCGGCGCGCGTGGCGTGCGTGTGGGCAACTACGTTAATCCCGGCAGTGCGCTGATGGCGGTCACCCCGGTCCAGGATGCGTTCGTGGTCGCCCATTTCCAGGAGACGCAACTCACGCACGTTCTGCCGGGGCAGAAGGCGACGGTCTGGGTCGACACGTTCCCGGGTCAGCCGCTCCGTGCCCACGTCGACAGCATCCCGCCTGCGACCGGCGTCGCGTTCGCGCCGATCCAGCCGGATAATGCGACCGGCAACTTCACCAAGGTGGTCCAGCGTCTGCCGGTGCGCATTACCTTCGATCCGGGGCAGCCTCTGGCGGCGCGGGTCCGGGTGGGGATGTCGGTCGAGGTGGCGGTTGATACGGCATCGCGCCCGGAAGGTCCGAAGGCGGGCGACCCCCGCTATGCGTGGCGGTGAGGGGCGGATCATGATCACACGCCTTAACCGCCAGATGCTCGCTCTGACGAGCATGCTCCTGCTTAGCGCCTGCACGGTCGGTCCGGACTATCACAAGCCCGATCTCGCCAGCGTGCCGCACTGGCATCGCGGCCTGCCGGATGCCGAAAGCCATCCCGAGGAAAGCCCCGCCGATCCGCAATGGTGGACGATCTATCGCGATCCGGTGCTGACCGCGCTGGAACAGCAGGTCGCGTCCGCCAATCTGGATCTGCGCGCGAGCGCCTATCGTCTGGCGGAGAGCCTGGCCGAGCGGCGGATTGCGAGCGCGGCACAGTTCCCACATGTGGAGGGGAATGCCTCCTATGCACGCGAGCGGGCCAGCACCAACGGTATCCTCGGCCTGCTTGGCACGCTGGAGCGCGCCGGCGCGGGCGATGTCGCCAGCGGCGCGCAGGGCTTCGGCCCTGTGGCCGTGCCGGGCACGGTCGGCAATCCGTCCTTCAACCTGCCGCAATACGGCATGAGCGCGTCATGGGAGGTCGATCTCTGGGGTCATGTCCGGCGCCAGGTCGAGGCCGCCAACGCGGCGGTCAAGGCGACGCAGGACATGCAGCGGGATGTCCTGGTCTCGCTGATGGCCGAGACCGCGCAGGATTATCTCGATCTGCGTGGCGTGCAGGCGCAGATCGCCATCGTCGGCCGCAATATCGACACTGCCCGGCACAGCGTTGTCCTGACGGGCCTGCGCTTTGCGCAAGGTGCCTCCACCCAACTGGACGTAGCGGACTCGCGCGGACAGCTCAGCGAATTCCAGTCGCGCCTGCCGATCCTGCAGAGCCAGGAAGTGCATCTGATCAACGCGCTGAGCTTTCTGGTGGCACGCGAGCCGGGTGCGCTCCGGGCGCAGCTCGCCACGCCGGCCCCGATTCCGCCGGTACCCGATGCGGTGCCCGTCGGCCTGCCGTCGGAACTGGCGGAGCGTCGGCCCGATATTCGGATGGCCGAGGAGCAGTTGCATGTCGCCACCGCCAGCATCGGTGTGGCCGTGGCGGATTTCTTTCCGCGCGTGACGCTCTCCGGCAGCCTCGACGTGCAAGCGCTGCAGTTCAGCGGGCTCGGGTCCTGGGCGTCGCGGCAATACGGGTTCGGCCCGACCATGACGCTGCCTCTGTTCGAGGGTGGTCGCCTGACCGGGCAATTGCGTCTGCGCCGGGCGCAGCAGAAGGAAGCGGCGATCACCCTGCAGCGCACCATCCTCAAGGCATGGCAGGAGATCGACGACGCAATGGCCGATTTCTCCGCCGCCCAGCAGCAGCGCGACCGCCTGAAGGAGACAGTGGCCCAGAACGAGACGGCCGTACGTCTGGCCCAGCAGCAATACGTGCAGGGGGCGTCGGATTTCCTGAACGTGCTGACCTTGCAGAACGCGCTTCTGGCCAGCCAGAACCAGCTCGTGCGGTCGACGACGGCAGTTTCGGTCTCGGTGGCCCGCCTGTATCGCGCGCTCGGCGGTGGCTGGGAGGCGCGCTATCCGGTCGCGACGGCCCAGCGGGCGGCCATCCGGCAAGAGGGGCGGGGAGGTCGACAAGGATGATCAAGGTGCTGCTGCCCTCCGAGTTGGGGCATCTGGTCCAGGATGGCGTCAAGCTCGACTGTCATTTCGCGTTTCGGAACTACGTTTACCCCGCTCCCTCACATTGGGGGCGACTCCGGGTGCTCAACCGGATCGAACTGGAGGCCGATGCCGCCTTCAGGCTGGACCATGAAAGGGCGGTCGAGATCGTGACTCTGGTCCTGGATGGCATCGTCGTGGCGCTGGTGGATGGTCTTGGCGACAGCCTGTTGAAGCCGGGCGATTGTCATGTTGTCAGTGCTGGCGATGGCGTGGCCCTGGCAACGTGGAAAACCGGCGGCGCGCCGGCGACGGTGCTTCAGCTCTGGCTGGCGCCCGAAGAAGAGGGCGGCGCCCCGCAAATCGGCCTGCGCCGCAGTGAGGATCGCTTCGGGCATCAGCATGCCCTGCTGGCCAGCGGCTTTCCCGCCGACGATCCGGAGGAAACGGATCAGGGGCGGTCGGGTGACCCGCTGCCGCTAAAGGCCCGTGCCCGCGTGCTTCGGCTCACGCTCCCGGCCGGCGAACAGGCCGTCGTCCCCACCTATGCGGACCGCTGTGTCTATGCTCTCGTCGCAGAGGGACGCTTGGAAATCCTTGGGCACAACGCCGATGCGGGTTGCGGTATCGCGGTTACCGGATTCGAAACGATCCACGTGCATGCGCTCGAACCCTCGACTCTTATCGTCTGCGATTCCGACTGAGCGAAAGGAGACACGCATGAAGCTCTGCCGTTACGGCGAACCGGGACAGGAACGTCCGGCGCTGGTGACCCGGGACGAAGTGCCCGATCCCCAGGATCTGGTATCTGGCTCGAAGTGAACGGTCGCCGGATGCAGGCCGGCAATACAAGGACGATGATCTTTTTCGTGGCTGAGATCATCGCGTATGTCAGCCGTTACATGACGCTGATGCCGGACGACGTCATCGCCACGGCAACCCCTCCGGGCGTCGGGATGGGGATGCGGCCGGAGCCCGTCTATCTCCAGTCTGGAGGCGTCGTGGAATTCGGCATTGATGGGCTTGGCCGGCAGAGGCAATGTGTGGCCTGATGCGCTCCGCGCCCGCGCCGGATCTGGATGAACAGAAGGAAAAAGCAAGATGAATGAGATTCTGGATACGATGTTCGCGCGGCGCGCGACGAAACGCTTCGACGCAAGTCATGAGATTCCGGACGAGACTCTGGCCGCCATCTTGCATGCGGCGCGGACAGCGCCTACCGCATTCAATATTCAGAACTGGCGGTTCCTGGTGGTGCGAGACCCGGCCGTGCGGGCCGAGATCAAGAAAGTGGCATGGCACCAGCCCCAGATCGAGGAATGCTCTGCACTCGTCGTCCTGTGCGCGGACATGCATGCCTATGCGAAGGATCCGGGTCGATACTGGAAGGATGCGCCAGAGGCGATGCGCGAGAAATACGTCGGCATGATCACTCAATTCTACGAGAACAATCCGGCGATGCAGCGGGACGAAGCATTCCGCTCTGCCGGTATGACGGCGTATGCCCTGATGATGGCGGCCGCCGCGCACGGCTATGACACCTGCCCTATGGACGGGTTCGATTTTGAGCAGGTCTCGGAGATCATTCGCCTACCCAAGGACCATGCGCTGGTCATGTTCGTGGCGGTCGGAAAGGGGGTAGGCGAACTGCCACCGCATGGCGGACGGATCCCCGACGCCGACGTGATTGTCTATGATCGTTTCTGAACCGAGCCTCTTGACGTTCAGGCAACATGTTAAAGACATGATCGAAACTGAAAGATACTACCGATGTGCCGACAAGCGCCAACATGCCGCCCAGTGCGGTGGATATTACACTTTTCAGCTTCATGAATGCGCCTGTCAGCCGGATGGTTCGCGAAACCTGACTTAGTTCGGCTTGGCCATGCTGTCCTGCGGAGCGGCCATCGCGTCCTTCTTCATACCGTGATGCGCCATGCCGCCATGCTTCTTCATGCTATCATGAGACATGCCGTTATGCGACATCGCATTCGGGGCCATCGTGTTATGCGCCATGCCGTTCTTCGGCATGCTGTCATGTGCCATCGAGTTTGGCGCCATCTGTTTCGGGGCCATGGCATCGTGCGACATGGCGTCCTGTGCGTGAGCGACGCCACCCAGAGCGACGACGGACGAGAAAGCGGCGGCAATGGCGATATTGCGAATAGACATGGTAATTTCCTGATCTGTCGATGATGTGGAGGCGGAAACATTCCGCCTCTCTGCTCTATTCTTCGATGAGGCATGTCGTCGGGTTACAGGGACGCGTCTTTTTTTATGACCCGCCAAACCAGTCGTAACCCTGATCTTCCCAGTAGCCGCCCGGAAAGCGATTGGTGACTTCGATGGACGCGAGATATTTCGGATTTTTGTAGCCGAGCTTCGTTGGAATCCTGACCTTCATCGGCGCGCCATAGGCAGGCGGAAGGGCACGGTCTCCATAGTCCAGCGCCAGAATGGTCTGCGGATGCAGCGCGGTCGCCATGTCGATGCTGGTCGAATAATCGTCGAAGCAGCGAAAATTGACATATTTCGCACGCAGATCCGCGCCGACCTTTTGCAGGAACATCGAAAGCGGCACGCCGGACCAGTCGCCGATCGCACTCCATCCCTCGACGCAGATATGGCGTGTAATTTGCCGTTTCTGCGGCAGCGCGCGGAACTGCGCGAGCGACCACGGGCGTCTGTCCGACACCAGACCGCCGACGTCCAGGCGCCAGCCAGCGGGATCGACAGTGCGAACCTCGCTCTCGTCGTAATAGGCGTTGAACGGAAAAGGATGCGTGATCCTGGATGCGTCGAATTCCCGCGCGAGCCGCTGGCGGCTGAACAGCAGGGCCTGCATCCGGTCGGTGAAACGCGACATCGCGCTGAGCGCACGCTCCACGGACGGCTCGTCGTCCAGCGCACAGCCGGACAGCATCGACAGTCCACCAAGCGACAGGGCGCCTTTGAGCATCAGACGGCGCTCGATCCGGCGCAGTTCGGGGGCGATCGCCGAGCGATCGAGGCGGTTGTGACTCATCGGGCGCCCCCTTCCTGAACGCTCACTTCCGGCGCCGCGCTGGGACGACGGCCGAACACCATGCCGAACAGGGTCGACGGCACGAGCAGGGCGAGCGCGATGTGAATGACGAGAAAGGCGACGATCAGCGTCATCATCGCGAAATGAATGCGGCGGGCGACATCGTAACCGCCGAACAGCCATGTCAGCCATCCAAGCTGCACCGGCTTCCAGATGGACAGCCCGCTTGCAACGGTCAGCAGGGCGACAATCAGCACGCCCGTATAAAGCAACCGCTGGATGGCATTGTAATGACCGGCGGCATGGGACAACCTGAAGCGCAGCGCCTGCGCCATATCACGACCGATGGCGCGCGGGCCGACGGGCCGCAGATCGCGGCGGAAATGCCCCGACAGCACGCCATACCCCAGGTAGACGACGCCGGCAGCCATCAGCACCCACATCGCCGCGAAATGCCAGGCGATCCCGCCGCCCAGCCAGCCACCCAATGTAGCCCAGGCCGGGAATTCGAAAGGCAGAATGGGCGAGGCATTATAGATCTGCCAGCCACTGCCGATCATGGCGAGCATCGACAATGCGCCGATCCAATGGGTGATGCGAATAAAGGGCGATGGCGTGCGACGCGGCCGCACGCGGCGTGATGAGAGCATGTCCGGGCTTTCCGACTGAATGGTCAGGCGTTGATGCGGATGCATTCGTCGGTCAGGCGCGAAAGGTTACAGTTTCCGCCATGTCCTGACGGAAATGGAAAATTCTTCCCACCCGCGTAACCGGACAGGGAATTTTCGCGAAGAACGCTGTGACAACCCAAAACAAGGGGGACACAGCATGACATCCCGCCGCCAATTCTTTCTTGCCGCCGTTGCCATGGCGGTGTTCGGTCGTGCACGGGCCGCCGAGCATTATCCTGTCACGCATACCGACGCCGAATGGCACCGCCTGCTGACGCCCGCGCAATACATCGTGCTGCGCGAGGCAGGCACCGAAATGCCGTATTCGAGCCCATTGCTGACCGAGCATCGCCCCGGCCGCTTCGCCTGTGCCGGATGCGACACGGCAGCCTTCGACGCGCGCACCAAGTTCGAAAGCGGCACAGGGTGGCCGAGTTTCGACAGCGCGCTGCCGCACGCCGTGCAGGAACGTGGCGATGACAGCCTGGGCATGGAGCGCACGGAGGTGCGATGCGCGACCTGCGGCAGTCATCTTGGCCACGTGTTCGATGACGGGCCTCAGCCAACCGGCCTGCGCTACTGCATGAACGGCGTGGCACTTTCATTCCATACGGCCTGAAGGAGCTGGAATCATGACACGATCAGGATTTTTCGGCGTTTCCCTGGTGGCGCTGACCACATTCGGCGCCGCCTGCCACACGGCAATGGGCGAGCCCGGCCCCCGTATTCTTCCGGCGCCCGTTCTGACGGAACCGGCGCCCGCGACGCACCATGCAAGCGCCGTCTTCGCGGGTGGCTGCTTCTGGGGCGTGCAGAGCGTGTTCGAACATGTCCGTGGCGTGACCGCGACCCGCGCGGGTTTCGACGGCGGCGCGCGCGACACGGCGGATTATGAGACCGTCAGCAGCGGCGATACGGGACACGCAGAGTCAGTTGAAGTCGACTTCGACCCAACGCAGGTCAGCTACGGCACGTTGATGCGCATCTTCTTCTCCGTCGCCCTCGACCCGACACAGGTGAACCGCCAGTTCCCGGATGACGGCACGCAATATCGCTCCGTGCTCTACACCCGCTCCGCGCAACAGTTACAGGAAGCGCACGCCTATATCGCACAGCTCGACGCGGCGCATGTCTTCGCGCGGCCCATCGCAACACAGGTGGCCCCGGATCATGGATTCTACCCGGCCGAGGCAGATCACCAAAATTTCGCGGCCCGCTATCCGGATCATCCGTATATCGCTACATACGACGCACCACGGATCGAGGCGCTGCACGCGTTGTTCGCGTCGTCCTGGCGCCCGCAGCCTGTGCTGACGCTGGCCGACGATGGCGGGAGCGGACTCTCGCCGTAAGCAGGGACGGAGGGTTCGTGACGGAAGCGGATTGGAGCCGCTGGATGGCAGCGGCTCAGGCCGGCGATGCCGACGCCTATCGCCGCGTGCTCGCCGAGGCGCAGACATGGCTGAGACGCTTCTTTCTCCGGCGTCTGCCGCTATCCATGGTTGACGATGCAGTACAGGACACGTTGCTTGCCGTTCACGAGAAACGGCATACATTCAATCCGTCCCAGAAGTTCGGCCCCTGGATCGCGGCGATCGCTCGATACAAGTGGATCGATCGGTTGCGGGCCGCCAGCCGGGCGAATGATGCGCCGCTCGACGACGATCTGCCGGTGCAGGATCATGAGGAGCAGGTGACGACGGCCTATGCGCTGGAGCGCCTGCTCGGGCAGTTGAAGCCAGCGCAGGCGGAAGCCATCCGCCTCGTCAAGCTGCGCGGGTTGAGTATCGAGGAGGCGGCACGCCGAACGGGACAGTCCGTCACGCTGGTCAAGGTCAACATTCATCGCGGTCTGACCCGCATGAATGCTTTAGTAATGCGAGGTAGTGATGTCGACTGATCCCCTGATCGATCGGCTCGCGACCGGCCTGCGGCCCGTCAGACGGCGGACGCCGTGGCGGGACGCGACGATCCTGTTGGCGCTGGGCGTGATCGAGATCGTCTTCGTGCTGAAGCTGGGCCTGATGCGTCCGGACATGCCGCACGCCATGGGGATGCCGAGCTTCTGGTGGAAGGCCGCAAGCCTGGCCGTGATTGCCGCCGTCGGCGGGACCACGGCGCTGCTGTCGCTCGATCCCACACGCTCACCGCGACGAGGTCTGCGCATCGTGGGCATGCTCGCCCTCGCGGCGCTCGCGTTCGGCTGGCTGGTGGACGTGCTTCAGGCCGGCCCCGCCGTGCTCTGGCAGCGACTCGATCCGGCGCATGGCATCGTCTGCGCGCGGAAAATCGTGGAATTGTCCCTGCCGGCGGTGCTGGCGCTCGGCCTGTTCGCGCGGCGCGGCGCCCCGGTGGAT
>NZ_JABXXR010000062.1 GCF_013376175.1 Ameyamaea chiangmaiensis
CAGAACGAGGAGCCGCCCACCGATCTGGCGCCCCCCCCATCGCCACCCGCCGATCCGCAGGAGCAGGCCAGGGCCGACGGCCAGCGCACCCAGGACCGCGCGAGCCAGCGTGCGCTGGCCCGTGCGCTCGACGAGCTGCAACAGGAGTTCAAAGGCCTGATGGGCAAGGAGCCCGCGGGCCTGAAAGACGCGCATGCGGCCATGCGCGACGCGCGCAAGGCACTGGCCGACGGAAACGATCAGGCCGCGTCCGTCGCCCAGCAGAAGGCCCTGAAGGCATTGCAGGACGGCGGCCAGCAGATGCGCCAGACGATGCAGCAGGCCAGCCGGGGCACGCCCAGTTTCCTGCCCGGCTTCGGCAGCCAGGGTCAGGGCAGCGGCGGCAACGAGCCCTCCCCCGGTGGCGAGGACGACGGCGACGATAAGGCACAGGCCAACCGCGATCCGCTCGGCCGCGAGAGCGGCGAAGGCAAGAACGGGCTCGATTCCGACACCCATGTGCCCGATACGATCTCGCGCGAACAGGCGCGCGACATCGAACAGGAACTGCGTCGACGCGACTCAGACCGCACCCGCCCGCAGGAGGAACTGGATTATCTCGACCGGCTGCTCAAACCCTTCTGACCGCGCGGCCGCGCGGCCCCTGCCCGTCGCAAGCCGCGCGATGATCGGCTTCTTCGCCCTGTTCTGCGGGGCGACGGTGGCGAACATCTTCTACGCGCAGTCGCTCGTGGCCCAGATCGCGCACGACCTGCATGTGCCCGTGGCGCTGGCGGGCAGCGTCTCGACCATCACCCAGATCGGCTACGGCACCAGCATGTGCCTGCTGATGCCGCTGGGCGATCTCGTCGATAACCGCAGGCTGGCGCTGGCGGCATCCCTGATCCAATGTCTCGCGCTGCTCGGCATCCTGTTCAGCACGAACGCGACCGGATTTTTCATCGCCGCCTTTCTGCTCGGGATCGGGGCGGTCAGCTCCCAGATCGTGCTGACGCTGTCGACCCATCTGACACCACCGGAGCAACGGGGACGGGTCATCGGCTCCGTCATGGGCGGGCTTGTGACTGGCATCATGCTGTCACGCCCTCTGGCCAGCCTGCTGTGCGCCCATTTCGGCTGGCGGGCGATCTTCGCGCTGTCCGCCGCCGTCATGGCCGCGACGTTGACGGTGCTGAGCCGGGTCCTGCCGTCCTATCGCCCGGTGTCGACGCTGGGATGGGGCGCCGCCGTGGCGTCGACGATCGGGCTGGTCCCGCGCGTGCGTCCCCTGCGCGAACGCATGTTCTATCAGGGGGGCCTGTTCTGCATCTTCAACATGTTCTGGACCGGCGCGCCGTTGCTCCTGCAGGGGCGCTTCGGCGTCAGCCAGAGCGGTATCGCGCTGTTTGCCCTGGCCGGGGCCGGAGGGGCGATGGCGGCGCCGCTCGCCGGGCGGATCGCCGATCGCGGCTGGATCGTCCCGACCACGGGCATCGCGTTGCTGTTGGTGTTCTTGATGACGCTGCTGTCCGGGTGGAGTGGCGTCGCGGGCCACCTGCTGACCCTGACGGCGGCGGCCATAGCACTCGATGCGGCGGTGCAGGTGAACCAGATCATGGGTCAGCGCACGATCTTCGGCCTCGACCCGACGATCCGCGCGCGTCTGGGCGCGGCCTACATGACATTCCTGTTCCTCTGCGGCGCCACTGGCTCCGTTCTCGGATCCTGGACGTATGTCCATGGCGGGTGGGCGGCCACCATGGGGACGGACACGGCGATCGCAGCGGTACTGCTGCTCGGCTTTGTCCGGAATGTCCGCCGTGACCGCCGCGCGACGGCGGAGGGGCTCAGCCCCCGCCCTGCACCACCGCGATAATCCGGCCCACCGCGTCCGGATCCGCGAGGGTCGACAGGTCGCCTAGCGCATCGATCTCCCGTGCAGCGATCTTGCGCAGAAGACGCCGGACAATCTTGCCGGACCGGGTCTTGGGCAAGTCCGCCACGAGATACACGGCCTCCGGAACCGCATAGCGCCCGATGGCGTCGGCGACCAATGCCTTGAGCGCCGCTTCGCCTGCGCCTCCGGGCTGCACGACGGCGAAGACCACCAGCCCCTCGCCTTTCAGCCCGTGCGGCACACCGATCGCCGCGCATTCCACGACACCCTCGCCACGCATCACGGCGGATTCGATCTCCGCCGTGCCGATCCGGTGGCCGGACACGTTCACCACGTCGTCCACACGCCCCGTAATGCGGAAATAGCCGTCCGCCTCGCGCCGGGCCGCATCGCCGGTGAAATAATGGCCCGGATAGGTCGCGAAATAGGTCGCGACGAAGCGGTCGTGGCTGCCCCAGATCGTCCGCGCCTGTCCCGGCCAGCTGGCGGCGAGACACAGATTGCCTTCGCCCTCGCCAACGACGGGCACACCCGCCGCATCCAGCAGCACCGCCTCGACCCCCGGCAGGGGTCGCGTGGCCACGCCCGGTCGGGGCGCGACCGCACCGGCAGCCGGTGCGATCATGATGCCACCTGTCTCCGTCTGCCACCATGTATCGACCACCGGACAGCGGCCCTTGCCGACATGATCGTGGAACCAGGTCCACGCATCCTCGCCGATCGGCTCACCGACCGACCCCAGAACCCGCAGGCTGTCGAGACCGCGGGCCTCCAGAATATCATTGCCCTCGGCCTTCATCGCCCTGATCGCCGTGGGCGAGGTGTAGAACACCGTGACGCCATGCCGGTCGATCACGTCCCACCACCGTCCCGGCGTCGGCCACGACGGCAGCCCCTCGTACATCAGCACCGTCGTGCCGTTGGCGAGCGGGCCATACACCACATAGGTGTGTCCGGTGATCCAGCTGGTGTCGGCCGTGCACCAGAACACGTCCTCGCTCCCGCAGCCAAACGCGACCTCATGCGTCAGGGACGCCCAGACCATGTAGCCACCCGCGACATGCACCAGCCCCTTCGGCTTGCCGGTGCTACCGGAGGTGTAGAGCACGAACAGCGGGTCCTCGGCGGCCAGGATCGCGGGTGCGCAGGCGGTGTCCGCCCCGTCCAGCAGCGGCCCCAGCGCGCGGTCGCGCCCGGCCGTCATCGGCACGTCCGCGCCTGTCACAGCGAGCACCAGAACCGTGCGGACGCTGTCACCCGTGGCACGGGACAGGGCATCGTCCATGGTCCGCTTCATCGGAATGATCTTCGCACCGCGCCGGGCCTCGTCGGCGGTCACGACGAGCACCGGCGTGCCGTCGTCCAGCCGGTCCGCCAGCCCCTCGGCGGAGAACCCCCCGAACAGGACCATGTGCACGGCGCCGATCCGCGCGCAGGCCAGCATGGCCACCACGCTCTCAACCACCGCCGGCAGATGCAGGGCGACGCGATCGCCCTTGGCGACACCGGCCTCGCGCAGGGCGTTCGCCATCCGACAGACACGCTGCAACAGGTCCGCCCAGCTCAGGCGTATCGTCCGGCCATCCTGCCCTTCCCAGATCAGGGCGCATGCGTCCGGGCGCGCGGCCGCATGGCGGTCGAGACATGACTCGGTCGGGTTCAGGCGCCCGTCGGCGAACCAGGTGACATGCGCCGTGCCGGTAAAGTCGCCCGCCTGCGCCTGCGTCGGAGCCTCCCGCCAGAGCAACCGGGCAGACTGCTGCATCCAGAACGTCGCCGCATCGGCTTTCCATGCCGACGCCATCGCGTCGACATCCGCCGCACGCGGAAGGGCGGGCTGGCCGCCGGAAAAGCTGTGACCGGGCACAGTCGCGAGGAAGCCGCCGTCGTGCATAATATTATTCTCTATTCTTGCGCCTGTATGGAATATTCTTGCCCCGTGAAGAGGCGGCTCGTATGTCGCAGCAATGACCGCGCGACGCAACACGCTTATGTGAACGATACCATACGTCCCTCTCCATGTCCCGCCCTAGCCGTCTCCGCGGGCGACAGCCCATCATCCAGCCCATCACCAGATGCGTGTGGCCGCCCACCCGGGGCCTACGACCCGCCAGCACGCCGACCACGGAGTTTCCGCCTTCATGACGCCGCCCGCCACCCGCCGCCGCGTATGGCTGCTTTCCCTGCTGCTGCTTCCGTTCGCGGGCCTGCTCTGGGTGCCACTGTATGACCGCACGACGCCGGCCCTTCTGGGGTTGCCGTTCTTCTACTGGTATCAGCTGCTCTGGGTGCCGGTGACCGCAGCACTCGTGTGGATCGTCTGGAAGCGGGGTCCGCAGGCATGAACGGCGCCTCACACGGGGCCCCGCTGCCCGACACCGCCGCGCGTCTGGTCTTTGTCGCCTTCTTCGCCGTCACCATTCTGGCGGGGAGCACGGTGCGCTGGTGGCGGCGTCGCCATCCCGACGCCTCCCACGCCGAGGAATGGAGCCTCGGTGGCCGTGGCTTCGGCACATGGGTGACGTGGTTTCTGGTCGGGGGCGATTTCTACACGGCTTATACCGTGATCGCCGTGCCCGCGCTGGTCTACGCCACCGGTGCCTTCGGCTTCTTCGCGCTGCCCTATACGGTGATCGTGTATCCGTTCGTGTTCCTTGTCATGCCGGTGCTGTGGGACATCGCGCGGCGTGGCGGCCTCGCGACGGCGGCGGACATCGTGCGTGCCCGTTTCGACAGCCGCGCCCTCGAACTTGCGATCACGCTCAGTGGCCTTGCCGCCGTCATGCCCTATATCGCGCTTCAGCTGATCGGCATCCGCACGGTGATCGAGGCGCTGGGCCTTCCGGGGGAAGCCTCGCTTCTGGTCGCGTTCGCGTCGCTCGCGGTCTATACATGGCTGGGCGGTCTGCATGCGCCGGCGCTGACGGCGTTCATCAAGGACATCATGATCTACATAGCCGTGCTCGCGGCCGTGACGATCATCCCGCTGCATCTGGGCGGCTATGGCGCGATGCTCCGCTCCGCCGCCGCGCACCTGCCCGCGCCCCCGCCCGGCCACGCGCTGGCACCCGGGCAGGTCGTGCCCTACGCGACACTGGCGCTGTCCTCCGCTCTCGCGGCCTTCCTCTATCCCCACACCCTGACCGGCGTTCTGGCGGCGCAATCGGCCGATACCATTCGGCGTAACGCCGTCATGCTCCCGGCCTATACGCTGTTGCTGGGTCTGATCGCCATGTTGGGGCTGATGGCCCACGCGGCCGGGATCGTGACCACCCATCCGTCGTCGGTAGTCCCGCTGTTGTTCCTGTCGGTCTTTCCAAGCTGGTTCGCGGGCTTCTGCTTTGCCGCCGTGGCCGTGGGCGCCCTGGTCCCTGCCGCCGTGATGGCGATCGGCGCGGCAAGCCTGGTGACGCGCAATCTGATGCCGTCGTTGGGCGGCGGCGTGCGCGCCTCGCAGGTGTCGGCACTGGCCATCAAGATCGGCGCGCTGGCCTGCGTCCTGTGGCTGAACGCACAGTTCGCGATCGACCTGCAATTGCTGGGCGGTCTATGGATCCTGCAGACATTTCCCGCCCTGATCCTGGGGCTGCTGCCATGGCGGGTGTCGGGGGCAGCCATGCTGGTCGGCTGGGCCGGCGGGACCGCGGCCGGCACGCTGCTGTGCTTCGCCGACGGGCTGAAACCGACACACGTCGTCGGCCTCGGTGCCCATCAAGTGGCGTGTTCCACCGGCCTTCTGGCGTTGATGCTGAATATCGCGCTGGTTCTGGTGGCCAGCGCGCTGCCCATCACGCGGCTCAGGACGCGCGGATCAGCGTTCCCGAACCCGACTCGGTAAACAACTCCAGCAGACACGCATGAGGCACGCGGCCGTCGAGGATGACGGCGGCCGACGCCCCGGCCTCCACGGCCTTCAGGCAGGTTTCGACCTTGGGAATCATGCCGCCGCTGATCATGCCGCTCTCGATACCCCGGCGCGCGTCTTCAGCCGAAAGCTCCGGGATCAGGGTCCCGTTCTCGTCCAGAACGCCGGGCACATCCGTCAGCATCAGCAACCGTGTCGCATGCACCGCACCGGCGATCGCCCCGGCCGCCGTATCGGCATTGATGTTATAGGTCTCGCCGTGTTCGCCGACACCGACTGGCGCAATGACCGGGATCAGGCCCGAACCCGAGAGGGCATACAGCACGCGCGGATCGACACTGGCCGGTTCGCCGACGAAGCCCAGGTCGAGCGCCCGCTCGATCAGGCTGTCCGGATCACGCACGCTGCGCTGCAGCTTGCGCGCCTTGAGCAGACCACCGTCCTTACCCGAAATCCCGACGGCCAGGGCTCCGGCGCGGTTGATGAGGCTGGCAACCTGCTTGTTGACCGTGCCCGACAGGACCATTTCGATCACGTCGATCATCGAGGCATCGGTCACCCGCAGGCCGTCGACGAACGTCGAGGCGATGTCGAGCTTCTTGAGCATCGCGTTGATCTGCGGGCCCCCACCATGCACCACGATCGGGTTGACGCCGACCAGCTTGAGCAACGCGATATCGTGGCCGAATGCACCCGACAACATATCGTCGCCCATGGCATGCCCGCCATATTTGACCACGATCGTGTCGCCGGCATAGCGGCGCAGATACGGAAGCGCCTTGGCAAGGAGAGCAGCCTGTTCCTGGGCTTCGGAAGGCGTCTGCCGTGTCGACGTCATGGTTACGAAATCCTGATGGTGCAAGGACAATAACGAAACTGCGGAAGAGCCCGCTTAACCGGCCGGTGTGGCGAGCATCGCAAGCGTGGCACGCAGCGTCTCGATCCCGAGGCCGCTCTCACTACTGGTCGACAGCGTCTCCGGAAAAGCGGCCGCATGCCCGGCGACAAGGGCCGCGACCTCCGCCTGCTTCTTCTCCAGTTGCCGCTGTCCGATCGCGTCGCATTTGGTCAGCACACACTGGAACACCACGGCGGCACGATCCAGAAGCTCCATCGCCTCGCGGTCGTTCGTCTTGATCTCGACACGCGCATCGAGCAGCAGCATCACACGCGACAGGGTGGGGCGGCCCCGCAGATAGCTAAACATCAACCCCTGCCAGTCTTCCTTGACCGCCTTGGCCGCCCGGGCGAAGCCGTAGCCAGGCATGTCGACCAGCACCAGACGACCGCCCAGATCAAAGAAATTGAGTTGCTGTGTGCGTCCCGGGTGCGACGACGCACGCGCCAGCGAGCGACGCCCGGTCATCGCATTCACCAGGCTGGACTTACCGACGTTCGACCGACCGGCAAACGCGATTTCCGGCAGACCGGGCGGTGGCAACTGGTCGAGCGCCTGCGCACCATGAAAAAAATCACACGGCCCGGCAAACAACAGCCGTCCCGCCTCGGTCGCGGCCGCCTGCTCTTGTTCGGTCAGTGCGGAAAAACCCGTGCCGTTCATGCTCATCGGCCCGACGTCACTTACGCGACCGGGCCGGAAGGGCCGGGGTCGCCCTCGCCCGTTCGGAGCGATGCTGGATGAAGCGTTGCTGCAACGCCGTCAGCAGGTTGTTCCAGCAATAGTAGATCACCAGTCCGGCCGGCTGCCGCGCCATGATGAACGCGAAGATCACCGGCATGAACTGAAACACGCGCGCCTGTGCCGGGTCGGCCATCGGCGTCGGGTTCAGCTTCTGCATCAGGAACATCGTGCCACCCAGCACGATCGGCCAGATGCCCATGTGCAGCATCGGCGTCAGCACCGTCGGATCCCACGGGATCAGGCCGAATGCCGTAAAGAGGTTCGTCGGGTCGGCCGCCGAAAGGTCGCGGATCCAGCCGAAGAACGGCGCGTGCCGCATCTCGATGGTGACGTACAGATCCTTGTAGAGACACCAGAAGACCGGGATCTGCACCAGCATCGGCAGACAGCCGCTGGCCGGGTTGATCTTCTCGCTCTTGTAGAGGCCCATGATCGCCTGATTCATGGCGACCGGGTCGTCCTTGTGGCGCTCGCGCAGCGCCTGCATCTTGGGCTGCAACGTGCGCATCCCGGCCATCGACTTGAAGCTCTTCGACGCCAGCGGGAAGAACAACGCCTTGACGATCAGCGTGAACGCCATCAGCGCCAGGCCGAAATTGCCCAGAAGGGTGTTCAGCCAGTCGAGGACGAAGAAGATCGGGCGTGTCAGGAACGCAAACCAGCCAAAGTCGACCGCGCGCCAGAACCCGTCGATGTGCAGCGACTTCTCATACGCTTCGAGAAGACGCACTTCCTTGGCACCGGCGAAGATATGGCTGCTGGTGGTGGCCGATGCACCGGCGGCGACCGTCAGCGGCGCGTTGGCGACGAATCCCGCCTGATACGTGCCACCCGAGAAGCCGTAGCTGGCCGCGATCGGTGCCGACTGGTCGGGAATGACGGCCGTCAGCCAGTATTTGTCGGTGATGCCGACCCAGCCTTTGCTGCCCTGTCGGCTCCAGCTCTGGTTGAGTGGTGCGGCGCTGTCTTTGCGCACCGTCTTGTAGGACCCCTCGGTCAGGCGGCCGTCGATCACCGACACCGGACCTTCCTGTACCAGATAACCACCCGTCACTTCGGGGGTATAACCACGTTCAACGCGGGCAAACGGATAGAGCGAGAGCGCCTGCCCGGAATGGTTGTCCACCGACTGCTCGACCGCGAACATGTAGTTGCGGTCCAGACGCAGTGTGATGCGGAACGTCACGCCCTGCCCGTTGTCCCAGTGCAGCGTCAGCGGGGTCTCGACCGCAAGGCGGCTGCCGTCAGCCGTCCAAAGCGTATCGGCACCCGGAACCATCGTCTGGCCACCCGGTGCGTTCAGCCAGCCGATCTCGACATAATTGGCCTCGGTCTTGCCCTGTGGCTCCAGCAGCCGGACGTTGGGACTGTCCTTGGCCACGGTCTCGCGATAGTCGCGCAGCGTCAGGTCGTCGAGGCGCGCGCCCCGCAGGTTGATCGAACCGCTGACAGCGCCGCCGCCCAAGGGCAGACGCACATCGTCCCGAGGCGCGGACGGGGCAGAGGCCACCGGAGCGGGGTTCTGGCGATCGGCGACAGGCACCGGCTTGGGCGCATCCTGATGCGCTTTCTGCGGCATGAAATAATCAAAGCCAAGCAGCACGACGGCCGACAGGATCGTCGCCAGAAGAAAACGCCTAATATCCATCAGCTGTCCGCCGGCCCTTCAGATCAATCAACATGCGCCCGACGGATCGGTCCGTCGCGGGGGCACCGGATCGTATCCCCCATTGTTCCAGGGGTTGCAACGCATGATCCGCCACGCGCTCAGCAAAATGCCCCGCCCTGCACCGTGCGCGCAGATCGCATCGTGCGCATAGGCGCTACAAGTAGGGGTAAAGCGGCAGTTACTGCCGAGCAGCGGGCTGATCGCCCACTGATACATCCGGATCAGCGCAAGCGCGATCCAAACGGCCGCACGACTGATCACGGTCGTGCGCCGGTCTTGCGCAACGCGCGCCGGACATCGTCCAGCAGGGCAGCGAAATCGCGACGCCGGGTCCCGTCACGGCCGATTAGCACGACGTCGACGGCCCCCAGAGCACCCTCACGCTCGACAATGCGCATCGCCTCGCGCAAACGGCGCCGCGTGCGGTTGCGCACGACCGCATTGCCGACCTTCTTCGTGACGGTGAACCCGATCCGGGCCGCACCGTCATCCTCACGCGCGCGGGACTGAAGAACCAGCCCGGGCATCGGGGCCTTACGCCCCGCCGATGCGGCCTTGAGAAAATCCGCCCGCTTCTTCAGCCTTACGGATCGCCCCTGTCCGGTCACATCGCTCTCCGCTCGTGCCGCCCGTGCGCTGGGCGCGACAGGGCGGTCGGTTCGCCGTTCAGGCCGAAAGGCGCTTGCGGCCCTTGGCACGACGGTTGGCGATCACCTTGCGGCCACCGACCGTCTCCATACGGGCGCGAAAGCCGTGGCGACGCTTGCGGACGAGCTTGGACGGTTGATATGTGCGCTTCATCTGGGCACTCCTGTATCAAGACAACGGGGCTGCCTGCAGACAAGACAGCGGGCGGGCGCGAAAAATTTACGCCCGTTCAGAGGGCGGGCTTATACTGTGGAGACCCGGCCGCGTCAATTACGATCGGCGCGTCGCAACGACAAGAAGGTGCACCGCATGACGACCAGCACACGCAAGACCCCGATAAGCACGGCTCTCGGCAGCCTGGCGGCAACAGCCGCCGTGGCGCTCGCCACGGGTATGGCACTCCAGCGTTATCTCTGGGACTCGCACAAAAGCCCGCAACAGGCCGGGGACAATGCCCCGCCACGGCCGCACCGGGCGACCCCGGTCACGGCCCACGCCGTCATTTCGTCGGACAAGGTGGCGCAGTCCGACCGCCTCGCACGGCTTCGGCACGACGTCAAAAGCGCCCTGTCGCCTGCCCTTCTGGCCGCCGACCAGATCGCCACGTCCACCGACCCGACCGTGCGGGGCCGCGCCGAACAGATCATCACCGCCATCGAGTCGGTGCGCGAGATGCTGTCATCCCGCGCCTGACCGCACCCTGATCAGGGACGTTCGATCAACTCGATCTTGTAGCCATCGGGATCTTCCACAAAGGCGATGACGGTCGTGCCGAATTTCACCGGACCGGCCTCACGCGTGACCTTGCCACCCCCGGCGCGGACGGCGTCGACCGCCTCGGCCACGTCCGGCACGCCGACGGCGAAGTGGCCGAAGCCGGTTCCGACCTCATAGCCATCATCCTGACCCCAGTTATAGGTCAGCTCGATTTCCGCCTGTCCGGCGGCGTTGTCCGCGAACCCGATAAAAACCAGCGTATAGCGCCCGTCCGGCACCTCCCGCCGACGCAGTTCGTGCATGCCCAACAGCCGATAGAACGCGATGCTCGCGTCCAGATCGCGCACGCGCACCATCGTGTGCAGATAACTACCCATAGGTTCACTCTCCCTGGTCAGGACAGCGACGAAGGCTCCAGCCCATACAGGAACAGGCCCTCTTCGTCGGCTGCCGCAATGCAGGCTGCCGGATCGGCCAGCAAGGTTCCCCCCGCCTGGAAACCGACACCCCGAAGCCCCGAACGCGCCGCCGCCCGAATGGTCGCCGGTCCGATCGTCGGCATATCCGCCCGGGCCTCCTGCCCGGGCTTGAGGCACTTGACCAGCACACCCCCGGGACCGGGCTGCCGGCACTCCCCGGCGCGCGCGATCATCCGGTCCGTGCCCTCCATGGCCTCCACCGCGAGGACGACGCCAGCCTGCACGACACATCCCTGGCCGATATCGAGCGCCCCGAGCTGCGCCACCACGCGGCCGCCAAGCGCCAGATCGTCCAGCGCCAGCGCGTCCGGCACAACTTGCCCCATCGCACCCCGGCGGCCGGTGGCATCGGTCAGGAATTCGTGCGCGCCGCGAACGGTAAAGCCCTCTTCACCCAGCACCCGCACGATCGACGCAAGAAGCCCGTCGTCGCCCGAAAACAGCGACCGCCCGAGTCGTGCCAGAAGCCGCGCGCCCTCGCCGTCGGGACGAAGGTCGCGCAGCGCGGGTCGACGGACCGGCCCGATCAGAACCAGTTCCCGGCATCCATGCTGCCGCAGCGCTGTCAGGATCCGTCCGGCCGCCGCCAGTCGGATCATGTCATGTGGATAGGGGGCCAGCACGGCAGGGTCCGCGAAGTCCTGAAACCCCACGATGAACACGGGACGCCCCTGCGCCACCACTGCAGCGGCAACGTCCGCGGGCAGGCGCCCGGCCCCAGCCAATATACCGACCGCGCCGCCCGCGATCATTCTAGCGTCCGCCGCCGGCCATCGCGTCAGACGCCCTCGGTGTCCGACGAGGCGCTGCCCGGGCGGGCAGCGCGGACCAGCCCACGGCGGCTGGGCGCGTCGATGAAGGCCAGGATCTCCCGCACGCGCGGATCATCGCCATAGGTCGCACGGACCTCCTCCAGCCGCTGCTCGAACACGACGCCGTCATTGCCGTGGCGCGGATAGAGGGTCCGGAACGCCTTGCGCAGCCTCTGCATATCCGCGCTGCCGACGCCGTTGCGACGCAGCCAGATCCAGTGCATCCCGACAAGACGCGCCCGATTGCCCAGCACGCTACCATACGGAATCACATCCGCCTCGACCCCGCAGACGCCGCCCACCATGGCCGCCCGTCCGATGCGGACGAACTGGTGCAACGCGGCCGAGCCCATGATCCGCGCGTGATCGCCGATCTGGACGTGACCGCCCATCACCACATTGTTCACGATGATGACGTTGTTGCCGATGACGCAGTCGTGCGCGACATGGGCGTTGGCCATGATCAGACAGTCGGCGCCGACGGTGGTCAGGCCGCCGCCGGTTTGCGTGCCGCGATGGATCGTGACGTTTTCGCGCACGACCGTGCGGGCCCCGACCGCGCACCGGGTCGACTCACCGGCATATTTGAGGTCCTGCGGCGCCAGTCCGATCGTGCAGAATGGGTAGTACAGCGAGCCGGCGCCCAGGCGCGTGTGCCCGTCGACCACCACATGCGAGATCAGCCGCACGCCGTCCTCGATCACCACATCCGGCCCAACACTGCACCACGGGCCGATCGACACGCCGTGTCCCAGCCGCGCGCCGGGATCGACCAGGGCGGACGGGTGGATGGCAGCCCCGGTCCGCCCGGCCGGGGCATCGCTATGCGCGCTGTGTGTCAGCTCGACCTCCTGGGCGGCACGCGCCGCCGTACTGTGCGTTGTCACGACAGTCGTGTCAGACGTCGTTAGGCATGAATTCGGGCGAATTTCAGCCCATGATCATGGCGCTGAAGGTGGCCTCGGCGACAGACATGCCGTCCACGCGCGCGATGCCCTTGAACTTCCACACATTCGCGCGGCTGCGTTCCTTGACCACACTGATCCGGAGCTGATCGCCCGGCCCGACCGGACGGCGGAACTTCGCGCCCTCGATCGTCATGAAATAGACAAGCTTGCCCTCGAATGCCTTGCCGAGCGTCAGAACGACCAGCGTCGCCGCCGTCTGCGCCATCGCCTCGACGATCAGCACGCCGGGCATCACCGGGTGACCCGGGAAATGGCCCTGAAAAAAGGGCTCGTTCACGGAGACGTTCTTGACGCCGACGGCGGACGTCCCGAGGACGATGTCCACGATCCGGTCGATCATCAGGAACGGATACCGGTGCGGTATCGCCTCCATGATCCGAAGGATATCGATCGAGTCGATGGTCTGCGGCGTCGTCTCACCAGCTGCCGGGTGGCTCATCGCGTCGGAAGGCTTTGTTTCGGGCCGGGCATCCACTGTCTTGTCCACGATCCTAAATCATCAGTTCACGGGCGATCGCCGCCCAGACAACGCCCGCATACGCGGGCCACGCTCCTATAGCCTCAGGGCGTCTTCCCCGCATCTTTTTTCGCAAGCTTACGAAGCACGGCAACATTGCGGAAAAACTCGCGAAACGGCATTGCCGGGCTGCCGATGACATCGGCCCCGGCCTCCACGTCGGACATGACGCCACACTGCGCCCCGACCCGGGCCTTTGTGCCGATCTTGATATGCCCGATCAGGCCCGCCTGTGCCGCGATGGTGACGAAATCACCCAGTTCGGTGGAGCCCGAGATACCCGCCTGCGACACCACGATGCAGCATCGCCCCATGCGGACGTTGTGACCAATCATCACCAGATTATCGAGACGCGACCCTGCGCCGATCACGGTGTCCTGTGCCGATCCCCGGTCAATCGCCGAATTGGCTCCGACCTCGACCCCGTCCTCCAGAATAACACGGCCAAGCTGGGGGACCGTCTCGAAGCCATTCGGCCCCACAGCAAACCCGAATCCCTCCTGCCCGATGCGCACCCCGGGGAACAGGGTGACACGATCACCCAGCAACGCGTGCGACACGGTGACGTGCGCGCCGATACGGCACTCCGCGCCCACCGTCACGCCCTCGCCCAGTACCGTCTGCGGGCCGATGATCGACCGCGCACCGACCCGGACATTCGGGCCAACGCAGACGAACGGTCCGATTTCCGCGCTCGGGTCGATGTCCGCACTGGCGTCGATCACCGCCGAAGGATGACGACCCGGGACGGCCTGGGTCGGCGGATGAAAATAGGCCGCGATACGCGCCCACGCGAGATAGGGCGCGGACGTGACCAGTGCGGCGCATCCCGCCGGAACACGATCGACGAACGCCGGCGCTACGATGACCGCCCCTGCGCCCGTCGCATCCAGCAGTGCGGCATAGCGTCGGTTATCGAGAAAGCTGACCTGATCCGGCCCGGCCGCCTGGAGAGGCGCCACCCCGGCATAGCCGCTGTCGAGCGCGGCCGAGCCGTCGCGCGGGACAACGGCAGTCGCCCCGGCAATCTCGGCCAGATGCGCCAGAGATGCCCTGGCGGCCCGGCGGAAAAACCGCGAGTCGCCGGGCGGCGATGCCGTTCTGTCGCTCACGCTCGCGCCTTACTGCTGTGGGCGTCGCACGACCGAAGGCGGCGGCGGCGGCTCGGACGGCGCATCGCCAGCCTGCTGATGCTGCTGCGCCCGTGCCTCGTCGGCGGTCGTCGGCATCGTGCCGGACTTGGCGAGGACTTCGGGATCGACGTTTTCAGCCGGAATGAACACGTGCGGCAGCACCTTGTTCAGCTGGTCGGCCACCTGACGGGAGATGTCCTGTCCATCGACATGCAGCGCGACCTGCTCGGAATGCATCACCAGGTTCATGCCATGCGCACTCGCAACGGCACGGATGATCTGAACCAGTTCGCGTTCGATCTGGTTCAGCGAAACCTGAGCAGCCTCCTGGATGATACGATTGCGGTTGCGGAAATCACGCTGAGCGGTCAGCACGCGATCCTGAAGATGACGCTCGCGCGCCTGAATCTGGTCGGAGCTGAGGCCCTTGGCCTGGGATTGCAGTTGCTGCTGCTCGTCCCGCCATCCGGCCTGCGCACGCTGGACGTCCTGAGCCAACTTGTCGCGACGCGCGCCCAGCACCTGTTCCGCTTCCTGCGCGGCGGCCGAAATACGCATCACGTCCGGCACGCTGATCACACCGATCACGGCCGTCGGCGGGGGCGCACCCTTGGCGACGTCGCCGGGGGCGGGAACCGTCGGCGCGGGCAGGACCGGGGGGGTCTGAGGCGGACCACTGTCGTCGTCACC
>NZ_JABXXR010000063.1 GCF_013376175.1 Ameyamaea chiangmaiensis
CTGCGTGGGACGGGGCGGCCTGTGGCTTCGAGAGGGCCAGCACGCCGGCAGACGCGGATGTCTTGCTGGTCACCGGGGCGCTGACGCGCAGCATGGCCCCGGTTCTGGAGCGCGCATGGCATGCCATGCCCGGGCCGCGCGCGCTGGTCGCCGTTGGGGCCTGCGCCATAGACGGTGGGCCGTTTGGCGAAACCTATGCCACGCTCGGCGGTCTGGCGGGACGCGCCGTGAGCGATGTGGCAGTGCCGGGCTGCCCGCCCTCGCCGGACGCTATTCGCGCAGTGCTGTTGACGCTTCTGTCATAGGGCGGCATCGCTGTCGGGTGACGGTCTGTTACCGACACCCGAAAATACGAGATCCATTTGCCCGATGCCGTGTGTGCCTGCCATGAAGCCTGAACGACACCTGGTCCAGTCCCGCGCATGAGTCTGACGCGCGTCTTCATCCTGCGCCCGGTCGCGACGTCCTTGCTGGCGCTGGCGCTGCTGGTGGGCGGCCTGTTCGGCTATCGGGCGATGCCGGTCGCCGATCTGCCGAACATTGCGGTACCGGTGATCTATATTTTCGTAACCCAGCCGGGTGGCACGCCCGAACAGATCGCCGCCAGCGTGACCACGCCGCTGGAGCGTCGGCTGGGCACGATCGCCGGACTGAAGGACATCCAGTCGGATTCCCAGAGCGGGCAGGCGTTCCTGCTTCTGTTCTTCGACGATACGCGCAACATCGACGGTGCGGCGCGGGATGTGGAGGCCGCCCTGCAGGCCGCGCGCGCCGATCTGCCGACGACGCTACGCGACCCGCCGCAGTACTACAAAGCCAATCCGTCCGACTTTCCGATCATTCTGGCGGGTCTGACGTCGCGGACGCGCTCGCTTTCGACCCTGCGTGATCTGGCGCAGACACGCATGAAGCAGTCGCTGTCCCGCGTGAAGGGCGTGGGCTGGGTCGAGATGGTCGGAGCGGAGCCGCCTGCGGTACGTGTCGAGATCAATCCGTACGCGGCTTACAAATACGGCATCGGGTTTGAGGATATTCGCTCCGCGCTGGCATCGGCCAATGCCAACACGCCCAAGGGCGCGATCGAGCAGAACGGGATGCGTTTCGTTCTGCAGACCAACGACCAGGCGCGCGAGGCCGCGCAATATCGGGATCTGGTGGTGGCCTATCGCAGCGGCCGTCCGGTGCGGCTGGCGGACCTGGCCTATGTCCACGACGGCCCGCAGACTGACCGGCGTGCGGCGTGGCTCAACGGTCAGGAAGCGGTGCTGACGATCATCCGGCCCCAGCCGGGTGCGAACGTCATTCGCATTGCCGACGAGATCAAGGCGCATCTGCCCGAACTGCGCGCCGCCCTGCCGCCCGATGTGGATCTGACGATCGCCTCGGACCGATCGCAGACGATCCGCGCGGCTCTGGCCGACACGCAGCTGACGCTGCTGATCGCGGTCGGGCTGGTGGTGATCGTGGTGCTGATGTTCCTGCGCACCTGGCGCTCGACCCTGATCCCGGCCGTGACGGTGCCGATTTCGTTGGCCGGGGCGCTGATCTTCATGCACCTGATGGGGTTCACGCTCGATACCCTGTCGCTGATGGCGCTGACGATCGCGACGGGCTTTGTCGTCGACGATGCGATCGTGGTGGTGGAGAACATCGCACGCCATATGGAAGAAGGTATGACGCGGCGTGAGGCCAGCCTGCTGGGCGCACGCGAGATCGCGTTCACCATCGTGTCCATCACCATCTCGCTGATCGCGGTGTTCCTGCCGCTGCTGTTGCTGAGCGGCACGGCGGGCAAGATATTCTTCGAATTCGCCATGACGCTGGCACTGGCCGTTTCCGTCTCGATGGTGCTGTCGCTCAGTCTGACGCCGATGATGTGCGCGCTGCTGCTCGACGTGCACAAGGAAGGGGACACGGCTACCGGGGGTCCGCTGACGCGGCTTGCGCATCGCGTGTTCGATGGTGTCGAGGCGGGCATGATCGCGCTGGTGCGGTTCTATGTGCGGACGCTCGACGTCGCGCTGCGCTGGCGCTGGCTTGCGCTTTTGTCGTTGCCGCTGAGTTTCGGGTTAACCGTCGCGGTGGTGGTGATCATGCCCAAGACCATCCTGCCGGCCCAGGACATCGCCCTGATCCAGGGAATGGTGACGGGTGACGAAAGCACCTCGTTCGCGCAGATGGAGGCGAAGACACGCACGGCGCTGTCGGCGATGGCGTCCACTCCGGGCGTTCAGAGCGTGTTGGGTTTCGTCGGCGACGACGCGGCCAATCAGGCGCAGGTGTTCGGCGTTCTGACCGACAAGGCCGATCGCGCCCGCACGCCGGAGCAGATCGGACAGGCCGTTTCGGCGTCGCTCCGCTCGCTTGCGGGCGCGCGGGTGGTGATTTCGAACGCCGGTGATCTGAATGGTGGTGGCACGCGGCAGAAGGAAGGCGATTACAACTACGTTCTGCAGACC
Source organism: Ameyamaea chiangmaiensis (assembly GCF_013376175.1). GTDB lineage: Bacteria > Pseudomonadota > Alphaproteobacteria > Acetobacterales > Acetobacteraceae > Ameyamaea > Ameyamaea chiangmaiensis. Next base: position 2,460 of record NZ_JABXXR010000063.1, read on the forward strand.
GACAACGCAGCCGATCTGTACCGCTGGGCGCCCATCCTGACCGACGCGTTGCGTCACTCGGCGATCCTGCGCGACGTGTCGACGCATCTGACCGATTCCGCCGTGGCCGCGTCGGTGTCGATCAAGCGCGACCAGGCCGCGCGCTATCTGATTACGCCGCAGCTTATCAGCAACACGCTGTATGATGCGTACGGACAGCGTACGGCGTCGGCGATTTCCACATCCCTGACCACCTACTACGTCGTCATGCAGCTTGCCGATCCGTATCGCATGAGCCCGGATGCCCTGAAATCGGCCTGGGTGTCCACGTCGGGCGGAACGCCGGGTGGCGGAACGGTGTCGAACTCCATCCGCGTCAACCTGCCGGATCAGACGACCAGCAAAGCCACGCAACTGAGCCAGCAATCCTTTCGCAACCAGATCCAGAACCGGCTGGCCGGGGGTGCCGGGGCGTCCAACGGTTCGGCGGTGTCATCCTCGGCCGAAACCATGGTGCCGTTCGGCGCCGTGGCGGATCTTGCCCTGACACCGACGCCGCTGACCATCAGTCACAAGGGCGGACTGCTGTCGGGGTCGATCAGTTTCAACCTTGCTCCCGGCCATGCGCTGGGGGAGGCGTCCGGCGTGATCCGCGCCGAAATGGCACGCCTGCACGTGCCTGACACGGTGCATGGCGGCTTCACCGGCGAGGCGGCCGATTACCGCGCGGCGATGATCAACGAGATACTGGTGCTGATCGCGGCCATCGCCACGATGTACGTGACCTTGGGGATCCTGTATGAAAGCTACATCCATCCGCTGACCATTCTGTCCACCCTGCCGTCGGCGTCGGTCGGTGCCGTGCTGGCGCTCTGGGTGTGCGGGCAGCAGTTTTCGCTGATCGCGATGATCGGCGTCATTCTGCTGACCGGGATCGTGAAAAAGAACGCCATTCTTCTGATCGATTTCGCCCTGCATGCGGAACGCACGCTCGGCCTGTCGCCCGAGGAAGCCATCCGGGCCGCGTGCGTCACGCGGTTCCGGCCTATTCTGATGACGACGCTGGCGGCGGCGTTCGGGGCGGTTCCGCTGATCGTCAGTAATGGATACGGGGCGGAGCTGCGCCGACCACTGGGAATTGCCGTGGTGGGCGGTCTGGCGATGAGCCAGCTGCTGACCCTTTATTCGACCCCGGTGGTCTATCTGCTGATGGATCGGATCGCGGGCGCGGTTCGGCGCCGTGTCACGGGGTGGCGGCAGCGTGTGGGGGCCTCGGGGCGGACGGCGCGTTCACGTTGACGATGGCCGCAAGGGATTAACACTGGGCGTTAACCTTATAGACACGTCTTGCTGCCAGTTTCGTGGAGGAGAGTACATCTATTAGGGGTGGCAATGGTGGCTGATCTTGTTAGCCTCGTGCGAGCCGATCACGACTTTGACTTCTGGCTCAACGCCATGGATCAGGTCATGGGGCTGGCGATTACTGATCTCGACGGTGTCATCACCTACGTCAATCCGAAGTTCAGTGCGATGTGCGGCTATCCGGCGGCCGAACTGGTGGGCCGCAGTCACCGCGTTCTCAACTCCGGATTTCATCCACCCGCGTTTTTCCGCGACATGCACACAACCATCCGTTCAGGCTCCGTCTGGAGCGGTACCATACGCGACCGCGCGCGCAACGGACGCACGTTCTGGGTTGCGACGACCATTCTCCCGCAGCTCGATCGCGAGGGCCGTATTTATGGTTTTGTGAGTTGCCGGTTCGATATCACGCGGGAAATCGAGGCAGGGGAAACGATGCGACGGCTCGCACGGGTGGATCCGCTGCTGGGCGTGCTGAACCGACTTGGCCTGCGCGAACATATCGAAGCCGGTGCCTGCAAGGAGCCCGGGGGGAGTGCCGACTGTGCACTGGTGCTTCTCGATCTGGATAACTTCAAATCCGTGAATGACAATTTCGGTCATCAGGCGGGCGACCGGCTACTTCAGGAGGTTGCGGCCCGCCTGTCGATGGTCCTGCATGTCGGGGACGTGTTGTCGCGCTTCGGGGGTGACGAATTCGCCCTGGTCGTCGGCCACTCTCTGGAGCGGTGCGATATCGAGCATTTTCTTGCGGACCTGACCAGTGTCATCGAAGTGCCGATCGAGATCGGCATCACACAGGTTATCATGAGCGCGAGCATCGGGTTCACGTTTCTGGACGGCGGGGCGAGCAACGCGGAAACGCTGATCGGCCATGCTGACCTGGCGTTGCGTGAAGCCAAGAGGGCCGGCGGTCGGACCATTCGCCGCGTGACGCCCGAGTTGCTTCAGGACGCCAGGCGTCGCAGCAACCTCATTCTCGATGCCCGGCAGGGCTTGGGACGTGCCGAATTCGAAGTGTTCTATCAGCCCATCTTTGACCTCGCACGACATGAATGCGTGTCGATGGAGGCGTTGATCCGCTGGCGGCATCCGCTGCTTGGCCTGATCGGGCCCGCGGTGTTCACCGACGTGCTGCGCAATTTCGAGCTTGTGAGCGCTATCGGCCGCTTTGTCCGTCGCGAGATGATTCAGGCGCTTGGCGCATGGCGGCGCAGCGGCGTCTTCTCGGGCCGTATCGCCATCAACCTGACGGTCGCCGATTTCAAGACGACATCGCTAACCCGGGAACTGCTTCACCTGTTGCATGAGCAGGGACTGGATGCGGGCTGTATCATCCTGGAAGTCACCGAGACGATGTTCCTCGACCAGAAGGACAATGTCGTGCGGGCCGAACTGGCACGTCTGGCGCATGAGGGGTTCGAGATCGCGTTCGACGATTTTGGCACCGGGTTCGCGTCCCTGACACATCTCAAGGAACTGCCGCTCAGTCGGCTCAAGATCGATCGAAGCTTCATCGCCGACCTCGAAAATGGTGGGTGCGATCGCGATATCGTGGGCGGGATCATCGACATCGCGCATCGTCTGGGCATGAAGGTCGTGGCGGAGGGCATCGAGACGACGATGCAACTCGAGATCCTGCGGGCGATGTCGTGCGACTACGCACAAGGCTTTCTTCTCGCGTCGCCGGTATGTGGATGCGACGTCCCGAGCGAACTGGAACGGGGGCGTCTCACGCTGCGGGCCATTGCGCTGGAGAAGAAGGCACAGGAAGCGGGCACCGCGGCGGGGAAGGACGGCGGATCCGCCAACTTTGCCCATATTACTGCGGCCTAGCGATCAGTGGCATGCCGCCTTGGCGTCTCCGCCGGGGCAGCCACATCGTGGTCTAGTGGCAGGAACCGCCACTGCATTTGGAGCAGGTGCCGCAGCCCGACCGCCGTGATGACGCCTGCTCCGCGCGGCGCATCAGGGACGCGCGGACTTGAACCGGAGCTCCGACGCCCTGTACCACGCCAGCCGCCGAGCGCCAGAACAGAGGCCCGCTCGCCGGGACGAGGCGACGCAGCCAGTAGAGCGAACAAGCCACGACGACCAGCGCGACGATTGCGATTTCCATCATGCGAGACCTCCTCCGAGCATCACGGCGATATGGTACGTCACGAACGACGCACCATAGGCCAGGCCAAAAAGATACGTGGCCGTGACGGCGACGATGCGCCAGGATCCTGTTTCACGCCGGATCGTCGCCAGCGTCGACACGCATTGTGGCGCAAAGACATACCATGCCAGAAGCGACAGCGCCGTCGCCACACTCCATTGGGCGTGGAGCAGGGGGGCCAGCCGTGATGCCGTATCGGCCTCGTCCGATCCCACCGCATAGACGGTGGCCAGCGCGCTGACCGCGACCTCACGCGCCGCAAGACCGGGAACAAGACCCACGCAGATCTGCCAGGTGAACCCGATCGGCGCCATGACGTAGAGCATGGCGTGCCCCAGCCAGCCCGCGATGCTCCACTCGATCGCGGGACCCGACGCGCCGGCGGGCGGTCGCGGGAAGCTCGACAACGCCCACAGCAAGACACTGAGCGACAGGATGATCGTGCCGACGCGTGACAGGAAGATACGCGCGCGCTGCCACAGTCCGAGTGCCAGATTGCGTAGCCCGGGGATGCGATAGGCCGGAAGCTCCATCAGCAACGGATGTTCCTGCCGCCCTTCGCGACTGCGCAACACGCGCGCGACGATTACGGCACTCAGGATGCCAGACAGATACAGGGCGAACAGGACCAGCCCCTGAAGATTGAATATACCCGCGACGTTTCGGTTCGGGATGAAGGCCCCGATCAGCAGGGTATAGACCGGCAGTCGCGCGGAGCAGGTCATCAGCGGCGCGATCAGAATGGTGACCAGCCGGTCGCGCGGATGCTGAATGGTGCGTGTCGCCATGATGCCCGGCACGGCGCAGGCGAAACTCGACAGCAGCGGGATGAAGGAGCGACCGCTCAGACCGGCCACGGCCATGAAACGGTCGAGGAGGAAAGCGGCGCGCGGCAGGTAGCCGGACTCCTCGAGCGTCAGAATCCACAGGAAGAGGATCAGGATCTGCGGCAGGAACACCACGACGCTGCCGGCGCCGGCGATGATTCCGTCGACCAGAAGGCTGCGGAGTGGCCCGGCCGGCAACACCATCTGAATGGCGTGGCCCAGCGACGCAAATCCTGCGTCGATCAGGTCCATGACCGGCTGCGCCCACGAGAAGACGGCCTGGAACATCAGGAAAAGCAGGGTAAACAGAATGACCAGCCCCAAGACCGGGTGAAGGACCCATCGGTCCAGCCTGTCCTCGAGCTGTTCGGTCTGTGGTGACGACCGGGACACGCAGTCGCGCAGCAATATCCGCACGTCCGCATGGAAATCGCGGTCGACGGTGCGCCGGTGGGGCGCGGGCGGCAGGGCGGCGTCCAGTTGGGACAGCAGCGCCTGTGCGCCTGTGCGCTGCACGGCAACCGCTTCCACGACCGGAATGCCGAGAGCCTCGGACAGGCGTTCGACATCGATGACCAGACCCCGCGCCCGTGCGGCGTCCATCATATTCAGCACCATGACGGTCGGGCGCCCGAGAGCCAGAACCTCAAGCACGAAGCGGAGATGCAGGCGCAGATTGGTCGCGTCTGTCACGCAGACCAGAAGTTCGGGCGGTGGCTCGCCTTTGTAACGGCCTGCACAGATATCGCGCGTGACGACCTCGTCCGGGCTGGTCGCGACCAGACTGTAGGCGCCGGGCAGGTCAAGCAGCCGGACCGACCGGCCGCCGGGCGTGATCAGACGCCCTTCCTTGCGTTCGACCGTGACGCCGGCGTAGTTGGCGACTTTCTGTCGGCTGCCGGTCAGAAGATTAAACAGCGCCGTCTTGCCACAGTTTGGATTGCCAACCAGCGCGACATTCAACGCCGTCATGAGCGAACGTCCCTCATGTGCGCCGGTCGTCTAGCACGATCCGGTTGGCTTCGGCGCGGCGCAGGGCAAAGCGGGTGAATCCGATGCGAACCGCAATCGGATCGCCGCCCAGCGGCCCCACGGCGACGACCTGAACCGGTTCGCCGGGTACGAATCCCAGGGCGCGCAGACGGTCGGCAACCGGGTCGAGGTCTTCGCGATCCTCGACCTGATCGATCGTAGCGGGAATGCCGGGTTCGAGCTCGCTGAGCCGCATGGAGGTGGGCCTGCTTTCGTTCAGGGTAGGCTGATATGAGAATGACACTTAATGCCGATGCCGTGGCGTGTCCATGTGCGGGCGCGGGAGGCGGGCGACACGTGGACGCCGGTCGGTGCGTCGTGGCGAAGCGGCGTTACCGTTCAGGCCGCGCGCAGGGCCGCGCAGGCACGGGCGAGGCGGAGCACGCCCTCGCGGAGACGATCGGGCGCGTTGAGCGTGAAGTTCAGCCGCACTGCGCGGCGAAATTGCCCATCAACGTCGAAGACGCTGCTGGGGGACACGCACACGCCTGCGTCCAATGCGTGATGCAGCAAGGTGTCGGTGTTGATGGCGCTGTCGCGTGCGACCGCCCACACGAACATCCCGCCGACCGGGATTTCCCATGTGAACCATGGGGCGAGAGACTCCTCGAGGGCGGCGATCAGGGCGTCCCGCCGCGGGCGGTACAGGGCGCGAAGCGTGGGTTGTATCCGCTCGATCAGCCCGGTCTGCAACGCCCCCAGCGCGACGTGCTGCGTCAGCCCGCTGGTGCAGAGGTCGGAGCCCTGTTTCGCGAGGGTCAGGGCCTGGATCATCTCGGGGGCGGCGATCATCCAGCCCACACGCAGGCCCGGCGCGATTTCCTTGGAGACCGTGCCCATGCGCACCACGGGCCCGTCATAGGGGCCGCCTTGCCCGTCCGCGTCGAGGTCGAGCAGTCCGGGCAGGGGGGTGCCGTCGAACAGCAGACCGCCATAGGGATCGTCCTCCACCAGCCAGGTCCCGCTGTGCCGCGCGGTCGTGACCAGGCGTTGGCGTATGTCCAGCGGCACCAGCCGTCCGGTGGGATTGGAGAAATTCGGCACGGTGTAGGCGAATTTGGACCCCGTGAACGCCGGGGCGGGGTCGAATGCCTCCGTCTCCAGGCGCATGGCGTGATAGCGCGGGGCGCGCGGACGCCACGCGTCGATGGCACCGAGGTAGGTCGGGCACTGGACGGCGATCCGGTCACCGGGATCGACCAGCACCTTACCGATCAGGTCGAGGGCCTGCATGCCACTGGTCGTGACCAGCACATTTTCGCGGGTAAGCGACAGGGCAGGTGTGGAGAACCTGGCCGCGATGGCGTCCCGGAGCGCGGGAAGGCCCTCAATGGCCGTGTAGCCAAGGGTTTCGGTCGGGTGGTCGAGAACGGCCTGCCGGGCGATGCGCGCCAGTTCCTCGGCGGGATAGGTCTGCGGTGCCGGGAGACCGCCGGCGAGGTTGATCATGTCCGGACGCGCGGAGGCCGCGAGAAAGACGCGTGTCACGTCGTTGGTCGACGAGAGCCAGCGGACGAAACCTGATGTGCGAGGCTTGCGCGAACCGCCATCCATCGAAGCACTGCGTCCAGGATTTATGAATGGGAAAGGCTGGCTCCCGAAGTAGGACTCGAACCTACGACCCAGCGATTAACAGTCGCTTGCTCTACCAACTGAGCTATTCGGGACCAGCGGGGCACCGTATAGCGAAGCGTTTTTCACGGGTAAAGCCCCTGTTTCGATTCTGGTGCGTGATTTTTGCCGTTGCCTGTCCGGGCGCGGCCGCAGCCCGCCCCGCGACGACCTCTTGCCGCGATGGGCGTGCGCTTTAGGATGGCGGATCGTTGTATCGCGCCTCTGGTGGGTTGCGGACTCGCGCGACCGGGGCAGGGGGCGGCCATGACGACAACCAGACCGGAGGGCGATCCCCCTGCCGGGTCGAAACGGCCATTGGCGTCGCGTCGCGCGCTCATGCTCGGTGGCGGGGCGGTCGTCGCGGGAGGGGTGGTGTCTCTGACGGCGGGCCACCTTGTGCATAATCACCGCCGGGCGGTGCTCGATGACCGCCCGCGCCAGATTGCGCTCGCGTGGCCCAACCCCGAACTGGACCCGGTCCTGACGGCGGCCCTGCAGAAGGATATCTTCGCCGCGCACAATCTTGACGTCAGCCTGATCGACTCGGTCGGCTCGGGGCGGCAGGCCATTGATGCGCTGCGCGACGGGCGCGCGGTGGTGGCGGCCGCGCCGGTCCTGACGTGGCTGCAGACCTTCGCGGGCGGTGTGCAGGATGCGCGTCTGTTTTGCGGGGCACGGCCTTGCACCTTCCGCCTTCTGGTTCGCAAGGCGGCGGGTATTCCGCGCGTGGACCAGATGAAAGGCCATTCCATCGCGATCTTGCGCGAAAATTCGGCGGATCGGCTGTTTTTCTCGATCATGCTCAAGCGCAAGGGCGTCGATCCCGCCGCCCAGATCACGTGGCGGCCGATGGGGCTGGACGATGTCGGGGCGGCGCTGCAGGATGGCTCGATCGATGCCGTGGCCGGGCATGACCCGATTATCTGGGAGGTGCTCCAGCGTTACCGGCCGCTGGTGAACGGTCTGTTCAACAGCGTCGACGGGAATTACGGCCAGCGGACCAACATGGCGCTGGCCATGTCGGCGCAGAGTTTCGCCGAGGATCCGGTCCTGGCCTCCGTTCTGGCCGCCAGCTTTCACGAAGCCGGGAAGTGGGTCGTGCGCAATCCGCAGGAAGCGGTGACGTTGCTGGCCGATCACACGCAGACGCTGGGCGCGGCGACGCTGCGTGAGATGTTGCTGCACGAACCGGCGCCGACGATCGCGCTGGGGCACGCTTTGAGGGTTCAGGTCGAGCAGTATATCGACGAACTGAAATTGCTCGACATGTTTCCCACTCTCGAAAACGCCACGAGTTATGCGCACAGGATCTGCGTCGATCTGCCGACCGAGTAACAGAATGGCGCGTGCGGCAACTTCCGGTTCTCGGCGTGGTTAGGATCCCATAACCACGGAGAACAGTCATGGTATATGGCACGACGAACGGCTCCGCTTCCGACGGCGGAGAGATCTGGATCACGGGACGCACCGACCTGATTGGGTCGGTCTGGAATCTCGACGATGCGTCCGAGCCGAAGAAGCCCGGGGATGCGCCGCGCAACCCGGCACGACCCGCGGGAGAGGATCACAAGGGTGGCTTCGACCCGTATCCCGACAAGTCGCCGGCCCGCGATCCTGGCGGCGACATGCCGCAAAAGGAGCAGTAGGCGTCGTAGCCTGATGACGCGGTCACCGATGACGAACCCCGGTCCTTCGACCGGGGTTTTCTTTTACGCGACCCCGGTTGGCCGTCCGGGTGACGTACTGGACGGCACGATGATATCAGGGCGTCATGACGCGTCAGTATGGCCTTGATCTGACTCAGGACGGGATCCGCGTCGCCTTCGATGCGCTGCCTGACGGGCCTCTGTGGCCGGGCTGTTCGGCGGTCCGGCCGGGTATGCCTGCGCCTGTGATCTGCGGCGCCGGGCGGCAGCGGCGTATGGCCCTGATGCTGTGGGGGCTGGTACCGTCCTGGGCGCGGGCGCTGGACAGGGCGTCTGCCCATGCGCGCGCCGAGACACTGGAGGATTCCGGCTTTTTTCGTGCGGCCTTCAAAGCGCGACGGTGCCTCGTGCCTGCCACCCATGTCCGGATCGGTACTGGCCGCCGGATGGAGCGTTGTGATGGTCGCCCGATGGCGCTGGCTGGACTGTGGGAGGCCTGGGGCTGGGAAGGCGACGTGCTGCACGGTTTTTCCGTCGTGACGCGCCCGGCGACGGCCGATCTGGCACCTGGCGCGGCACGGGTGCCGCTGGTGCTGTCGCCCGAGGACTGGTCGTGCTGGCTGTCGGGCCCTTCGCGTGCCGCGGCGGGGCTGTTGCACGGGATGGAAAGCGGGGTGCTGCGCGTTGTGTGACGATGGCCGGATGGCAGCACTGTCCGAGGCGCATGGGTTGCCCGTCAACCCCTTGCGATAGAACAAGGAAACCCCATCTTGACGACGTTACGGGTTGACCGTCGCCGGGTTTAAGGGGCGGTCTGGTTTTTGTGTCGCCTGATGAGGGACAGAAGAGAATGAATATAGAAAAGTTCACTGAACGCAGCCGTGGCTTTCTGCAGGCTGCGCAGACGATCGCCGTTCGCGATTTTCATCAGCAACTGACGACAGAGCATGTGCTCAAGGCGTTGCTGGATGACCAGGAGGGCGCGGCCAGCGCGCTGATCCGGGCGGCGGGTGGTGATGCCCCGTCCGTTCGGAACGCGACGGAACTTGCTCTGGCAAAGTTGCCGAAGGTGCAGGGCGGCGGCGCCGGCCAGCCGCAGGCGACGCCCGACTTCGTGCGCGTTCTGGATGCGGCTGAACGTGAGGCGCAGAAGGCGGGCGACTCATTCGTGGCACAGGATCGGCTGCTGGCCGCCATTGCCGGGTCTGAAACGGCCGCGGGCAAGGCCCTGCGTGACCATGGCGCGACGCCGCAGGCGCTGGAAAAAGCCATCGCGACGATCCGCAAGGGGCGCACCGTGACCAGCGAGAACGCGGAAGCCGGGTTCGATGCGTTGAAGAAGTATGCGCGTGATGTGACCGCGGTGGCGCAGCAGGGCAAGCTCGATCCCGTCATCGGTCGCGACGAGGAGATTCGTCGTGCCATTCAGGTGCTTGCGCGGCGATCGAAGAACAATCCGGTGCTGATCGGCGAGCCCGGAGTGGGCAAGACGGCGATTGTCGAGGGGCTGGCGCAGCGCATCGTCAACGGCGATGTGCCGGAGGCGCTGCGCAACAAGCGGCTGTTGTCGCTCGACATGGGCGCGCTGGTGGCGGGCGCGAAGTATCGGGGCGAGTTCGAGGAGCGTCTGAAGGCTGTTCTCAAGGAAATCGAGAGCGCCGAGGGTGAGGTGGTCCTGTTCATCGACGAGATGCACACGCTGGTCGGCGCGGGTCGCAGCGACGGCGCCATGGATGCGTCCAACCTGATCAAGCCGGAGCTTGCGCGCGGGACGTTGCATTGCATCGGTGCAACGACGCTGGACGAGTATCGCAAATATATCGAAAAGGACGCGGCTCTGGCCCGGCGTTTTCAGCCGGTCTTCGTGGGCGAGCCGTCGGTTGCGGATACGATCTCGATCCTGCGCGGGATCAAGGAGAAGTATGAGCTGCACCATGGTGTGCGGATCACCGATAACGCGCTGGTGGCGGCGGCAACCCTGTCGAACCGCTACATCACCGACCGGTTTCTGCCGGATAAGGCCATCGATCTGATGGACGAGGCTGCGAGCCGGCTGCGCATGCAGATCGACAGCAAGCCCGAAGCTCTGGATGAACTCGACCGGCGGGTGATCCAGCTCAAGATCGAGCGCGAGGCGATCCGCAAGGAGGACGACACGGCGTCGCGCGATCGTCTGGTGAAGCTGGAAGCTGAATTGGCTGATCTCGAAGAGCAGTCCAACGCCATGAGTGCCGCGTGGCATGCGGAGAAAGACCGCGTGAACGCGGTTCAGAAGGTGAAGGAGCAGCTCGATCAGGCACGCTCGGACGTGGAGGTCGCACAGCGTCGTGGCGATCTGGGGCGTGCGTCGGAGCTGATGTATGGCGTGATTCCGGGGCTGGAGGCACAGATCGCCACCGCACAGGAAGAAAGCGGGGATGAGGCGAAGAACGGCATGTTCACCGAAGCGGTGACCGATCAGGCCATTGCATCGGTCGTCTCGCGCTGGACCGGCGTTCCGGTGGACCGGATGCTGGAGGGTGAGCGGGCAAAGCTGCTGCGCATGGAAGACGAACTGCGTCGCAGCGTTGTGGGGCAGGAGCCGGCGCTGAAAGCGGTGGCCAACGCCGTGCGGCGTGCTCGGGCGGGTCTGCAGGATCCGAATCGTCCGATCGGCTCGTTCCTGTTTCTGGGCCCGACCGGCGTTGGCAAGACGGAGCTGACCAAGGCGCTGGCGCGGTTCCTGTTCGACGACGACAAGGCGTTGCTGCGGATCGACATGAGTGAGTTCATGGAGAAGCACGCGGTCTCGCGTCTGATGGGCGCGCCTCCCGGCTATGTCGGGTATGAAGAGGGCGGCGTGCTGACTGAAGCGGTGCGTCGGCGCCCGTATCAGGTCATCCTGTTCGATGAGGTCGAGAAGGCGCACGAGGATGTGTTCAATATCCTTCTTCAGGTGCTCGATGACGGGCGACTGACGGACGGGCAGGGGCGTACGGTCGACTTCCGCAACACCCTGATCATCCTGACCAGCAATCTGGGGTCTGACGTTCTGGCGCAGCAGCCTGACGGTGAATCCGCAGATCTGGTGCAGGCGCAGGTGATGCGGGTGGTACGCGACCATTTCCGTCCGGAGTTCCTCAACCGTCTGGACGAGATCATTCTGTTCTCCCGGCTACAGAAAGCGGACATGCGCTCGATCGTCGATATCCAGATCAGTCGGCTGCGCAGGTTGCTCGATGATCGTCACATCACGCTGGACCTGGATGATGCGGCGCATGATTGGCTTGGGAACGAGGGGTATGATCCGGTCTATGGCGCGCGTCCCCTCAAGCGCGTGATCCAGCGGGCGCTTCAGAACCCTCTGGCGGGCTTGCTGCTGGAAGGACGCGTGCACGATGGTGAGCGTGTCGAGGTGTCCGCTGATGCCACGGGTCTGACGATCAATGGGCAGGAGGTCGCCGACCTCTGAAGTTGCTTGCAGGACGGAAGTTTTTTCGGCGAAAAGGCGAAAAACTTCCGTCCGGTAAGGCAATGAAAAGCGGGGATAAGTGGTTTTTCCCCTGCTTTTCCGGCGGTCCATCATGTGGACGACTGAAATTTTACAGATCGTTGACAGAGGGGGCTCCAGCCCCTAAATACCCGCTCACCGGACGGCACTGACCTTCCGGCGGCTTCGAAAGAAGCGGTTCTTTGACAATTGAATCTGTTGAGGAAGGGATATGTTGGCGGCGTCCTTTCACTGGTTGGACTGAGGTCTGATTGGTGGGTTGGTTTGGATTTTTGTTCCGAGCTGAT
>NZ_JABXXR010000064.1 GCF_013376175.1 Ameyamaea chiangmaiensis
CTGGCCATGCTCGACCTGCGCCAGGGTCACGATGCCGACGCCCGTCGCCGGCTGGCGGCCCTGTCGCAGGATCCCGACGCGCCAGACGGCGTCCGGGCCCGTGCCGGCGCCCTGTTGCAGACCTTCGCGCCGGCGCCGGCCGGTCACTGACGACGCCAGCGCGCCTTTTCCCCGACATGTCACAGCCCATCCCCGCTTCCACGCCAGGACGACGATGAACGACCACACGCCCCCGGCTTTTTCCCGTTCGGCCCCAGCGAGGACGGGCCGCCGATCTCTGCTGATGGCCGGCATCGGCCTGCCTGTCGCACTCGGCGGCTGTCATCTGTTCGAAGATGACGACAAGCCGATTCTCGCCGGACACCGTGTCAACGTCCTGTCCACCGGCGATGGCCTGACGGTCGATCCCGACGAGCACACCCCCATCACGGTTCCGGCGCCCGTCGCCGTTCCCGAATGGCGCGAGCCCGGTGGCACGCCGACCCATGTGGGCATCAACGCCGCGCTGAACGGCCGCACGCTGCAATGGTCGCGCCGGATCGGCGCCGGGGTGTCGGAGCCGAGTTTCCTGTCCTACATCGCGCTGGGTTCCACCGGCCGCGGCGCCATCGGGGCCACCCCGATTGTCGGGGACGGTCGACTGTTCGTAATGGACGCGCAGGGCGTGGTCAGCGCCTGGTCCTGGCCCGCGATGGGACGTCTGTGGGCGTTCTCGCCCAAGCCGCACAAGATGCAGTCCAGCAACATCGGCGGTGGCCTCGCCCTGTCGGGGGACACGCTGTATATCGTCGACGGCGTTGCCGAAACCGTGGCGGTCGAAGCGGCGACCGGCAAGGTGCGCTGGCGCATGGATTTCGGCACGCCGGGCCGGTCCGCGCCGACCGTCGTCGACGGACGCGTGTTCTTCGGGACCATCGACGAGAGGCTTTTCGCGCTCGATGCGGCCACGGGCGCGGAACTGTGGCGCTACAGCGCGACGCAGGCTGATACCGTGTTCTTCGGCCAGCCCGCTCCGGCCGTGATCGACGGCATCGTGGCCGCCGGCTTCGGCTCGGGCGATCTGGTGGCCTTGCGTGCCGATTCCGGCGAAATGGTGTGGAGCGATGCGCTGGGCAGCACCAACGGTCGCGCGGCGGTGATGGATTTCTCCTGCGTGCGCGGGATGCCGGTGGCGGTGGACCGCACGATCTACGCAATTTCGGTGGCGTCGGTCATGGTGGCGATCGATGCCCGGTCCGGCCGCCGTTTGTGGGAGCGCGCCGTTGGCGGTCAGTGCACGCCGCTGGTCCTTGGCGACTGGATCTACATCCTTTCCTCCGATCAGCAGGTCGCATGTCTCGACCGCTACACCGGCCGTGTGCGCTGGATTTCGCAGTTGCGACGCTTCGTGCGCGTGAACGTGTCGAAGAACGCGATGGCATGGACCGGGCCGATCATGGCCGGCAGCAAGCTGATCTGCATCAGCACGCTGCCCAGTAACGGAATCGCCGTGCTTGACCCGGCCACCGGAAAGATTGAAAGCGTCGAGCCTCTGCCCGGCATCTCGACCGTGATGCCGATCGTGGTCGACGGCCGGATGCTGGTTCTGACCGACGACGGCAAGCTGAACGCTTTCGGCTGAAGCCGCGCCTGGTTGCCCGGGCGCGCGAACAACAAGGATGGCTGGTGTGAAGCGCCCCCAAAATTCCCGTTTCCGGCCCGCGCGACCCGAGGCCGCCCTGCCGGCGCCCGGCCTGCCGACGGTCGTCATTGCCGGTCGCCCCAATGTCGGCAAATCGACGCTGTTCAACCGGCTGGTCGGTCGTCGCCAGGCGCTGGTTGCCGACACCCCTGGCGTGACGCGCGACCGCAAGGAAGCCGAGGCGCAGGTGCGCGGTCGCGACATCCGGCTGATCGACACCGCCGGGCTGGAGGAAGCGGCACCGGAGACGCTGTTCGGGCGTATGCGCGCCTCGTCCGAAGGAGCGGTCGAGCAGGCCGACCTGGTGCTGTTCTGCATCGATGCCCGGGCCGGCATCACGCCGGCGGATGAGCATTTCGCGCTGTGGCTGCGGCGTCAGGGTCGTCCCGTCCTGCTGGTGTGCAACAAGGCCGAGGGGCGGGGTGGTGCCGCCGCGGCAATGGAATCGTACGCGCTGGGCCTTGGCGATCCGATTGCGGTTTCGGCCGAACATGGCGAAGGCATCGCCACCCTGATGGCCGAGATCGCCGATCTGTTGCCGCCTCCGGCCGCGATCGAGGAGGAGGACGAGCCCTGGTACGACGCGGACGCCGAGGATGACCCGGAGGGCGAACCGGACGATGAGCGTCCGGCGGGGCCGCTCCGTCTGGCGATCGTCGGCCGTCCGAACGCCGGCAAGTCGACGCTGCTCAATCGCCTTCTGGGCGAGGAGCGGATGATCACCGGGCCGGAGCCCGGCCTGACCCGTGACTCGGTGGCGGTGATGTTCGACGATGGCGTCGGGCCGGTTCAGCTTGTCGACACCGCGGGATTGCGCCGCAAGGCGCGGGTGGACGAGGCGCTGGAGAAGATGTCCGTCTCCGCATCTATCGAGGCGCTGAAGATGGCCGAAGTCGTGGTGCTCGCGCTGGATGCTAACCTGGGTGTGGAAGAGCAGGACCTCCAGATCGCGCGCCTGATCGAGCGCGAGGGGCGCGCCTGTGTGATCGTCCTGAACAAATGGGACGCGGTCGAGGACCGGATTGCAACGCGCAAGGCGATCATGGACCGCCTGAGCATCTCGCTCGCGCAGATGCGCGGGATCGAGGTCGTATCGTTCTCCGCACTGACGGGTGCGGGGATCCACAAACTGATGCCGGCGGTGCGCCGCGCCCACGCCGTCTGGAACCGCCGCGTTGCCACCGGGGCCCTGAACCGGTGGTTCGAGGCGGCCCTCGAGCGCCACGCGCCGCCTCTGGTCGATGGACGACGCCTGAAGATGCGTTACATGACGCAGGCCAAGGCGCGACCGCCAACGTTCGTGGTGTTCGGCACCCGTGCGGAACAGACGCCCGAAGACTACCAGCGCTACCTCGTGAACGGTCTGCGCGAGACCTTCGACCTGCCGGGGACGCCCATCAGGCTGCAGTTCCGTGGAACGAAAAACCCGTATGCTGAATAGTTTCTGATCAAAAAAACCGATTCTGAAGGGGAGTTTATGATGCTTCAAAGGCTGTTCCGGCGTGCCAACAAGATAAACGCCTGCGAGACAGAACCAGCCATTTTGGAGCAACTCTCCTCCGAGAACTCTTTTGACGACAATAAAGAACCCGTCGATCAAACCCCCTTTATAGACATCAACCCTTCTCATTGCGTCTGCTTTGTTACTCACTTTGGGACAGTTCTTACATCGTCCAACGATGCGATACTGTCTCACGTTCAGCCGTTGCGATCATTCAAACCCCTTCTTGGCCTCAACGTTAAGGGTGGTCTCTGGCTAATCCGCGAGACGATATCGGGTTCATATGAATATCTCGTCCGCGATGGCGTCGACGGCGCGTTATGTTTCTCGGCCACCCTTCCGCCTCTTCTGATTGAGATCGGTGGAAGCAGCGAGGACGGAATTTGCCTCAAGTCGTCAGGAAAAATTCTCTGCTGTCAGCCGTCCGGTACCGCCCAGTTCACCGCAACCAAGGCACGCGGGTGGGAGAATTTAGGTCTCATTGCGCGGGATTCTCTCGACTGGTTCATGAATACGACAGTGGAGCAGTGGTTTGAGTGGGAAAGCGGAAACCCTGTCATTTTCAAGCGCTTCCGTAAGGAGGGCGCAAACACGTATCTGGATGCGGAAGGGCTTTCCTATCGGCTCAGTGGCCGACCCGGGCCTATGATACTGGGGAGCGCCAGTCCAAACCGCATAACCATCCTCGACTCGTTTCGTAGACGTGTCGATGTCGTTCGTTTTAACCCCGTTATTTATTTCTGCGTGTTCGGCTCAGACGATTACTATGAATGCTGCCAGATCGCAGTCACGAGTTTGCGTCGATTTGGACGCTACACGGGTGATATCATCATCATAGCCGATCGTACGCCAGAACAGGTCCTCAGTATCCTTCCTGATGACGTCCGTGACCGTGTTCTGGTTCGTCCCGTCTCGGGACATGAACCGCTTTTCGAGCGCTACAAGGTATTCGATCATCCGATCTCGGAGTATCTGCCCGTCATGTATCTGGATACGGATATTGTTGTCGCCGACGACATTCGCCCCCTTCTGAAACAGGCCGCGACACGTCCAGGCCTTCATATGTATCGCGAAGCACACGAGCCACTCGACGATATCAAAGACACAAGATGGGACATCGACGCGAACTGGTGGGGGTCGTGGATGATCGGACGATCGGACAGTCTCGCTGACTTACCGTTCTGGCGAGCAACCTCCGGCATTATGATCTTTAACGATCTCCACCTCATTCAGTCGCTGTTCGAAAACGTTTGTATGATGGCGCGACTTACGCGACGGCACGAAATAGACTGGTTCGGAGATCAGCCGATCCTGAACTATCTCGCGACCCAAATGGAGATCATTGATATCTCTCTTTTGAATGGGAAATCTGTCAACAGCGCCCATGCGGATCACTTTATGGCTCGCAGAAAGCGCTTTCTGATGCATGTTTCGATAGGCGTTGGCAAAGGCTATAAAAAACTGCCAATCATGCAGGAGTTGCTACGTCGCCTGTCAGTCGAAAATGCGCCCACTGACTAGCCTCGCTTCGATCTCACACACCCACGAACTGCGACAGCACCAGACAGAACACCAACCCCAGCACGGCGATCAATGTTTCGATCACGCACCAGGTCTTGATCGTCTCCGGCACGCTGAGGCCGAGATATTCCTTGATCTGCCAGAAGCCGGCATCGTTCATCGGCCCGAGCGCCACTGATCCGGCGCCGGTGACCAGCACCATCAGTTCGGGCGATACGTTGTGCGCCTGCAGCAGGATCGGGCCTGCAATCCCCGACGCGGTGCTCATCGCCACCGTCGCCGAGCCTGCGGCGACACGCACGATCACCGCCAGCAACCATGCCAGCACCAGCAACGGCACGTGTGCGTCGAGCGCCACGTTGGTGATGGTTCTGGACACGCCGCTGTCGACCAGTTCGCGCCCGAAGCCGCCTCCTGCGCCGACCAGCAACATGATCATCGCCGTCGGGCCAAGGCATTCGGTGGTGAATTTCAGGATCGTCTCACGCGAGAAGCCACGTGCCAGCCCGAGCACATAAAACGACAGCACGGTGGCCAGCAGAAGCGCGATGTCGGTGTTGCCAACGAAATGGATCAGGTTGTTGATCACCGAGCCCTTGGGCGTGACCAGATCCGCCACGGATGCCATCAGCATCAGCAACACCGGCGAGAGTATCGTCAGAACGGTCAGCCAGAATGGCGGTAGCGAATCGTGCTCGGTCTGCGACGTGAACTGTTCGGCCAGGGACGCCGGGTTGGCGAAGGTCACGTAACGCCCGATAAATTTGGCGTAGAGCGGCCCGGCGATGATCGCAATCGGCGTGCCGACGAGAACCCCCCAGAAAATCGTCCGTCCGATATCGGCATGATAGGCGGTGAGCGCCAGAAGCGTGGCCGGGTGCGGGGGGATCATCGCATGGGTGACCGACAGGGCAGTCGCCATCGGCATGGCGATCAGCAGCAGCGGCACGCCGGTCCGCTTGGCCAGCGTGAAAACCAGCGGGATCAGCAATACGAACCCCACCTCGAAAAACACGGGCAAACCGATCAGCAGGCCGATGATCATCATCGCCCAGCTGATCCGCTTTTCGCCCGCGATCCGGGTGATCGTCAGGGCGATCTGATCCGCACCCCCCGATTCCGCCAGCATCTTGCCCAGCATCGTGCCCAGCGCGATCACCGTCGCGATGTGACCGAGCACATGCCCCATGCCCTCTTCGAAGGAACTGACGACTTTCTGCGCGGGCATTCCCGAAACCAGCGCCAGCATCAGCGATACGCTGAACAGTACCAGGAACGGGTTGAGACGATAGCGCGCGATCAGGACGATGACCGCGATGATGGAGGCCGACGCGAGGCCGATGGCGAAGAGGGGTGTCATGGGCTGGCATCTCGCGGGCAGCGTGCGCGAATGTCAACCGTGCCGACCGTTCATAGGTTGGTGAAGGCCGCGCGCTGTGATTTACGCCGACAGGGGCACGGGGTTGGAAACGGCGGCGGAACAGACCAAGGTGTGCCGCCGGCCTCTCGCGGCGCTTCTGGGACGGACAAGGGAACGAAGAATGGAAGACGGCATGACCGATACGGGGCACGACGCGGTCCATGAAGGACACGCCCGGGCATTCGCCATGGCGCTGCTGGCTGCCCTCGCCGGCCTGATGTTCGGGCTGGATACGGGCGTCATCGCCGGCGCGCTGCATTTCATCGCCGATACGTTTGAGGCATCGAGCCGCACGCAGGAATGGATCGTGTCGTCCATGATGGCGGGTGCCGCGCTGGGGTCGGTGGCGGCGGGCGGCATCTCCTACCGGTATGGCCGGAGCGGCGCGATGGTGGGCGCTGCCGTCATGTTCCTGATCGGGACGCTGACATGCGCCCTTGCGCCGGGGATCGCGGTCATGATCGTCGGCCGGGTCATGCTCGGGCTGGCGGTAGGTGTGGCCGCCTTTGCCGCGCCACTGTATATTTCCGAGATCACGGTCGGCGAGCGTCGCGGCTCGATGATCTCGTTCTATCAGTTGATGGTCACGCTGGGGATTTTCCTGGCCTTCGTGTCGGATTCGCTTCTCGCCCCAGGCGCGCACTGGCGGTGGATGCTCGGCGTCATGGCCGTTCCCAGCTCTGTCTTCCTGATCGGCGCCCTGTTTCTGCCCCATACGCCGCGCTGGCTGATGATGCGCGGACAGACCGGAGCCGCACGCCGCGTGATGCTCAGCCTGCGTGGTGATGCCCGGATCGCGGACGCGGAAATCCGCGAGATTTCGGTGCAGCTCCACAACGAATCGGGGAGCGGCTTTGCCCTATTTCGCCGGTCGGCGAATTTCCGCCGCTCGGTGGCACTTGGAATCGTGCTGCAGATCTTTCAGCAGCTGACCGGCATCAACGTGCTGATGTATTACGCCCCGCGTGTTTTCGAGGCCGCGCATTTCGGCGTCTCGGCCGCCGTCTGGGCCACCACGCTAGTGGGACTGGTCAACATGGGCGCCACCGGCATCGCGATCGTCCTGGTCGATCGCTGGGGCCGACGGCCCTTGCTGATGGCCAGCTGCGCGATCGCGGCCTTCGCCATGGTCTCGGTCGGCATCCTGCTGGCGCTGGGCGCGGGATCGGTCCTGCAACAGGCCGTGCTGGTGGGCATGGTGCTTTTGTTCGTCGCGGGCTTCGCGATGGGTGAGGGGCCGCTGGTCTGGACGTTATGCTCCGAAATCCAGCCCCTTCAGGGCCGGGACTTCGGGATCGCCTGCTCGACCTTCACCAACTGGGCCGCGAACTGGGCCGTCAGCAACACATTCCTCTCGCTTCTGGCCGGGATCGGCGAAAGCGCGACGTTCTGGCTGTTCGGTATCCTCAACGCCGTCTTCATCATCGTGACATTCCTGTTTGTTCCCGAAACGAAAGATGTCTCGCTTGAAAAGATCGAAGACAATCTGATGCACGGCGCGCCCCTGCGCCGGCTTGGCCGCTGACCACACGGGAGAACGCGCTCATGATCATCCGCACCGACGAGACCGCCGATATCGACACACCGACGGGCCCGATGCGCGTCCACCTGTTCCGCCCGGCAGGGGAAGGGCCGTTCGGCGCGGTCGTTCTCTATTCGGAGATTTATCAGGTGACCGGTCCGATCCGCCGTCTCGCCGCCATGATCGCCGGGCAAGGCCACGTCGTCGCCGTGCCGGAGGTCTATCATGAGTACGAGGCCCCAGGCACCATTCTGGCGTATGACAAGCCCGGCACGGATCGCGGGAACACGCTGAAATTCACCAAGCCCGTGGCAGGCTTCGACACTGATTCCGTGGCGGTGGTCGACTGGCTGGCCGCCCATCCCGCATGCAACGGGGCGGTCGGCACGTTCGGCGTGTGCCTGGGCGGCCATCTGGCATTCCGGGCCGCGATGAACCCGAAGGTGCGCGCGGCCGCGTGCTTCTACGCCACCGACATCCATACGGGAACGCTGGGGGCCGGCCGGTCGGACGACACGCTGGCACGCTTTGGCGACATTCCCGGCGAGGTGATGATGGTCTGGGGCCGACAGGATCCGCACGTGCCGTTTGCAGGACGCCAGTTGATCCGCGAACGGCTCGAGGAGGCCGGAACGCAGTATACTTGGCACGAGGTGAACGGTCAGCACGCGTTCCTGCGTGACGAAGGGCCGCGTTACGACGCCGCACTGTTTCTCGACGCGATGATGGCGACCCGCACCCTGTTCGCCCGCACCCTGTGTGGCGGACCCGCCCGCACCACATCCTGAACGGCGGAGCCGATACCGTCATGAGCCGCCTGTTCGCCCGCACGCCCCTTCTGATCGAAGGGCAGGGGCTGGAGGGATCCGCACGTGCCCGGGCGATGTTCGCCGTCGCCCTGTCGGTGCTTCTGTCCGTCCTGGACTATGCGATCGCCAACGTCGCGCTGCCGACCATCGCGGACGATCTGCACGCCGATCGTGCGGCGTCGATCTGGGTGGTCAATGCGTACCAGATGGCGTCGGTCATGGCGCTTCTGCCGCTGGCCTCGCTCGGCGCGCGGGTCGGGTTCGCGCGCATGTGCCAAATCGGCATCGGTGTCTTCGTGGTGGCGTCGGTCTGGTGCGCGACCGCGCACTCGCTGCTGGAAATCTCGCTGGCCCGTGCACTGCAGGGCATCGGCGGCGCGTGCATCATGAGCGTCAACATCGCCCTTGTCCGCTTTATCTATCCCCATGCGGCGATCGGCCGCGGCATTGCCATCAACGGCATCGTCGTGGCCGCCGGGGTGGCGCTTGGCCCGACGATCGCGGCACTCGTGCTCTACGTCGCACGTTGGCCGTGGATCTTCCTGATCAACCTGCCGCTGGGCGCGGTCGCGCTGTTTTTCGCGGTGACGACACTGCCGCGCACCCCGCGCGTCGAGACCCCGTTCGACTGGCGCAGTGCCGCGCTGAACGTCGTCGCGTTCAGCGGCGTAATCGTGGGGATCGACAGTCTTGCCCATCAGGCCGGCGCCGCGCAGGCTTCGGCCCTGATCGTGGTCGGCGCCGTCGCGCTGGCAGCCCTCGTGCTGCGTCAGCGCGGGCGACCCAACCCGATGTTTCCCGTCGACCTTCTGGGGGTACCGGACTTCGTCGTGGCCTTCCTGGTCGGGATGATGGGGTTCATCGCATCGAATTTCTTCATCATCTCGATGCCGTTCACACTGCAGAGCCTGTTCGGTCGCACGCCCTCCCAGACGGGGTTGCTGATCACGCCATGGCCGGTCGGTATCGTGCTGATCTCGCCTCTGGTCGGGCGCATCGCCGACCGGGTGCCCGCCAGCGTCGTGTCGTCCTGCGGGCTGCTGGTGACCAGCTTCGGCTTTCTGATGCTGTCCCTGCTGCCCGCCGATGCCACGACGCTCGATATCATCTGGCGCATCGGCATCGCGGGAATGGGCTTTGGCATTTTCCAGGCCCCCAACAACCGCGCCATGATGGTCGCCGCCCCGCGTGGCCGCGCCGGCAGCGCCAGTGGCATGGTGTCCGTCGCCCGCCTTATGGGCCAGACGCTTGGTGCCATGCTCGTCGCGCTGACGTTCGCCTTCGTCGCGCAGCAAGCGAACCGGCGATGCCTGGAATTTGCATCGGTGACGGCCCTGCTTGCGGCTATCCTGAGTGCCACAAGGCTGCGTCGTCGCGCGGCACACTGAGCACGAGGGCCGCCCAATGGCACCATGGTTCACGCGCCGCACCCTGATCGGCGCGGTCCTGGCAACACCGGCGGCCGGAAGTCTGGCGGGTTGCGTCGGGCCGACGGGGCCCGTGTTCGGCGACTGGTACGGGTATCAGACCGGCTGCGCCGACGGCTATGATCGCAGCGTGGCGCTGGTTCTGGACGGCACGCCGGACGCGCGCGGGGGGACGTTTCATTATCGGGCCTTCCGACGTCTGGCGTCGCTGGGCTGGGGTGGTGTCGCGATGGATGGGGTTGAGCGTTGGGACGGCCAGTGGCGCCTGCACACCGTGCCATCGGGCGGCCAGACATGGACCCGGGTCGACCTGTCGGGCCTGCCCCCGACCGAGCGCGCCGCCTATATCCTGATGGACAGGCACGTGCTTGTCCCGGTCGTCGTGGGTGGCAGCGGCCCCGACCTCAGCCAGTTGGGGCTGGAATCGCGCCTGGTGCCGCGACCCACGACCGCATACGGCTATGGCCGCGTCTGATGCGCCGATGATCGAGCCCGGGCCTTACCTGTTTAGAAAACAGCTTCCAGCGCCGCCACCAACCGCACGATGCCCGATGCCGTAAGGCGAAGGTGCAGCGCTGATCGCCGAACTTTATGATTGTCTCGCACGATGAAGGTCGATCCCAGCTGTATGTAGAACAGGTTCATGTAGAACGACGCCGTTTCGAGGTAATCCACGAACACGATCGGCGCACGGGTACGCATCATGACCGCCTGCCTGCGGCCGTGGACCGGGTCGGTCGTCTCCCGCGACGCATCCGGCTCGACATGAAACGGGGTCTCTCCGTCGAAGTCGGGCAGATGACGATGGGTGCAAAGTTTTCTCAGCGCCAGAATGGTGGCGGAGGCGGCCTCGGTCGTCAGCCTCATGTCGACTGATGGCAGGGCGATGGGTTTTCGCGTGTCATCGTCGTGGACGATCGTGCCGAGTTTCAGATGATAGATGTCCTCCCGCCTATCGGCATGCAGGATGACGTCGATGAAGAAGACATGGGGGCCGGGCGGGACAAGATCGGGCTTTTGTGCTGCCGCGCCGGTAGAATTGAGTGCATACGGGTTCACGACCACCTCGCGACGATTCTACGTGCGGTCAGTGTCGCGCAACGGAGGACGCGAGGGGAACCATGATCGCGTGTTCTTCGCACGGCCGAGGCTGCGTGAGTGAGAACGTATGGCTATTTTTCAGAAAACCCCATCGCGGTATATGGTGGGCGCACAAGGACTCGAACCTTGGACCCGCTGATTAAGAGTCAGCTGCTCTACCAACTGAGCTATGCGCCCATACACCCTGCGATCGGGATGGCGGGCTTTTAACAGCCTGCCTTTGGCTCGACAAGAGTGAAAATGAAGTTTTTGTCCAGCCGCTAGCGATTCAGGCGCGCCAGCAGGCTGTCGAACTGGTCGAGCGACCGGTAGAGAATGCGCAGGCTGCCACCTTTGCCATCGAACGTGATCTGGACCGGCATGCCGAGTTTCAGCCCGAGTTCGCGTTCCAGCGCGCCGATCTCCGGGCTTCTGGGATCACGCGGCTTTTCGACGGTCGACACGGGTTTGGTGGCCTTGCCCGCCAGTGCCTCGGTCTGGCGTACGTTGAGCCCCTGCGTCAGGACCGTACGGGCGGCTGCCACGGGATCGGGATGGGCCAGCAGGGCACGCGCGTGACCGGCACTCAACTCGCCACGCCGCACATGCGTGCGCACCGGTGGCGGCAGGTTCAGCAGACGCAGCATATTGGCGACATGCGGGCGTGACTTGCCGACGGCACGTGCCAGCTCTTCCTGCGTCAGGCGGTAATCGGCCGACAGGCGCTGAAGGCCTTCGGCCTCTTCAATGGCGTTGAGATCGGCGCGTTGCAGGTTTTCGACCAGCGCCGCAGCCATCGCATCGCTGTCATCAAGGGCACGGACATGCACCGGTACGTCATGCAGCCCGGCCATCTGTGCCGCACGCCAGCGACGCTCGCCCGCGATGATCTGGTAGCGCCCATCCTGCGCGGGGTCCGGGCGGGCAAGGATGGGCTGCAGGATGCCACGCACGCGGATCGATTCTGCAAGCTCGGACAGCGGTCCCGGTTCCATGTCCTGACGCGGCTGAAACGGACCGGGGACGAGAAATTCGATCGGCAGGCTTGCCACCCCCTCGGCACTCCGGGCTTTCGGGGCGTCATCGCCCAACAGGGCAGCCAGGCCACGCCCGAGGCGCGGTCGGGGGGCGTCTTTTTTGGAAGCCATCAGGATGTTTCCTTGCCGACACGGGCATCGACCTCGGCTGCCAGGGCTGTATAGGCCTGTGCACCGGTCGAGCGGGGATCATAACGCATGACGGCGCTGCCGTGGCTCTGCGCTTCGGAAATGCGAATGTTGCGCGGGATCAGCGTGTCCATCACCTGCGCCCGGAAGAAGCCCCGCGCGTCCTCGGCCACAAGCTCGGACAGGTTGTTGCGTCGATCGAACATCGTCAGGACAATGCCGGTGATTTTCAGCGCGGGATTGAATGCCTTGCGCACCCGCTCGACCGTCCGTGTCAGCTGGCTGATCCCCTCCAGCGCAAAGAACTCGCACTGCAGCGGCACCAGAACACCGTCGGCCGCCACCAACGCATTGAGGGTCAGAAGCCCCAGGCTGGGCGGGCAATCGATCAGGACGTAGTCGAAGTCGCCGCGCAGACGCCCGATCGCGTCGCGCAGACGATGTTCACGCCGCTCGTCGGTGACCAGTTCCAGTTCCGCACCGGCGAGATCGTTGTCGGCCGCGATGATGCTCAAGCCCGGCTGTTCGGTATCCTGAGTCACGGCACGGGGTTCGGCCCCGTCGATCATCATGGCGTAGGTACCGACCTTGCGGGCCTCATACGCGACGCCCAGCCCCGTTGACGCATTGCCCTGCGGATCGAGATCGATCAGCAGGACACGACGACCGTGCTCGGCCAAAGCGGCCGCAAGATTGATGGCCGTTGTGGTCTTGCCCACACCGCCTTTCTGGTTCGCAAGTGCGAGGACGTAAGCGCGGTCAGTCAACGGTCTGGGCTCGCCTGATATCTCGGATCTTCAGAATCACCCCATCGGGGCTTGTGCGGCTGGGCACACGATCGATCGCCATGTGCCAGTCCCGGGCCGCGTCGGTCAACTCCGCGTCGACCTGCCGCCCCTTGAGAAAGACGCATGCCCCGCCGGGCGACAGAAGAGGGACCGCCCACGCCAGCAGTTGCGTCACGGGCGCCAACGCGCGGGCGGTGACCACCGGAGCAGGCGGCACGTCGGCCAGTTCGATCCGGCGCGCCACCACATGAACCGACGTCCCGGTCTCCCGCGCAGCCTCGCGCAGGAAGGTCGATTTGCGCTGGTCGGACTCGATGAGCGTCGTCGGGATACCCGTGGCGATCGCGACGATCAGGCCTGGAAAGCCACCGCCGGACCCAAGATCCGTGATCGCGGATGCGCTCTCGACAAGGGGCACGATCTGCAGACTGTCATCGATGTGCCGTGACCACAGATGTGGCACGTCGCGCGGCGAGACGAGATTGATCCGCGCGTTCCAGCGTTCGAGCAACGCCGCAAACACCGCAAGCCGCGCCTGTGTTTCACGTGAAACAGCACTCATGCCGCGTGCTTTACATGGCTCAGCAACGCCATCAACGCCGACGGCGTGACGCCGGGAATGCGCTGCGCCGCGCTGAAACTCGCAGGGCGTGCCTGGGCAAGGCGTTCGCACATCTCGGTACTGAGACCACCGACGCGGCTGTAATCCAGGTCGGGCGGCAGCGTGATCTGGCTTTCGACGCCCAGCTGCCGGATTTCCCGGTCCTGCCGGGCGAGGTAGCCGCTGTAGCGTGCCTGGGTCTGAAGGTGCATCCGGACACGCGTGGAGAGCGACTGGAACCACGGCGCCATCCGATCGACGACCGCCAGATCCGCCCCCGCCGCCAGCACGTCCATCACGCTGCGTCGGCGCCCATCCTGCGACACGGCGAGCCCTGCTGCGGCCAGATCGCCAGGCGTGAAACATGCTGTCTCCGCCTTCGTTGTTGCAAATGCGATCGCCTCCCGGTCCGCCGCGAACAGCGCGCCGCGTCGTGCACCGACACAGCCCCAGTCCAGGCCATGGCCGGTCAAGCGCAGGTCCGCATTGTCGGCCCGCAGCGTGAGGCGATATTCGGCGCGCGAGGTGAACATGCGATAGGGCTCGCTCACACCCTGGGTCGTCAGATCGTCGATCATGACGCCGATATACGCCGTGCCGCGGTCCAGCGCGACGGGCGCGGCCCCGCCGACCTTGCGTGCCGCGTTCAGACCCGCCAGCAGGCCCTGCGCACCGGCCTCTTCATAGCCGGTCGTGCCGTTGATCTGGCCGGCCAGGAACAGGCCGGGCCGGGCCTTGACCTCCAGCGACGGCGTCAGCTCCCGCGGATCGATATAGTCGTATTCCACGGCATATCCCGGACGCACGATCCGCACATGCTCCAGACCCGGAATGGTCCGCAGCATGGCCGCCTGCACATCCGCCGGCAGACTGGTCGAGATGCCGTTGGGGTAGACAAGGTCGCCGCCAGGATTGCCCGGCAGAGCCTCGGGTTCGAGGAAGATCTGGTGGCTGTCACGTTCGGCGAACCGAACGACCTTGTCCTCGATCGACGGACAGTAACGCGGCCCACGCCCCGCGATGGCGCCCCCGTAGACGGCCGACAGGTGGATATGGTCACGAATGATCGCGTGCGTGGCGGGCGTCGTCGCCGTGATCCGGCAGGACAGCAGCGGGTTGTCGATGCGATCGGTCAGGCGACTGAACGGTTCCGGCACGGCATCGCCCGGATCTTCGGCCAGGGCGTCCCACGCGATCGACGCTCGCTCGAGGCGGGCAGGGGTGCCGGTCTTCAGCCGCCCCATCCGCAGGTTCAGCGCCTCGAGCCGCGCGCCGAGTGCCGCCGCCGGGGCCTC
>NZ_JABXXR010000065.1 GCF_013376175.1 Ameyamaea chiangmaiensis
CGAGGGCAAGTCGGCCGGGGCGGACGACGGGCCCGTGGGCGTCGCGGCACCCGGGCCGGACACCGCGACCGGAAGGATCGGAACCGCGAAAACGGTGGCCGGGTCCGTGCCGAGCGGGCGCGTGTCGGCGGAATCGGACGTGTCAGCGTCTCGGGTCGTCTCGGCCGTGTCCGATGCTGACGAGGGAGTCAGGTCGTCCAGTCGCCGCGGTGCGCTGCCCTCCGGCGCACCCCCTGCGGCGTCCTCCCCCGCGACCGTGGCCGAGGCATCCGCCCCCTGCACCGCGGGACGGACGCCCGGCTGGGATGACGCCCGGCTGTTCCGGGACGGACGCGCGGGGACGGAGGCTGCTGCGGAGGCCTTGGCCTTGTCCCCGGCGCGGGGTGAGCCTGACGATCGGGCGTCCGCCGCGTCGGTCTCCTGATGATACGTCGGTGCTGTGCGGCGTGCCGTCGTCCGCTGCCCGCTCCTGCCGCTTTCGGCCCGGTCGTTGACCGACACTGACGGCGCCGCAGTTGGCTCCCGGGAGGACGGGTGCGTGTTCAGCAGCGTCTCGAACTCACGGCTGCGGTGGGTGTTCTCCGTCACCGGGAGCGGTCTGGCGGGTGTGCTTGCGTCGTCGCGCCCGATGCGCATCGTGTTCCCTTTTCGCGCGTGCGGGGTTCAGCATGCGCGGGAAAGACGAAGAACGGGTTAAGACAGCCGACGCCCGGCAACGGCGCGATGATCAGTCGTGCGGCCGCAGCGCGTCCAGCGGGGCCATGCCCGGCAGGGACGTGTCCGAAATCGAGGTCGTGCAGTGCGCCTCGAAACTTTCGAGCAGGCGCGACTTGCGTACGCTGTCCAGCGTGGCGATGCCGACCATCATCGGACGATGGTCGCCGCTCAGCGCGACGCGCACCACGCGCCGCCCATCGAGTGCCAGGTCCGAACGTGGCCGGACATTGGCAAGCGTATAGCCATACCCGTTGGCGACCATGGTCCGCACCACTTCCTGCTGGGACGAGCGGGCGTAGATCCTGGGCTCCAGCCCCTTGCTGAAGAACAGGCCGAAAAAATACTCCCGGCTGAGCGGCATATCGAGCAGGATCAGCGGCTCATCGACCAGATCGTGCAGCGATACGTCGTCCCGGGCCGCAAAGGGATGGGTCTCGCCCACCAGGATATGGGCCGGCAGCCGGGCGAGCGGCACAAAGCCGATGCCCTCGGGGATCTGCAGGTCGTAGGTGATGGCGATGTCGATCTCGGCCCGCTTGAGGCGCTCCATCAGTTGCTCGTGATCGGCCTCGAACTGACGGATTTCGGTCGCCGGATAGGCCGACATGAAGCCGTGCGCCAGCTCGGGCATGATCATCGGCGCCAGCGTCGCCATCGCGCCCACCGTCAGCTGTCCGCGCACCTGGTCCGTGACCTCGGACGCCACGGCATACAGCCCCTCGGCCATCTGGATCACGCGCTTGGCCTCGGCGGCGAGGCGCCGTCCGGCCGGCGTCAGTGACAGTCCCTGCGCGTGATGGCGAATGAACAGCTGCACACCCAGTTCCTGCTCCAGATGGCCGATGGCCGTGGAGATGGAGGGTTGGGAGATCGACAGCTTTTCCGACGCATGGCGGATGGATCCGGCCTCGGCCGCCGCGATGAAATATTCGAGCTGGCGGAGGGTATAGCGCATGGCACGTTCTACACTATGCCGCCACGGGAGGCGAGGGAGCGCGGCCCCACCGGGCTACACGGCGCGCGGGAGGTCTGCTCAGTCCCGGTAATCGGGCTCCTCCCGATCGAGGATCAGCTTCATCTCCTCGAAATGACGGAGGGAGAACGCGGTGATCTTTTCCCAGTCGCGGGCGGTTTTCTCCGCCACATCGTCGGCAAGGACGGACAACGGCCGGCCGGTGGCATACGCGTTGACGAGAAGCTGGCACGCGCGCTCGAGCGTGTACATATCGTCGAACGCCTCGCCCACCGTAGGCGCGACGACCATCACGCCGTGATTGCCCATCATCAGCCGCGTCCTGTCGCCCAGAAGGCTGGTCAGGCGGGCGCCTTCGGCATCGCTGTCGGCCATGCCGCCGTAGTGGCGGTCGATCACGACGCGATTGAAATAACGCGCCGTATTCTGGTCGATGGGTAGGATCGTCGGGTCCTGGAGGGTTGCGATCGTCGTGGCGTAAATCGGATGCAGATGCAGGGCGACGCGTGCCCGGGGGTTGAGACGATGCAGCTGGCCGTGAATGGCCCACGCGGTCGGGTCGAGATCATGGCTGTCGGCGTTGCCCGGCACGCTGGTGTCCACCAGGACAAGGTCACGCGCGCGGATGCGGGAGAAATGTCGCCATTTCGGGTTGATGAGAAAGCGCGAGCCGTCTTCGGACACGGCGGCGCTGAAATGGTTGGCGACCGCCTCATGCAGACCCTGCCGGGCAGCAATGCGAAAGGCGGCGGCGAGATCGATCCGCACGGTCTGTTCGATGTCCTGGCTCAACACGCTCTCCACAGCCGCTTCGTTACACAATCGCAGTAGCGTAGGAACCTCCGGCCGCTCGGGTAAAGACTGTTTTTTTGAAGCTGTCATGAGGTTTTTCGGGGGAACGTGCATCCGGCGCGGACGCCGCCGAGGCAGGCATAGGAAAAGGCTAAGCAGAGGAAATCAAAATGCTTGTTTTTCCAGATGTGTCATTTCCATATAAAAACGGAGAACGCGATACGCGCCGTGTTCTCCGTTGCGGCGCCAGAGAAAGGTCTCCTGCATGACAGTCGAAACCGTCGATACGCTTGTCATCGGCGCCGGTCAGGCCGGAGTGGCCATGAGCGAGCATCTGGGGCGTCGCGGCGTGCCGCACCTGGTGCTTGAGCGAAAGCGCATTGCTGAACGGTGGCGGACGGAACGATGGGACTCTCTGGTTGCCAATGGACCTGCCTGGCACGACAGGTTTCCGAACATGACCTTTCCGGGCATCGATCCGGACGGTTTCGCGCCGCACGACGCCGTCGCCGACTATCTGGAGGCCTATGCCCGTCGGATCGAGGCACCCGTCCGCTGCGGCGTCAGCGTACGGTCGGTGCGGCCGGACGGCGATGGCTTCGTGGTCGACACCAGCCATGGTGTGGTCAGGGCGCGAAACGTTGTCGCAGCCACGGGACCTTTTCAGAAGCCGATCATCCCCGACGTCATTCCGGCGGACGCCGGTGTGACCCAGTTGCATTCCAACACATATCACAATCCGGAGCAGTTGCCCCCCGGGGGTGTTCTGGTGATCGGCGCAGGCTCGTCGGGCACGCAGATCGCCGATGAACTGCGGCGTGCGGGGCGCGCCGTGTGGCTGTCGGTCGGCCCGCACGACCGCCCCCCGCGTCGCTATCGCGGCAAGGATTTCGTCTGGTGGCTCGGCAAGCTGGGCATGTGGGACATGGAAGTTCCCGACGCGGGCAGCGAGCATGTCACGATCGCCGTCAGCGGCGCCCGGGGCGGCGAGACGGTCGATTTCCGGCGACTGGCCACGGAGGGCATGACGCTGGTAGGCCGGACGGAGCGTTTTTCCGACGGCGTCCTGCATTTCGCCCCCGATCTGAAGACGAACATCGACAAGGGGGATGCCAACTACCTCTCGATGCTGGACGCGGCCGATGCGTATATCGAGCGCGAGGGGCTTGATTTTCCCGAAGAACCCGATGCGCGCATCATCGGGGCCGATCCGGCCTGCGTCGCCGCGCCGCTGCGCACCCTCGATCTCAAGCAGGCTGGCATCGGCACGGTACTCTGGGCCACGGGCTACGCGCTTGATTTCGGATGGATCGAGGCCGATACATTCGACCCGTCCGGACGGCCGCGTCACAAAAAAGGTGTCTCAGACCAGCCGGGTTTGTATTTCGTCGGCCTGTCGTGGCTGACGCGGCGGGCATCGGCCTTCATCTGGGGCGTGTGGCACGACGCGGACTATCTGGCCGGTCATATCGCGGCACGCGGCCAGCGCTGAGGCGGAGGTCGGGACGATGTCGAAGACCCGGGAGATCCTTGCCCGTCTGGTGGCCTTTCCGACCGTCTGCGGGCAGTCCAACGTGGCGATGATCGACTGGGTCGAGGCGCAGTTGCGCGCGACGGGTGCGCACGTGCGCCGTTTTCCCGGCGATCGTCCGGACGCGTTCAGCCTGTTCGCGTCCCTCGGGCCCGAGACGCCGGACGGGCTGGTGCTATCGGCGCACTCCGATGTTGTGCCCGTGGTCGGGCAGCCCTGGACCCACGACCCGTTCACCCTGACCCAGGACGGCGATCGGCTGTATGGCCGGGGCAGCAGCGACATGAAGGGGTTTCTGGCCTGCATGGTGACCGCGGCCGGGCGCGCGGCATCCCGCCCGCTGCGGCGGCCGCTGCATCTTGCCGTCTCCTACGACGAGGAACTGGGCTGCGTGGGGGTGCGGTCCCTGCTGTCGGCGCTGCGGCACGAAGGGGTCGCGGCCGCGGGTTGCGTGGTTGGGGAACCGACGGACATGAACGTCGCCATCGCCCACAAGGGCAAGGTCGCGTTTCGCATCACCTGCGAGGGGCAGGCGGCACATTCGGCCAATCCTTTTCAGGGCACGAACGCGATCGTTCTGGCCGCAGGCATGATCGGGCGGCTGAGCGCCTTGCAGGAGCATCTTCGGTCTACCGAAATCCATGATACGCGCTTTGCCGTGCCGTTCTCGACCGTTCAGGCGGGGCTGATCGAGGGTGGAACGGCCTTGAACATCGTGCCGGACCGCTGCGTGGTGATGGCCGAGATGCGGCTTATTCCGGGGCAGGACGGACAGGCCGGTCTCGCATGGCTTGAGGCGGCGGCGCGGGAGATCGTGCGTGGCCACGATCGGGCCGCGATCCGGATCGAGGTGACCAATGCCTATCCCGGTCTCGATGCCAGCGCGGAGGGCGACCTGTGCGCCCTGGGCCTGCATGAAGCCGGACGCAATCGGCCGGGCGTGATCGATTTCGGCACGGAGGCTGGCCTGTTCACGCAGGAGCTGGGATTGCCCTGCATCGTGTGCGGACCGGGATCGATCGCGCGCGCGCACAAGGCGGACGAATATATCACGGTGGCCGAACTGGCCGAGGGCGACCGCTTTCTTGACGGAATCATCAATAATCTCTGTCTCTGAACGAAAAACAATAGTTCAGATAAGATATGTCTCCGGTGTGTGTCCGGCCCTGTTCTAGCGTGCGTCGTCGAGGGCCATGCGCGCGGCCTTCGCGCCGATCATCATGCTCGGCGCGCTCGTGTTGCCACTGATCAGCGTGGGCATGATGGAGGCATCGGCGATGCGCAGGCCGTCCACGGCCCGCACCTGAAGACGTGGCGTCACCACCGAGGCGTCGTCGGCGCCCATGCGGCATGTCCCCGCCGGGTGGAAGACCGTCGCCGCGCTGCGTCGCAGATAGGCGCGGATCTCGTCGTCCGACGCCACGGCGTTCCCCGGGGCGATTTCCGTGCCGCGCGTGCGGTCGAACGCCGCTTGCGCCAGAATCCGGCGTGCGTGGTGGATGCCGTCGCACAAGATGTCCATATCGCGCGGGACCGAGGCGAAGTTGAAATCGATCACCGGGGCGGCATGTCCGTCCGTGGACAGGGTGATTCGCCCCCGGCTTTGCGGGCGCAGCACGCAGGTGTGGACGGCGATGCCGTGCCCCCATTCGAACAGACGACCGCGCGGGCTGCGATAACCGGGGACGAAGTGGAACT
The DNA here is from genome assembly GCF_013376175.1 of Ameyamaea chiangmaiensis. GTDB lineage: Bacteria > Pseudomonadota > Alphaproteobacteria > Acetobacterales > Acetobacteraceae > Ameyamaea > Ameyamaea chiangmaiensis. The sequence goes on from NZ_JABXXR010000065.1 coordinate 5,712, forward strand.
GGATGTCCGGCACGTCCGTGGCATACCGGGTACGGGCGAAGCCGCCGGCCTCGACATAGTTCGTGGTCAGCCAGCCCTTGCGGCCCGCGAGATAGCGCAGCGGCGACGACAGGACCGACGGCAGGGAGGCCCGTGAAAAGCCGAGCGTGCGCGCATCCGTCGAGCGCACGGTCACCAGACCGTCGAGATGATCCTGAAGATTGGCGCCCACGCCGCGCAGTTCATGAAGGGGTGCGATACCGGCAGCGGTCAGGGCATCGCCGGGACCGATACCCGACGCCATCAGGATCGCGGGGGACGCGACAGCACCCGCACACAGGACGATTTCGCGCCGGGCCTGAAGAATGACGGTGTGGCCATCATGATCGACGACGACGCCCGTGGCGCGACCGTGCGATACGACCACGCGGCGCACATCGGCCCGTGGCAGGAGCGTCAGGTTGGGGCGATCGCGCACGGGATGCAGAAACGCGCGATAGGCGCTCAGCCGCATGCCGTTGCGCTGCGTCACGTCGTAGATGCCCACGCCCTCCAGCGTCGGGCCGTTGAAATCGTGGTTTTCCGGCAGGCCAGCCTCGACGCCCGCACGGACGAAGGCGTGCGATAGCGGATTGACGTCGCGCGGCTGCCGGACATCAAGTTCGCCGTCCTGTCCATGGAAGGCAGGATCGAGAGCGCGATGGCAGTGTTCGAGCGCGCGAAACTCGGGCAGGACGGAGGCATAATCCCATCCGGAGCACCCCAGAGAAGCCCAGTGATCGTAATCCGAGCGATCGCCGCGGATATAGATCATGCTGTTCAACGTGGTCGAGCCGCCCAGCGCCCGTCCGCGCGGCACATGCATGCGGCGATCGTCGAGCCAAGGCTGGGGCGTGGAGTAAAACTGATAGGCGAAACGACGGCTTTTATAAAGCGTGATCGTGCCGGCGGGTACATGGATGCGCGGAGTCGTGTCCGCGCCCCCGGCCTCGACCACGCACACGCGGTAGCGCCCGTCCGCGCTCAGCCGGTTGGCGGCCACGCATCCGGCGGAGCCGGCGCCGATGACGATGAAGTCAAAAGGTGCGGACAGGTCGGATGCGTGTGTCATGTCGTTCGATCAGGTCGTGATGTTGTCAGAAACCCGCGCTGAACGTGCCCAGGCACGCGAACGAGGGCGCCACATAATACGTCGCGGTTCCCGCCGTCGCACCGGTGTTGTAGACGCCGGAGAGATAGTGCGAGTCCGTCAGGTTGATAATGTTCAGACGCAGGCTCGGGGCTTTGAGGAAGCCGATGTTAGGGCCACGAACGCCGATCATCATGTCGACCTGCTTGTGGCCGGGGATGCGCTCGTCATTCATGAACGTGCCGTATTCCTTGTCGACATACTTCATGGAAATATTGCCGAAGAACGTGCCGTCGTCATATTGCAGGCCGATCGCCCCCATCCAGCGCGGCGCCGATGTCGCGACCTTGCCCTTGGTCGCGTAGGTGACGCCGTCCATGGTGATGTTGTTGTCGGTCGTCGCGTACAGATATTCGCCGGAGAAATAAGGCGAGATGTGATGCCACGGCGCAAGGCCGAGTTCTGCGTCCACACCGCGTGACGTCATGCCGCCCGCGTCGAGGAAGTAGGGCACGGCATTGATGTATTCGTTGATGGCGTGGTGGACGAAGTTGTAGTTGAACAGCGTTACCGATCCCGTCACCCAGCGGTCGTGATACCGCGCGCCAACTTCCTCGGCGATGCTGTATTCGTCTTTCAGGGACCGGTTGGCCGTCTGGTAGAGGCTGGCGTCATAGGGGCTGTTGTACTGGTTGTAGAAGGCGGACCCCATCGGCAGGCGGAAGCTTGTGGTCACGTTGGCGAACAGCTGGACGTTGTCGTTGACCTTGAAGCTGATGTTCATGCGCGGCAGCGGCTCGGCGGAGTTGTATCCGGCGTGGTATTGCGGGCCTGGCTGCTGGAGGGTGCCGTTGCGGGCGGTCATCACCTCCTTGAAGCCCACGCCGATCCGCAGACGATCGTGCATCAGGCGCAGTTCGTCGCCGATATAGATCGCCGCCGTCTGAGTGATGGTGTGATACTGCCAGCCGTTCAGCTTCAGCCCGTTATCCAGACGCAGATACGAACCGGACGCGTTACCGCTTTCATCGAGGGCGGAGAAAGGCTCGTTCACGTTCATGTCCGTATAGCCGTACCACGCGCCGAACGTCAGGTGATTGGCACCGTGGTCGTAATGCAGCGCGGCGTTCAGGCCGGTATAGCTCTCGCGGCCGATCCAGTCCCAGATCGCCGCGGTATTGCCGTCCTGGCTGTAATTGTTGCCCGCGAGGCTGCCGTTCACCGCGGAGGTGCCGTTGTAATAGGTGCCGGTGTTCTGGAGTGTGTAGGTTCCCAGGGGATAGTTGCCGGTGCCGTGGTAGTAGTACGGCGTGACGTCGAGCGTCAGGTCATGGCGCAGCTCGAAGTGCGACTGGCCGCTGATGAAATAGTCCGTCCAGCTCGTGCCATAGCCCTTGTAGTAGTTCGCGTCGCCGAAGCTGTAGGTGCCGTTGAGGTTGATCCCGCCGCCCAGACCATACTTGTTCCAGTCCGACAGGGACGGCGTGCTGTACCAGGCGGTCTGCTCGTTATTGTAGGTCATCGACAGCGAGATGAAGCTGTTGCCCCAGTCCTTGATCGCCTTGAAGTCCATGTGCCGGCGGTCGTTGCGCCCCGGGCCGCGCCACGCCTGGCTGGTCAGGTTCGAAAAGGAGGCGAACATCCGCAGGCCCGTATTTGCGATGTCGCCGCTGTCGTAGCGCAGATATTGCCGGTTCATCTGGTGGGAGCCGTAGCTGACGTCGACCTGGCCGCCGCGCTCGTGCTCCGGATCGCGCATGCGTACGTTCATCGTGCCGCCGGCGGAGAAATTGGTGGGAATGTCGATGTCCGGCGAACCCTGCTTGAGCTGAACGCTCTCCATGTTTTCGCTGTCCACCCACTCCGAGGAATTGGGGGTGTAGTTGTCGGGATCGTTCATCGGCGCGCCTTCGAAGACGTAGCCGATTTCCTGCTGGTTGAGGCCGCGCACGCTGACCGAGGACTGGTCGGTGACGCCGAACGGATCGCCCATGGCCACGTTGGCGCCGGGCGACAGCGTGACGAGCGCCAGCGTGTTGGACGCAGGCGACTGTTTGGCGATGAATTCGCGCGCGATGGTGCTGACCGACTGGGCCGCGGTTTCGGGGCGGATGAGGCCGCCGCCCACACCGTGGCGGCTGACGGAGACGGTGATCGCCTCGCCCGCACCCGTGTCCTTCAGGCTCGCCGGTACGGCGGCGTGCGGCGCGGTGTACGTGGTGGCGGCCGGGGCCGTGGCCTGCCCGCTGGCCTGGGGTGCCTTGGGATGCGTCCTGCGCGCCGTGGCAGCGTGTGCGACGCCGCCGAACAACAGGACGGTCGACGACAAAAGGGCTGCGGAAAGCGGTATGAAGGCGGGACGCTGCATGCAAGGGACCTCAGGCAGGAGGGAAATCCGGGGCGGGCGGGGTGGCGTGAGGCAGCCGCCCCTGTGGTCTGGTCAGTCCGGCAGGACGGCGATCACGTCGACCTCGATCAGCCATTCCGGCCGGGCGAGCGCCACGACCACAAGGCCGGTGAACACCGGGAACACGCCCTTGAGGTATTCGCCCAGCACCCGGTAGGTCGCCTCGCGGTAGCGGATGTCGGTGAGATAGACGGTCACCTTGCAGATATGCGCGGGCTCCGAACCCGCTTCCTTCAGCAGCAGCAGGATGTTCTGCATCACCTTGTGCGCCTGCCCGACCGGATCGCCCACGGCGACATTCTCGCGCGTGTCGAGGTCCTGCGGCACCTGTCCCCGCAGATAGACGGTGTTACCGGCGACGACGGCCTGGCACAGGTCATTGTCGAGGTTCTGTTCGGGATAGGTGGCCTTGGTGTTGAACGGACGGATGCGCTTGTGGACCGGCATGGACTGTGCCCTCACGTGGTGCGGGGGCATGCGCCGGCCCCCGATTGATGCGACGGGGTAATGTTCGCAAGCCGCGACAAATCATGAAAGAACGGATCTGCGTTCTTTGGCTTCGGAAAAACCGAAGAAGGCGATGCCCGGCGGGATGCCCGGCCTACGGGGCAGTTCTGCGTGCCAGAAGCCGGTACAGCACGCCCGGGACGATGATGCCCACCGCCCATGACACATCGACGGCACCCAGCGCACGGGCGGCGGGACCGGTGTAGAGCGCGTTGGCGAGGAACGGGATCTGGACCGCGATGCCGATCGCGTAACACACCAGTGCGTTGCGGTTGAACCGGCCATAGATGCCGCCGTCGGCGCGGAACAGCGAAGGCATGTCATACGCGCCGTGCTGCACCAGATAGTAGTCGACCAGATTGATCGCCGTCCATGGCGAGAGCACGGCCAGAAGCAGCTCGATCACATCATTGATGATGTCGAGGACGTTGTTGCCCAGGTTGACCGTGATCGCGACGCAGGCCGCCAGCAGCAATGCCGCGGCGACCCCGCGCGCGCGGTGCGTGGGGTGCCACGCCGGGCGGAAGGTATGCACGAAGGTCAGACTGGACAGTGCCGCGCAGTAGATCTGCATGGTGCAGCTGACCAGCGTCGACGTGATCATGACCGTGAACAGCAGCACCGGCAGCACGGGCGAAAACGCCCGGACCGCGTCGTATGGCGTGCCGGAAAACAGGGTGCAGCCGATCATGGCCCCGATGATGGTGGGAAAGGCGGTGCCCCCCACGCCGCCGGCCAGACAGGCGCGAAAGGCGGTCGCCTCGCCGGTTTTCGACGGCAGATAGCGCGTGTAGTCCGAAACGTAGGGCGCATAGGCGATCTGCCACAGCACGCCGAGAGACAGCCCCGCGATCGCATCACGCAGCGTCGGCGTCTGCCAGAACGGATGCGCCAGACCCCCGCCCGCGCTGAACAGGTAGACACCGCCCAGCAGGAGGAACGTGACACCCGCGACACCGGCGAACCAGCCGATGAACCGTTCGATCACGCCATGCCCGATGACGCACAGAACGGCGATCACCACGGCGGAGATCCAGACCGGTGTCTGCCCGGCCGCCGGGCCGAAGGCCTCGAGCGCCTGATCCCGGCCGATGGCCAGCAGGGTCGCGGTAAAGCCGACATACATGACGATGACGATCCCCACGACCAGCAGGCTGCCGACCGACCCGAACTGGCCGCGTGTCTGCTGCATCTGCGGAATGCCCAGACGTGGCCCCTGGGCGGCATGCAGCGCCATGAACACGCCCCCGATCAGGTTGCCCGCCAGAATGGCCAGGATCGACCAGCCCAGCGACAGGTGGCACAGGCGCGGATAGATCATGCCGGTCAGGATCGACATGATGTTCTGGTTGGCACCGATCCAGACCAGGCAGAGCGACAGGGCGTTGCCGTGGCGCCTGGCCTCCGGCACCGGGAAGATGGTCTCGCCTTCCAGGACGAAGGGTGTTCCGATGGACTCGGTCTGGCTGGCCGTCATGGGGGTTTCCGGGGAAGGTCTGGGCGACCGTTGTCAGATCGACGCAAAATCCGGATCGGCGCGCGTCGGGTCAAGGGTGTCGAGGAAGCGGGCCACGGGATCGGCGCCCGCCCGCTCCGGCTCCGCCCCGCACATCATCGCCACGGCAAGTCCGTTCAAGGCCGACTGCGGCGTGTGGCGTACACCCGCCGGGCACAGGTCCATCACCAGCGTGGGGCAGCAGAACAGCGCGCAGCGCAGCGTCTGGCGCCATTCCGGCCCCAGCGCGTCGTGCGCGTGCAGCAGGGCCAGAAGGGGCCGCCACAGGCGCTGCGCCTTGCCCCGCAGAAACGCGCGTCGCAGGGGGGTGGGCGCCCACCCCGACGTCACCGTCGCGACCCCGTCCGTCACGCGGATATGGGGCTGGGCGGCCAGATCGGCGGGATGATACAGCCAGTCCGGGTGGGCGAGGATGTTGTGGAAGGTCGCCTTGACCTCGGCCAGCAGGGCGGGGACGTGCGTGCCGGCGAAGGCGGGATCGAAGAACGTCAGATGCGCGGGCGTGTCGGCGTGGGCGGGGTCGAACCAGACATTGGCGTTATGCGCGTCCCCGTGGGCAACCACGCCGCCGCCATGGGCAAGGGCTGCGGGCGTCAGCAGCCGCAGGCTGGACTCCAGGCACGTCCGCAGCGTGCCGTGATAGGGCGTGCCGTCGATCACCCAGCGCAGGTCCAGAAGGTCCGCGCCGCCCAGCGTGGCCCCGGGTAGGGTGAACAGGCGGTCGGCGGCAAAGAACGTGGCCGCGCGGCCGCCAAGGACGTCGGTGGGCCGTCCGGGCGTGACCAGACGGTGGAAGAACAGTTGATGCACCGGTTCGGCGGCACTGGTCGCCGCGTCGATCGGGTGCCAGCTGGCGCGATAGATCGCGGCGGTCAGGTCGTCGAGTGCCGCCTGCGCGCCCAGCAGCGCGTCGGCCGGGGCGTCGGGCAGGGGATCGCCGTGATCGACCGCGCGTGCGGCGTCGGCCAGCCGGGGTGTGTGGCGACGACGATAGAGCAGGATCTGCCGCCCCACACGCCGGCAGACATGGACGGGCATGTCGATCGGGTATCCCGCCGCCTGAAGCACTTCGCCGCGATAGAACTCCTGTAGGACGGAGTCCTCGCCTTCCTCATGATGGAACTTGAAGAAAAAGCTCTCGCCGCTGTCGGTGGTGATGAAGCCGTTGACCGAATTCAGGCTGTAGCCGTCGGTTCCCAGCGTGATCTCGGCCACCGGCAGGGAAAACTCCTCCCGCACGATGGTGGCCAGCAGCGCGCGGGCCTGCGCCGCGTCTCCGGCGCGTGCAGCCGCCATGACGGCGGCGGCACTGGCGGTCCCGGTGCTCATCGGCGGACCAGCGTTGGCATGGGGCGCGCGGAGGAGACGGCACGGGCATGGGCGGTGAAGCCCTCATACCGCGCGAAGCGTTCCGCGTGGGCGGCGGCCTCGGGATAGGCTTCGGGTGCGACCCGGGCGAACGACATCCGCTTCATGTAGTCATGGACCGACAGCGGCGAGTGGGTGCGGGCGCTCCGGTTGGTCGGCAGCACCGCGTTGGGGCCGAGCACATAGTTGCACAGCGTCACCGGCGATGCCGTGCCCAGCAGAACCTCGCCCGCGTTGCGGATGCGGCCCAGATCGGCCATCGGATCGCTGGTCAGCAGCTCGAGATGTTCAGGGGCGTAGGCGTTGGTGAAGGCGACGGCGGCGTCGAAATCGCGTGTCAGGATCACGCCGCCATGCGCGCCACCCAGAACGGCGCGTGAAAAATCGGCGCGCCTGTCGTCCATCTGCGCCCAGTGGCGGGGGAGTGCCTCGATCGCGGCTTCGGCCACGCGGCGGGAACTGGTCACCAGCCACGCCGAGGAATCCGGCCCGTGCTCGGACTCGATCAGCAGGTCGAGCACGGCGATCTCCGGGTCGACGCTGTCGTCGGTCAGGATGATCGCCTCGCTCGGCCCGGCGGGGGTGCCTGGGTCGAGGATATCGGACAGAAGCCGCTTGGCCGCGACGACATACGGGCTGCCGGGGCCTACGATTTTCGCACAGGCGGGGACCGTTTCCGTGCCATAGGCCACGGCCGCGACGCCCTGCGCGCCGCCGCATTTATAGACCTCGTCCACGCCGATCAGACGGGCGGCGACCAGCGTGCCGGGATCGACGCGGCCGTCGGGCGCGGGCGGGGTGATGATGACCAGACGCGGCACCCCGGCAACCTTGCCGGGAATGGCGGTCATGTTCACGACACTGGGGAACGCGCCCTTGCCGCGCGGCACGTAACAGGCCACCGACTCGATGGGCAGGCAGCGGTCGCCCGCCCAGAGGCCGGGGCGGACTTCGACCATCCAGCTGTCCTCGGGCTTCTGGGCTTCGTGAAAACGCCTGATGTTCGCGATGCCATATTCGATCGAGCGGACGACCTCCGGGTCGACGGCCCTGAAGGCGTCGTCGAACTCCTCCTCGGTCGCGCGGATGGCCATGTCCGGCACGCTCACGTTGTCGAACGCCTGCGCGAAGTGACGCAGGGCGGCATCTCCTTCGGTGCGTACCTTGTCGATAATCGGTTTCACACGCTCGATAAACACCGACAGGTCGCTTTCGGTCCGCCGCAGGAGTGCGGGCGGAATGCCCTCCACATCGGTCAGGTCGTGAAAGGTGACGGGGTGGGGCATGAGGAAATCTCCTGATCGTGGAAGAATTTTGTCGGTCAGAGTGCCGAGAGAATTCCGCCGTCGACATAGAACACCTGTCCGGTGACATAGGCCGAGGCGCTGGAGCACAGAAACTGAAGCGGACCGGCCAGATCGTTGGGTAGTCCGAACCGGCCCAGCGGAATGCGCGCCAGAACCGTGTCCTGCCACGCGGGGTCGGCAAAGAAACCTGACGTCATGTCGGTGTGGAAATAGCCCGGGCCAATCGCGTTCACGCGGATCCCGCGCGGCGCCCATTCGACCGCCAGACCGCGGGTGAGGCCCAGAATGCCGGCCTTGGACGCGCTGTAAGGCACCGCGCCTGGCACGCCGACGGCCGAGGTCAGCGACGCAAGATTGACGATGCTGCCGCCCCCGGTCATCAGTGTGGCCATCTGCTGGGCCATGAAGAAAGCCCCGCGCAGATTGGTGTCCAGCAGACGGTCCCACAGCGCATCGTCGACCCGATCGGACGGGCGAATGTCTTCCACGCCCGCGTTGTTGACCAGACCATCGATACGCGGCGCGATGTCGCCGATCGCGGCCGTCGCCCGACGGATCGAGGCACTGTCGCCGACATCGACCGTGACGGCGTGCATGGTGCCCCCACGGGCCGAGGCTTCGGCGCACACGGCGTTCAGCGCCT
>NZ_JABXXR010000066.1 GCF_013376175.1 Ameyamaea chiangmaiensis
GATCGGGACCCTGCGCAAGGCCGGCGGCGACAGCGCGGCGCTGGAGGCCGAAGGCGTGGCCCTGCGGGGCGAGGTCGAAACGCTCGAGGCGCGGGCGGTGGCGCTGGAGTCCGAGATCGCCGAGGCGCTGGCCGTGCTGCCGAACCGGCTCGACCCGCTGGTGCCCGATGGGGCTGACGAGTCCGCCAACGTCGTGGTGCATCAGTGGGGTGACATTCCGAACTTCGCGTTCACGCCGAAACAGCATTTCGAATTGGGCGAAGCGCTCGGCCAGATGGATTTCGAAACCGCCGCCAAGCTGTCCGGCGCCCGTTTCGTCGTGCTACGGGGCGGTCTGGCGCGGCTGGAGCGCGCACTGGGGCAGTTCATGCTGGACCTGCATGTGCTCGAACATGGCTACACCGAGACGAACGTGCCCGTCCTGGTCAACGAGGCGGCGATGTACGGCACCGACAAGCTGCCGAAATTCGCCGACCAGTCCTTTCGGACCGATGACGGGCGCTGGCTGATCCCCACCGCCGAGGTGCCGCTGACCGCCTCAGTCGCGGGAGATATCCTGGATGTCGACACCTTGCCCCGCCGGATCACCGCTCTGTCGGCGTGTTTTCGCAGCGAGGCCGGCTCGGCCGGCCGCGACGTGCGCGGCATGTTGCGCCAGCACCAGTTCGCCAAGGTCGAGATGGTTTCCATCACCACGGCCGAACAGAGCACGGAAGAGCATGAACGCATGACGCGCTGTGCCGAGACCGTGCTGGAACGGCTGAGCGTGCCCTATCGCCGCCTGGCGCTGTGCGCGGGCGACACCGGCTTCGGCGCGGCGCGGACCTTCGATCTGGAGGCCTGGTTGCCCGGCCAGCAGGCGTGGCGTGAAATCTCGTCCTGTTCCAACACCCGCGATTTTCAGGCGCGCCGCATGAACGCACGCTATCGCCCGGTCGGCGGAGGCGCGCCCGCCTTTGCCCATACGCTGAACGGTTCGGGTCTGGCCGTGGGGCGCACGCTGATCGCGGTCATGGAGAATTACCAGACCGAGGACGGGGCCATCACGGTGCCCGAGGTGCTGCGCCCTTATCTCGGTGGACTGGAGCGGATCGGGGCCTGAACGCCGCGTGCCCGGTCAGGGCTGCTCTGACCGGGGCATCCGCCAGACGGCCATGAAGCCGGCAACGGCGGCGAGCGCGACGTAATGCGCCGGGGCCAGACCGGCATGCGGCACCAGCGCGGACAGCGCCGCCGGTGTCAGGCCCCCGAAGATCGCGTAGGCCACGTTATACGACAGCGACAGGCCGGAGAATCGCACGGCGGCGGGAAAGGCGCGCACCATGGCGACCGGCAGAAGGCCCACATAGCTGCCGCCCAGTCCAGCCAGAACGGCACACGGCACCAGCAGCGCCGGATAGGCGGGTGCCACGCCATACAGGGCGTACGACCCGATCACCAGCAGTAAGCAGACCGGCGGCAGAACGCGCCGCATCCCCCAGCGATCGCTCGCGATTCCGGCCAGGCCGGTGCCCAGTGTCAGTGCACAGGTTCCGGCCAGATTGGCCCGCAGGGTCGCGCCGGCCGGTATGTGATGCAGCGTCTGCAGCAATGCGGGCATCATCAGCAACAGGACGATGATGGCTGCCGTCAGGGTCCATGTGCCGACCATGGACAGCACGATCGCCCGCCGGTGATGGCGCAGCAGAAGCACCATCGGCATCTCGCGCGCCTGTTCGCCCTGTTCGTGCAGGGCGACGAACACCGGGGTTTCCCGCAGCCAGCGGCGCAGCACCATGGCCAGCAGCCCGAACACGCCTCCGATGACGAACGGCACCCGCCAGCCCCAGTCCGCGATGGTCGCCTCCGTCATGGCGCCGTGCAGGATCAGGGACACCAGCGCGCCCAGCAGGATGCCGGCGGTCAGGCCCGCGGACAGAAGGCCGCATGCCGTCCCGGTACGACGTGGCCCCGCATGTTCGGCGACAAACACCCATCCGCCCGGGGCTTCGCCGCCGATGGCCACGCCCTGTGCGATCCGCAGCGCCAGCAGGGCGAGCGGTGCGCTGAGGCCCAGTGTCGCGAAGTCCGGCAGGAGGCCGATGGCCAGCGTCGGGAGCGCCATCAGCAGCACGCTGAGGGTGAACATGCGTTTACGCCCCAGAAGGTCGCCGAAATGAGCCATGACCACGCCGCCCAATGGCCGTGCCAGATAGCCCGCCCCGAACAGGCCGAACGTCTGTGTCTGGCGCAGCCACTCCGCCTGCGACGGTGGGAAGAAATGCGCGGCGATGACTTTCGCGAAGAACGCGAAGATGACGAAATCATAGAATTCCAGCGCGCCGCCGAGGGAAGCGAGGGCAAGCGTGCGGACGTCGCTGCGCGACAGGGGCGTGGTCAGGGCTGGCATCCTGTTGTGGTGCGGCCGTCAGGCCGGTGAGGTATCGCGATTCTGGCGGAGCGCCGCCGCACCATTCGATACGGCGCGCCATGCCGCCTGGGCAAGCGCCTTGCGGCTTGGAAAGTCGTGGGGATCGAGAGCAGGGTGCAGGATGACCGAGGCACGCATCGACCGCCACTTCACCAGTTGCCAGACATGCGGGCCGAGATCCATATCGCCGTACCAGGCGAACACGGGGCGCCGGGCCCGGTTGACCGCGAGCCCGTCGAGGCGGTCGTACGCCAGCGACACCGGCTGGATCAGCGGCGTCAGTCCGTCGGGGTAACGTGGCATGTCGTCCAGTTCCTGCGCGCGGGCGCCGGGGACTTTCGGCATTTTGGCGATCGCGAAGAATGCGGAGAGGAACGGCAGCACGCGCGAACCATCCGACGAGGTGCCTTCGGGAAACAGGACGAGATTGTCGCCCGCGGCCAGCCGGGTGATCATCTCGTCGCGTTCGCGCACCGTGGTGCTGCGGTTGCGGCTGACGAAGATCGTGCGTCCGATCTTCGACACCAACCCCATGATGGGCCAGCGCCCGATCTCGCCCTTGGCCACGAACACGGACGGCAGGACCGTGCCCAGCACCGGAATGTCCAGCCACGACGAATGGTTCGAGACGTAGATCACCGGCCGCTCGCCACGTGCACGCGCACGCGCGCCGCCCACGCTCCCGGCCCGCTGACCGCGCACGCGAATGCGCAGGGACAGCAGACGGCACAACACGCCCCAGATCACGCGCGTCCAGCGGATCTTGGCAGTGCCGGGGACCAGCAGCAAAAGCGCCTCGAACCCGACGGACAGCGGCACCCATATCGTGATCAGCGCCAAACGCGCCACACCGCGCACCGCCCGGGCCCGGTCGATCAGGGACGTATGTGCGGCGGACAGCCACGCGACGCGACCGGTCGACAGGACGGACGCCGGACGCACGCGTCGGCTGTCCGCGGGCAAGCCCGGGGATGGTCGACGGGGCTGATCCGCCGCCGCGGGCCGATCCGCAGGGAGGGGGGGATGGGGGGCGACGGCGCTCATCGGGGACTGCATAGCGTCCGAGGCCGGCGCGGAGCAACCGCCAGCACGTGCGGTCAGCCTTTCCGACACCGCAGACATCGGCTGCACCCCGGGGTAACGGGCCCGGAGAGTGTATGGAAACGTTTCGAACGGACACGATATCGGCACGAGGTGCCATGTAGCCCGTATGTCACATCGCGCAACCGGATCCAGTGTACTCAAGGCGACGTTATTAATGCCGAATAAACAAACCTGTGTCTGTAGTCGTGCCTATAGAGACGTTACGGCTTCAGAGCGATTTTTAACTGTGACTTTGATGCAACGTGCCGCCGCAATCTGACATGGATTTGTAACGGGGCCTGTCCGTTCTTTCAGGATTTGGATACGGTTCGTCACCATTGCGGTGTCAAACGCCGTAAAAAAACTCATTCGACGGGAAAGTTCATGCAATTTACGTCTGACAGGGCCTCTGGCCGTGCCGAAAGGCATGGCATGGCCCCGCCGCGCCGCTCCCGCGGACGTACCCTGGGCGCAAGTCTGATGGGCGCGACGGCGCTCGTTGCCTGGTTCCAGGCGCCTGTTGCCGCATCGGCACAGTCGGCGGCAACGACCGACACAGCAACGAAACCCACGCCAGCAAGCCACGCCCGCCATACGACGCATGCGTCGCATACGGCGGCGTCCAAAGCGTCGACGAAGGCCGCGCCCGCAGCCTACACGGCCGCACCCTATGCGCCCGTCGCCCGTCCGGTAACGGTTACGAACGCCGCGACCAATCGCGCCGCGCTCGCGACTACCCCGGTTTCGTCGGACGAGAACATCGTCGTGACTGGCTCGATGCTTCGTACATCGAACAACACCAATGCCAATCCGGTGCAGGTGATCACGTCGCGCCAGATCCAGCAGACGTCGGCAGCGACGCTGGGCGACTACCTCCAGCGGCTGCCTTCAATCGGTAACTCGGGCGCCGCCAACACGCAGACCAATGGATTCATCGGCGTGTCGTGCTCGGATATTCGCAACCTCGGCAGCACACGCGTGCTGGTTCTGGTCGACGGCAAGCGCACGACGCAGGATCCGGGCGCGGCCTGCGTCGACATGAACACGATTCCCGTCGAGATGATTTCCAGCGTGGAAATTTTGAAGGATGGTGGTTCGGAGCTATACGGCGCCGATGCCGTCTCGGGCGTCATCAACATCAAGCTTCGTCACGACCTTAACACCGGAAACCTGACGTTCCGTGGCGGCATCACCGATCATGCGGATTCCCGCACCGGCCTGATCTCGGGCTTCAAGGGTTGGAACTTCGACCACGATCGCGGCAACATCACCATCACCGGCCAGTACATGAGCCAGGGACCGGTGATGCAGCGCGACCGCGACTGGTCGCGTTACTCGCAGGTGAGCAACGACCCCGGCGAGACACCGCTCTATGGTTCGGGCTACACGGCTGGTGCGCGTATTCTGTCGGGTCCGGCGGCGGGCATGATCGCCAACACCGACGGCAGCGGCTTTCACCAATATACAAGTGCCGATCGCTACAACTATGCCCAGGACCAGAATCTTTCGAACTATCTCCAGAGTTCGACTCTGACTGGCGATGCGCACTATCAGTTTAACCGTCATTTCAACCTGTATGCGAACGTCCGCTACAATCACAAGACGGCCAGCGATACGATGGCTGCCTCTCCTGTGGCGGGCAGCATCTACCCGTCCACTCTGGCCAATCCACTGACGTTGCCCGGCAACGCACCCTACATGCAGAATGGGTTGCTGCAGGGGGAAGATGCCGTGATCCAGAAGCGCTACACTGATCTGGGCACTCGTAACTCCAACGCCAGCACCGATAATCTTCAGATCATCGGCGGTGCAAATGGCGTGATCGTCGGCGACTGGAACTACGATGCGTCGATGACTTATGGCATCAGTCAGGGTCGTTACGAGACCGACAACATGGGCAATTATCGTCATATTCTTGAAGAATATGGCATCGTCCAGACGAACCCGAGCGATCCCGGCAGCGCCGTGACGTACAACCCATCCGTTTGCAACGCCAGCGCAGGATGCGTGCTGTCCAGCCCGTTCGCTCCAATGTCGCAGCAGGCCGCGTCTTACGCCAAGTTCAATCAGCAAGATCATGCACAGTATATGCTGCGTGACTTCAACCTGCGTGTTAACAACGATCGAGTCGCCAAACTGCCGTACAAGAACGGTGGCAATATTGGTCTGGCCTTCGGCGTCGAACACCGCAGCGAGCAGTTGAGCTACACGCCGGATCCGCTGGCTCAGAACGGTGACACCACGGGTAACACGCAGGCTTACTCCGGCGGTGGTTTCAACGCGACCGAAGTGTATGGCGAGGCGAAGTTCCCGCTTCTGCATAACGCATTTCTCGCCAAGGATCTGACGGCCGACGCACAGGGTCGCTGGTCGCACTACAACACCTTCGGCAACACGCAGAACTGGAAGGTCGGCCTGAACTGGGCACCGATCCGCGATATCCGCTTCCGCGCGACGCTGGGCACATCCTATCGCCAGCCGAATGTCTATGAACTCTATGGCGGTCAGGCGCTGGGCTACGCCGCGGCAACCGACCCCTGTGCGCAGGCTTCGTCCTATGGTGGGTTGTCGGCCAACGTGATTGCAACGTGTGCCCGTCAGGGGATCAACACCGCAACGTTCGAGTCCGCCAATCCTGGTCAGGTCCCTGCCATCAGCGGCGGCAATTCGAAGCTGCAGCCGGAAATTGGCCGGACCTATACGGTCGGCACCGTCATTACCCCGCGCTGGATCCCCGGTCTGTCCGCGTCGGTCGAATACTGGCATTACACGATCAAGAACGAGATCAGCGCTTTGGCTGCGCAGTATGCGATGGACGGATGCTACACTGGCTCCGCTACGCAGTATTGCAGCGACATCTCGCGTAATTCGAACCAGCAGCTGAATTACGTCACGACGCTTGATGCCAACCTCGGTGGCCTGAAGACGTCGGGCATTGACTTCGACCTCGATTACCGCATCCGCCTGTCGTCGTTCGATACGCTGACGCTGTCGAACAACTTCCAGCAGCTGGTCAGCTATCTGCAGCAGAACACGCCGGGCGGCGAGTGGTATAACTATGCCGGTCGTCTGTTCTATGCCGGTTCGGCGTATGTTGGTGGCACGAACGGTCTGCCGCGCGTGACCGACTATGCGACGGCGACGTGGTCGCACGGCAACTTCAGCTTCACCTATATGATGCACTATATCGGTGGCATGCGGTGGAACAGCCAGTCGACCGAGAACGGCGACCTGACGGCGGCGACCGCCGGACAGTGGCGCACGCCGGGCATCTTCACGCATGACGTGACGGTGAACTATCGCCTGAAGCAGTGGAACTTCGAGGTGGGTGTGAACAACATCCTCGACAAGGATCCGCCGTTCGTCTTCGACGCTGCAACGAACACCGCGAACGCGATCTACAGCGAGAACATGATTGGCCGCTACGTCTTCGCCCAGGTCGGCGTGAACTTCTGATCACGTCAGCCTGCGCAACGCGCAGCCAGGACGGGAAAGCTCCGGACCATGTCCGGAGCTTTTTTCGTATGGGCATAGAGCAAAGTTTTCGGGCACCCGCCGGTCGCGCGATCGGCCCTGTCCCGCGCCGCTTCCTCGATCGTGGGAGAAACAGCGCCGGACCGTGGCGTCGGGCCGCACCCAAGATTGAAGAGTTGGCGGACGCAAAAAAAGGGGCGGAAAAACCGCCCCTTCTTCGTATCCGCCCACGTTGCGCAGCGACGGTCAGTCCATCTTGAGCGCCGCGAGAAACGCGCTTTGTGGAATCTCCACCTTGCCGAACTGGCGCATGCGCTTCTTGCCTTCCTTCTGCTTTTCCAGAAGCTTGCGCTTGCGCGAAATATCGCCGCCATAGCATTTCGCCGTCACGTCCTTGGACAGCGCGCCGATCGTCTCACGCGCGATCACGCGCGAGCCAATGGCGGCCTGGATCGCGATCTTGAACAACTGGCGCGGGATCAGCTCCTTGAGCTTGGCGCAGATCGAACGACCGCGTGATTCCGCAGCCGAACGGTGCGCGATGAAGGACAGCGCATCCACAGGCTCCTGATTGACGAGGATCGAGATGCGGACGAGGTCGCTCTCCTGATAGTCGTCCATCTGGTAGTCGAAGCTGGCGTAGCCGCGCGAAATCGATTTCAGCCGGTCATAGAAATCGAACACGACCTCGTTCAGCGGCAGGCGATAGACCGCCATGGCGCGATTGCCGACGTAGGTCAGGTCTTTCTGGATGCCGCGCCGTTCCGAACACAGGCTCAGCACCGGGCCGAGATAGTCGTCGGGCACCATGATGGTCGCGTTGATCCAGGGCTCCTCGACTTTTTCGATCAGCGACGAATCCGGCATGTCGGCCGGGTTGTGCAGCTCTTCCATCCCGCCATTGGTACGGTAGAGACGATAGACCACCGAGGGGGCCGTGGCGATCAGGTCGAGATTGAACTCGCGCGACAGGCGTTCCTGAATGATCTCGAGGTGCAGAAGCCCGAGGAAGCCGCAGCGGAATCCGAACCCCAGCGCCGCCGATGTCTCGGCCTCATAATGGAACGAGGCATCGTTGAGGCGCAGCTTGGACAGGCTGTCACGCAGCTTTTCGAAGTCGTCCGCGTCGATCGGATACAGACCGCACCACACCACCGGGATGGAAGGCTTGAACCCGGCCAGCGCCTGTGTCGCGGGACGACGGTCGTCGGTGATGGTGTCGCCGACATTGCAGTCCGCGACGGTCTTGATGGCCGCGTTGATATAGCCCATCTCGCCCGGGCCCAGATCGTCGACCGGCACCATGCGCGGGGCGAACACGCCGACCTGGTCCACCGCGTAGACCGCGCCGGAGGCCATCATGCGGATCTTGTCCCCGCGCTTCAGGCGCCCCTGCATGATCCGCACCAGAATGATGACGCCCAGATAGGCGTCATACCAGCTGTCGACCAGCAGCGCCTGCAAGGGCGCCGTGGCATCGCCGGTGGGCGGCGGCAGACGCGTGACCAGCGCTTCGAGGACGCCTTCGATGTTCAGGCCGGTCTTGGCGGAAATGCCGACCGCGTCATCGGCCGGGATGCCGATCACGTCCTCGATCTGGGCCCGAACGCGCTCGGGCTCGGCCGCGGGAAGGTCGATCTTGTTCAGGATCGGCACGATCTCGTGGTTCGCGTCGATCGCCTGATAGACGTTGGCCAGGGTCTGTGCTTCCACGCCCTGCGACGCATCGACGACCAGCAGCGATCCCTCGCACGCTGCCAGCGAACGGCTGACCTCATACGCGAAGTCGACATGGCCGGGGGTGTCCATCAGGTTCAGGACGTAGGTGTTGCCGTCCTTGGCCGGATAGGTGAGGCGCACGGTCTGCGCCTTGATGGTGATGCCCCGCTCGCGCTCGATGTCCATATTGTCGAGGACCTGATTGGTCATCTCGCGCGCGGTCAGCGCCCCGCAGGCCTGGATCAGGCGGTCGGCCAGCGTCGACTTGCCATGGTCAATATGGGCGATGATCGAGAAATTGCGGATCAGCGAGAGGGGCGTGTCGGTCATGCGGCCGATATAGAAGAGTTCGGGTCAAAAGTCAGCATGTGTTCCCGCGCCCGACCGGCGGTTCGCATCGAGGCGCCGGGCGCGCCCGTCAGACCTCCTGCGATACGAACGAGCCCGCCTCCACGCTGCGGAGAAAAGAGCCGAGCAGGTCCGCGTAGGAGTCCGGTTCCTCAAGGAACGGCATATGCGAACTGCATGGGAACACGAACATCCGCGCGTTGGGCAACTGACGCGCCATTGCGGTGGAGCAGGCGGGCGTAAGCTCGTCATGCCGTCCGCACAGTACGAGCGTCGGCATGGTCAGGCGCGGGAGGTCCTGCAGGCGCGACCAGTGGCGATAATTGCCGGTAAAGGTGAACTCATTGGGCCCTTGCATGGTCCGGTATACCGCCATGTTCCAGTCCGCGAGCGAGGTCCGGAGCGCATCGGGCCAGTCGTCCAGCCGGCAGACATGCCGATAGTTCAGCAGCGTCACGGCGGCCTGATAGGCGGGATGATCGAGTCGGTCGCTGGCTTCGAAATAGCGCATCATCGCGATGGTTTCGTTGCCAAGATGGCTGCGCAGGGTGTTCAGTTCATGCACGAGGTGGGGGATGTCCGCTGCCCCATCGGCGAGAATAAGGGAGCGGAAGCGGTCCGGACATCGCAGGGCGGTCTCGATGGCCAGAAATGTCCCCCACGAATGTCCGAGCACGTGGGGACGCACGGGCGACAGCCAGTCGAGCACGGCTTCGAGTTCATCGGCGTAGTGCGTCACGGTCCAGTTGTCCGCATCGCCGGGCCGATCGGACGCGCCGCAGTCGAGCTGGTCGTATGAGACGACGCGGAAGCCCTGTTCGACGAGGAAGCGATGCGGCTCCCGCAGATACAGGCTGGGCAGGCCGGGACCGCCGTTGAGCAAGAGGACGACGCGATCGCCCTGACCGTAGCTGTAGAGCGTGCGCGTGTGGCCGCGAAACGACAGCGTGTGCTGTGTAGCGTCGGTCATTGTGTGGGTCCCGTGCAGGAGGGTGGGTCAGAGGGCACCGCGTCCGCGCCGTCCAGAAACGGCTCCAGAAAACGGCTGGCGTTGATGACGTGGGCTCGTTCGTCGTGGCCCACGCCTGGAAGTGTCTCGAAATGCGGGTCGAAGCCGAGCTCCCGCAGCGCCTCCCGTAGCGCGTGGAGACGATCGACGCGCGTGCGTCCGGCCGCATTGGCTCCGGGCATCCAGGTCGGACTCTGCGGAGTGTGGGTGATCAACCCGGTGGACAGATCGTCCTCCCCCACCGCCAGATGGACCGACACACGCCGCAGCGCGTCGATCGGAAAGGGGCGTCCGAAACGTGCCTCATAATCGCCGGTGCCGACCCACCAGGGCTGCGGATGGCCGGGCAGGGTCACGGACCCGGGGGCGCAGATCGAGACCGAGCGGACGCGTTCGGGATGGAGGAACATGAAGCGATGGGCAAAATGTGCACCGCCGGAAAACCCGAACAGGACGATCCTGTCGCAGGCCACCGGATAGCGGCGTTGCAGGTCGTCCAGCATGGCCAGCAGCACGCGGTCGTGACGCGCGTTTCCGACCCCGGGATATTTGTATCCGTCGTCGCGATCGCCGTCGTCGGCGCCAAGCGGGAACAGGGGGGCCACGACCACGGCCCCCGCGCGTTCGGCCAGGGGCGCGAACTGGTCGCGCAGCGATTCGGCGCGCCGGTCGGAGCCGTGCACCGCCACCAGCACCGGCGGCCGTCGCCCCCCGTCAAACGCGGCGCGCGGCACGTAGGACCAGAAGCAGAAGCGCCGATCCGCCGTGCAGGCGACGGCCGGAAGCGCGCCGTATCCCAGCGACGAGAGAGGGGTGGCTTCAGACATGGCGGTTCTCGCGACGGAGTGTGAGAGGATGATGCGGACGCAGGGCGAGCAGGCAGCCCGCGCCGGCCATGGCGACGACGAATGGCAGGCGAAGCGCCGTGTCCCAGCCATGTCCGTGTTCGACCAACAGAGCCATGATGATCGGGATGATGCCGCTTGCCGCATTGCCCCACAGCGCCACCCATCCGGTGACCGTAGCGGCCATGGCGTCGCCCAGATCCTGCACGCAGCCCCAGACGCATACCTGCGCGGCACCCACGCCTGCCAGCGACAGGCACAGCAGCGCGATGATGGACGGCATGCCCTGCAGGCGGCCGATGGCCAGCAGTGCGATGCCGCCGCTCAACAGACCGAGAAGGCCTAACGGAACACGCGCCCACCAGATCGATCCGGTATGGCGCAGCACGCGGTCCGTCACCTGTCCGGCCACGGTGACACTGACGTATAGCGAAAGCCAGGGCAGCGCCGTCAGCACACCCGACGAGCGCAGTGAGAGCCCGTGAACCTGCATCAGATAGGTCGGCAGCCAGCTCATGAAAAAGCTCTGGACGCTGACCACGGCGAAATAGAGTGCGCCCGCGATCCACAGGCGAGGTTGTTCAAGAACGCGGCGCAGGGATGCGCCCGGGGTGACATGGGTTGGGCGTGTATGGGGCAGCCTGGTCCGGGTACCCCACATCCACAGCGCGGCCATCAGCACCCCGACAACCCCGTAGAGCGCGAAGCATCCTTGCCACGGCCACGTCTGTAGCAGCCAGCCCGTCAGGGGTGAGCCGACGACCGGGGCCACGTACATCGCGCCCAGAAGCACGGCGGTCGCCCGGCTTCGCGATGCCGGTGCGAACCAGTGTTGCACCGTGACCAGTGACGCCGACCAGTCGGGTGCCTGCCCAAGCCCCAGCAGCAGCCGCAAGAGGACGAGGCCCGCAAAACCGCCTGCCAGGGGCATGAGCAATGTCGACAGCGACCAGCCAGCCACGGCCAGGCCGAGCATGACCCGCGCGCCGAACCGCTCCGTCAGCAGCCCGGCCGGCAACTGGCCCGCTGCATAGGTCCACGCCATGGCGGAGAATACGACCGCCATCTGCGCAAGGTGGAGATGGAATTCGTGCTGGATCAGCGGGGCGGCCATCACCATGACATTGCGGTCGAGCGCCAGCAGCAGGTTGATTGGAAACAGCAGCGCGAGCAGCGGCCGCCATGGAGGTCGGACGGGGGGCGTCGTTGCCGGAACGTGGGGTATGGCCTGTGGGGCGCGCATCGCGTGATAATCGGGTGATCGCGCGGAAGGCTCAATCTATCGAAATCGCTAGGTCGAAACGCCTGGTCTGGTTCTTATTCACACAGAGCGACGCGGTGGATGCGGGTAACGGAGGAAGGACCATGGCCGATCATGCGGGCGTTCTGCGGCAGCGGGTTTCGCACAGCACGCATCTGAACGACGCCTTCGCCGCGCTGTGCGCGACGCTGGGGGAACTGGGGTGCGAGATGGTGCTGTATGATTATGCTCGTACGTCCTATGCGGCCGACGGCCTGTTGGCGACGCCATCTGTCCTGATGGGTGCCAATATTCCCATCGATATGAAGCACCTATGGCAGGATAAGGGGTTCTACCAAATCGACCCGGTGCAGGAGCGTGCCCTGCAAAGCTGTGCTCCGTTTGCCTGGTCCTATGGGTCAGAGACCGGCGATACGGCCCTTTCGCTGGCGGAGCGTCATCGCCCAGTGGTCCAGTTTCTGGACCGCTTCGCCATGCGGCGTGGCGTGACGGCGCCCGTGCGGGGTGCGGCGGGGGGATTTGCCACTGTCACGGTCGTCCTGCCGCATGCCAGTCCGTGGCAGGATCGTCATGCACGCGCGTTTTTGCCCCAGCTGGGTTTTCTCGCCGCGGTCTTTCAGGATTCGGTGTCGCCCCTGCTTGGGGCGTCGCTCGCAGTGTCCGATGTCCGGCCCTTATTGACCAGACGCCAGCGTGACTGCCTGCGCCTGTGTGCCGAGGGACTGACCAGCAAGGAGATGGCCCGTGCGATGGCGTGCTCGGTCGCAACCGTCGACCTGCACCTTCAGGCTGCCGCCCGCCGCCTTGGCGCGCGCAATCGCCTTCATGCGGTGGCTCTGGCCATGCGTGAGGGTGTGCTGTGAGGGGTGCCTGAGCCCCGGACCGGGCCACACGGTCCGACAAACTCACAGACTGATCTGCGCGATCCGATACAGACGTGCGGACGGGGGTAACGTGATCGCGGCCGCGCCGTCCAGCGGCGCCACAACGCGGCGGTCGGGCACGCCGTCCAGCGTCCCGATCAGGGCGCCCCGGTCTGTCACCGCTAGAACGCGGACGCCGGGGCGAAGCGGTGCTGTCGGCGCCAGCGTGACGACACTGCCGACGCGCAGCAGGACGTCGGGCTGCGGTTCGTCCAGCCGCACGGCAAAGGCTTGGGGTCCGAGATGTGCCGGGGCGGGATGCCAGACGTCCCACAGGGCCGCGCGCGGCAGGCCGTCCTCGTCGAAGAGGCCCGGCTCGGTCAGGCGTGAGACGTCCACCAGCGGCATGGGGGGCTGATGTCCGCCCTCCTGACCGTAGGTGTCGGGCTGTCCGCGCAGCAGACGGCCGAACTGTTCCAGCGTCGTGTCCGTGGCGACCAGGGCCTGTGCCAGTGCCTCCATGCCCGGCCAGCGAGGGCGGCCATTGGCGGCGACGCGCTTGGACGGGTTGAAGCTCGTGGGGTCCAGGCCCGCCGTCCGGGCCAGCGCGGAGGGTGTCAGGCCGCGTCGCCGGGCCAGTGCGTCCAGCGCCGCCCACAGTGCCGCATGCGTCAGCACGAGAGGCCCGTCACGCCGTCAGGCGCATGAGCGGATGTCCTGCGCGTGGCGTGCCCGGCCGGCATCGGTGATGACGAAGCGGTCGCCGCGACAGGCGCACAGGCCCATGGCCTCCAGCCGCGTCAGGCAGGGCTGGTCCTTGTATCCGGCGGGGCGTCCGGCGTCGGTGCACAACAGAAGCCTGTGCAGGGCCGAACGGCAGCAAGTCTCAAGATAGGGTTCGTTCCACATGGTGGGGCGCAGCTTCGGCAATCCGTGGCGCGTGTGCAAGCGCGCAGACGGTGGCGGCCGCCACCCACCCCTTTTCAGATGGTTCCCCGTGGTGCAGGACAGGGGGCATGCGCACACTCGATCGTCTCGCCCTGTCCCTGCTGCACCGCCTGGACCCGGAGGTCGCCCACCGGCTGGCCATCGATGCCCTCCTGCTCGGCTGGGGCGGCAGCGCCCCACCGGCCGATGATCCGGCATTGAGCATGCGCGCCATGGGACTGCGCTTTCCCAACCCGATCGGCATCGCCGCCGGATTCGACAAAAGCGCGCAGGTGGTCCGTCCGCTGGCGCGACTGGGGTTCGGCTTTGTCGAGGCCGGAACCGTCACCCCGCGCCCGCAGGCGGGCAATCCGCGGCCGCGCCTGTTCCGGCTGCCCGAAGACGGGGCGGTGATCAACCGCATGGGCTTCAACAATGACGGCATCGACCGCGTCGCCCGCCGGCTGGCGCGGCTGCATCGCCCGCTGCCGTC
>NZ_JABXXR010000067.1 GCF_013376175.1 Ameyamaea chiangmaiensis
AGGCGCTCGGCGCCCTGAAGCAGGGTGTCGGCCAGCGCCAGGCCGAAGGCGACGGTCTTGCCCGATCCGGTCTGGGCCGAGACGAGCAGGTCGCGCCCTTCGGTTCCCTCGGCCAGGACGGCTGCCTGCACGGGGGTCGGCTCGTCATAGCCACGCGCGGCGAGCGCGTGCTGGAGGGGGGCGGCGGTCTGGGGAAACGGCATCGGGACTTCCGGACGAAACAGCGCCGCCGCAGGGGTGCGGTGGCGGGATATATAACGGGCAAGGGGATTGAGTGGCGTTCCATAGAGAAAAGCGGCGGGGAAAGCCAGAGCTATGCGTGGCATGAGGCACGCGCGGGCAGGGTTGTGTCGGTGGCTATGGCTGGCGCAGTCCGGCCGGAGACGGCCGGGGGGCAGATTGCGGAGTGGGAGAACACTTCAATTAATCTCAATATAAGATCATTATAACGATAAATATCATCATGAAAGATTGGTTGGCCACCCGGTAGGCTCTGTCCCCGAAAGGACGGCCTCCGATGACACGATTCACCCCTTTTGCAGCGCCAACAGGTGCGACCCTGCGGCGTCTCCTTCCAGTGCTGCCCGGTGTTACGCTGTGCTTCGGCCTCGCCATCGTCGCATACGGCGGTCAGGCCCTCGAAGCGCGATGGCTGGGCCGTGCGTGGCTGGAAGCGCTCAATCTGGCGCTCCTGACCGGGATCGCGGTCCGGACACGGTTTCTGCCGGGTCCCGCCCTGACGCCCGGCATCGCGTGCTGCGCCCGGCTGTTTCTCAACGTCGCCATCGTGATGATGGGCCTGTCGTTCAGTGTCTCGGCGGTGCTGTCCTTGGGGCCTGCTCTGCTGTGCGGCGTGGTCGGGATTGTGCTGTGCAGTCTGGCGTTTACCGGGTGCCTTGGCCGATGGGCCGGCCTTTCGTCGTCGCAGGCGGTGCTGGTGGCGTGTGGCGACTCGATCTGCGGCAACTCGGCGATCATGGCGGCGGCACCGGTCATCGGCGCGCGGGAGGAGGAGGTCGGCAGCACGATCGCCTTTACGGCGGTCGGCGGCCTGGTCGTTGTCATTGGACTGCCGCTGATCGCCCCGCTGTTGCCCCTGAGCGACATGGCGCGCGGTGAACTGGCCGGGATGACGGTCTATGCGGTGCCGCAGGTTATAGCGGCCGCGTCGCCGTTCGGGGCGGCGGCCCTGCACGTCGGCACGCTGGTCAAGCTGATGCGGGTTCTCATGCTCGGGCCGGTCTGTGTCGCGCTGTGTGTGCTGATGCGGCGGCGTGCGGTCGCGGGGCAGGCGGGGGTACCGTCATCGCCGCTTCTGGCCGGAGCACGGACGATACGGCTGGTCCCGTGGTACATCGCGGGCTTTATCGCGATGCTGCTGCTGCGGTCGGTGGGGCTGGTGCCGGGCATGGTGCTGGAACCTGCCGGGGCCGTGGCGTCGTTCCTGACGGTGCTGGCGATGGCCGCGTTGGGTTTGGGCATCGACCCGCGCGCCGTGACGGGTGCGGGCGGGCGCCTTGTCCTGACGGTTGCCGGGTCGCTGGCGGCCCTTCTGGCGGCCAGCCTTGCCCTGGTTCATGAACTGCCGGTCGGCTGAGGCCGAACCGCGCGGTGCGTCACGCCGGATGAATGGCCCGGCCCCGGGCGTCGATCTCGGGCGCGGTGATCTGATCGAGGCGATTGAGACGGCGGAGGTCGGGGAACATCCACATCCACAAACCCGTCACGACCAGCGTGCCGATGCCACCAAAGACCACGGCCTCGACCGGGCCGATCAGGCTGGCGAGCGTGCCGCTTTCGAACTCGCCAAGCTGGTTGGAGGAGCCGATGAACAGCATGTTCACGGCCGAGACCCGGCCGCGCATCTCGTCGGGTGTGCCGAGCTGCACCAGCGCGCCGCGGATCATCACGCTGATCACGTCGGCCGCTCCCAGCACGGCGAGCATCGCCACCGAGATCAGGATCGAGTGCGACAGGCCGAACAGGATCGTCGCCACGCCGAACACGGCCACGGACGCGAACATCGTCCGCCCCGCGCGGTCGCCCAGCGGATGGCGCGCCAGCCACATCGACATCGCCAGCGCCCCGACCGCCGGCGCGCCCCGCAGCAGACCAAGCGCCAGTGGTCCCGCGTGCAGGATATCGGTGGCGTAGAGCGGCAGCATGGCCGTGGCGCCCCCCAGCAGCACGGCGAACAGGTCCAGCGAAATGGCGCCCAGAATGGCCGGCTGGCTGCGCAGGAACACGATTCCGCCGAACACCGCGCCGAGCGTGACCGGCCCGCGCGGCCGCACGTTGCGGGTCAGGCGCAGCGTCAGCGTCGACAGTGCGGCCAGAAGGAAGCCGAGGCCGCAGACCGCATAGACGACTGGCGCGCCCAGCCCGTACATCAGGCCACCGGCCGAGGGGCCGATGATCACGGCCGCCTGGAACAGCGAGGACGACACCGCCGCGGCGCGCGGGAAGTCCTCCGCCGTGACAAGGGAGGGCAGGAAGGTCTGGCTCGCCGGCATCTCGAACGCGCGCGCGACGCCGAACAGCGCCACGATCAGATAGATGGCAAGCGGGCTCAGCCAGTGCTCGATCGAACCCGCCATCAGCACGAACGCGCCGATCGCGCTGATGATCTGGGCGCCGGCGGCAATCACCTTGCGATCGAAATGATCGACCGCATGCCCGGCGACGAACACCAGCAGCGTCAGCGGCAGGAACTGCGCCAGACCGACCAGCCCCAGCGACAGTGCCTTATGCGTCAGTGCATAGATCTGCCAGCCGACGGCCACGGCCTGCATCTGGTTGGCCAGCGCGGAGAGCCCCCGGCCCGAGAGGAAGGAGACGAATCCCGGCAGGCGGGTCAGTGGGATGCGGGGGGGCTGTGCGATCGGGGACGCGGAGTCGGGAGCGGCTGTCATGACGGCGGACACTTAGCGTGAGAAACACGCGCCTCGGCAAGCGCAAAGACGGGCGGCCGCGATTGCAAATTGTCCGGCGCGCGGGCACAAATCGGGCATGAACGCACCGTCCCCGACCCCCGCCGAGTCCGTCGTGCCGTATGACACATTCGCGCAGATCGACGTGCGTGTGGGTACGATCGTCGATGCCAAACCGTTCCCCGAGGCCCGCAAGCCGGCGTTTCGGCTGTGGATCGATTTCGGGCCGCAGATCGGGATCCGGCGCTCCTCCGCGCAGATCACCCGTCATTACACGTGTGAGGAACTGGTCGGGCGGCAGGTCTGTGCGGTGGTCAATCTTGGAACGCGCCAGATCGGGCCGTTCGTCAGCGAGGTGCTGACGCTGGGCATGCCCGATGAAGCTGGCGAAGTGGTGCTGATCCGGCCCGACCGGACGGTGCCCGATGGGGGGAGACTATTCTGATGGCCGTTGCCTATGCCACCGTCAGCTGGGACCAGCTGCATCGCGACGCGCGCGCCCTGGCCGAGTCGCTGATGGCCAGGGGGCCGTTCAAGGGGATCGTCGCGATCACGCGCGGCGGCCTGATCCCCGCAGCGATCATCGCGCGCGAGCTGGACTGCCGCCTGATCGAATCGGTCTCCGTCATGACCTATGACGAGGAGGACCGGGGCGAGCCGACGCTGCTGAAGGCGCCGAGCGCGGCGGGCGACGGCGAGGGTTTTCTGATTATCGATGACCTGGTCGATTCGGGTGTCACCGCCAAATACGTGCGCAAGATCCTGCCCAAGGCATATTTCGCCAGCCTGTATGCCAAGCCGTCCGGCAAGCCGTTCACGGACAGTTTCGTGCTTGAAGTCTCGCAGGAGACGTGGATCCTGTTCCCGTGGGATACCGCGCCGCTGTTCGTGCCGCCCATCGCGCGCAAGACCCTGACCTCGTGACCATGCCGGGCGGGATCGACCTCGATCACGCCGACGACCTGACCAGCCGGCTTCCGGCGACGGAGGGGTTCGACCCCGCGTTCACCGGGCTCGACCACTGGCCCACCGCCACGCAGATGTCGGCACTATGGGCCGCCCAGCTGGCGGCGGTTGCGGCTATCGGGCCAGCGGTGCCGGTGATCGCGCAGGCGGTCGAGGCGGCGGTACCAAGGCTGCGGTCGGGTGGCCGTCTGGCCTATGCCGGCGCGGGCAGTTCGGGGCGGCTGGGGGCACAGGACGGGGCC
Organism: Ameyamaea chiangmaiensis; assembly: GCF_013376175.1. Classification (GTDB taxonomy): domain Bacteria; phylum Pseudomonadota; class Alphaproteobacteria; order Acetobacterales; family Acetobacteraceae; genus Ameyamaea; species Ameyamaea chiangmaiensis. The sequence continues at coordinate 4,139 of NZ_JABXXR010000067.1, forward strand.
GAATTGCCACCCACGTTCGGCTGGGCGCACGACAGACTGATCCTGCTGATCGCGGGGGGCGAGGGGGCGCTGATTCGTGCCGTCGAAAACGCCGAGGACGACCGGGGGGCTGCGCGATCGTCGGTCGACGCGGCGGGGCTTGGGCCCGATGATGTCCTGATCGCGGTCGCGGCGTCGGGGCGTACGCCCTACACGATCGCCTGTGTCGAGGCCGCGCGGGCCGCCGGGGCACTGACCATCGCCGTGGCCAACAGCCCGGCCGCCCCCCTGTTATCGGCGGCGCATCACGCCGTTCTGGTGGAGACGGGGTCGGAGCCCATCGCAGGCTCGACCCGCATGAAAGCCGGGACGGCGCAAAAGGTCGTCCTCAATCTTCTGTCGACCGGCATGATGACCGGGCTGGGCCACGTGCATCAGGGGCGCATGGTCGATATGCAGGCCCGGAACGCGAAGCTGCGTCATCGCGCCGTGCGGATGGTCGCCGATCTGGCCGGCTGCGACGCCGAGTGTGCCGAACGGGCGCTGGAATCGGTCGATCGTGACATCAAGCGTGCGGTTCTGGTGGCACTCGGTGCGGCCCCGGCGGCCGCAGCGGCGGCCCTGCGGACGGCGGACGGGCGGTTACACGTCGCGCGTGCGTCTTTAGGGCTTGCCAGTTCGCCTTCCGCCTCATAGCTTGCGCTCAATTCGGGGCGTGGCGCAGCCTGGTAGCGCGCGTGTTTTGGGTACATGAGGTCGCAGGTTCGAATCCTGTCGCCCCGACCATGTAAGGGAGGCGTGGCACGATGCGGGCCCGGATCTTCAAACAGGCAAAGAATGCCATGCAGTCTGGTCGCGCGAACACGCATGACTGGATTCTGGAATACGGTCAGTCGATGCCCCGCCAGATCGATCCCGTCATGGGCTGGACGGGCAGCGCCGACACCCAGTCGCAGTTGCGCATGGTCTTTACGTCCGAGGAACAGGCTGTCGCCTACGCCACCCGGAACGCGATTCCCTACGATCTGGAGTTGCCGGTGGCGCGCGTGCGCAAGCCCAGCATCTACTCCGACAATTTTCGCCCCGACCGTCCCTTGAACTGGACGCACTGAGCGGGCAGTTTCCCTGATCCCGGCACGACCCGGGTTTCGCGCGCCCTTAGCTCAGTCGGATAGAGCAACAGCCTTCTAAGCTGTGGGTCGCTGGTTCGAATCCAGCAGGGCGCGCCACGATCGCGTGTTGTGCCACCTCCGAGGGGTGCGAAGTGCGGAACGGCCGTCCCGTCTTGTCCATCTCCGTCCGGCACCTGCGGGGCACGCGTGTCGTCGGCCGTATCGATGATCGCCAGACGGGTACCGCGCGTAACGTGCGCTTCGGCCTTGCGGTCGCGGGGGCCCTGTGACGCCGCTGGTGTCGATCGTCGTCCCGTTTCATGACGAAGCGTCGGGAATAGACATGTTTTTCGCCGCCGTGCGACCGGTCATGGACGCGCGGGCGGACGTCTCGTGGGAAGTGGTCTGCGTTGATGACGGCAGCCGTGACGACACCCTCGTGCGCCTGATCGCCCAGACACGGAGCGACGCGCGTGTCCGGGTGCTCGAACTCTCGCGCAATTTCGGCAAGGAAGCGGCCCTGACCGCCGGAATCGATGCCGCACGGGGACAGGCGGTCATCCCTATGGATGGCGACCTGCAGGACCCGCCATCGCTGTTATCGCCGATGCTGGATGCGTGGCGCGGCGGGGCGGAGGTTGTGTTGGCCCGGCGGTCGGACCGGTCGCGCGACAGTGTGGCCCGACGCCACACGGCTGCCTGGTTCTATCGTCTGCACAACCGTCTCTCCAAAACCCAGATTCCCGAAAATGTCGGCGATTTTCGATTGATGGACCGTGTGGTGGTCGATGCCCTGCGGCGCCTGCCCGAGCGACAGCGCTTCATGAAGGGCCTGTTCGCGTGGGTCGGATTTCGCACGGTCACGCTGGACTATGCGCGACCGCTGCGGGCGGTCGGGCGCAGCCGGTTTTCGGGCGTGGCGCTGTGGAACTTCGCACTGGAAGGCTTCACCGGCTTTTCGACCGCGCCCCTGCGGATCTGGACCTATGTCGGCGCGGTGTTCGCGGCACTGTCGCTGCTGTATGGCGGTTTCATCCTTGTCCATACGATCCTGTCCGGCAGTCGGGTTCCCGGCTACGCCTCCCTGTTCGTCGCGGTGACGTTTTTCGGCAGCGTGCAACTGATCAGCATCGGCCTGCTTGGAGAATATATCGGCCGGATCTACATGGAGACGAAACAAAGGCCGATCTATCTCGTCCGTTCGACCTACACCGCGCAGACGCCGCACGCATCCGATCCGGTGCTGTCGCGTTAGGGCAGTTGAACGTCCGGACAGCGCATCGTCGCAAGGCGCGCACTGTCCGTCGTGAACAGAGAGGACAGACCATGGACAATCCGCTGGACACATCGCCGCAGCAGGTCGCCCGCATCGCGGCGAAAGCACAGGATCTGTGGATCGCCGACGGCAAGCCCGCGTGCGGGGCCGACTCGTACCGCGAACAGGCGGCCGACCTGATCGGTATGGAACGCAACCCGGACGCCGGCCAGATTCCGGTCGATCCCCCGGTTCCGGTGGGCCCCGACGGACAGCCGATCGAGGACGCGCGGCTGGAGGACAACCTCGGTAACCCCGGTGGCAGCCTGAACGAACGGGACGACAAGCGGGAGACGCCCTTCCCGACATGGCAACAGGCCGAAAAGGACCTGGAGTCGTAACGTGGTGGTGCCCGCCGCCTGATGGCGGAGGCGGGCGCGATTGACGGGCGCGGCACCCCACCGCTAAGCACGCTGCGTCGAAGGTCTCGCGCGAGCGAGCGAAGAGGGAACGCTGAACGGTCTGGCTGGGGTGATCCCGGGGCCCAGTCGGCGGCTGCCCCCGCAACTGTGAACGGCGAGTCCGGCGCAACATGTCACTGGCGTCCTTTCGAAGGAGGCCGGGAAGGCGTGCCGGATTACGACCCGTGAGCCAGGAGACCTGCCTTCGTCGTTCCGTCGTGGTGGCCGGTCGGGTGGATTGGCGGCCGGAGACACGCCGTGCGTCGATACCAAGCGACGCGCACGCCTACCCGCGTGCGCGCCCTATACCTTTCTGCCCTTCCCGTTGTGCCGATCTGCACGTTGCTGTCGTCCGCCGCGCACGCCTCGGCCGACATTCCCGACACGACCCTGCCGCGGGAGCGGATCACCGTGACCGCCTCGCGCACCGACCCGATCGGACACGCGACGACCGCCAGCCAGGGTCATATCACGAGCCGGGAGCTGGAGCTGCGCCCGGTCTATCGTGTCGGCCAGTTGCTGGAATCCGTGCCCGGACTGGTGGTCACGGCGCATTCCGGGGAAGGCAAGGCCAACCAGTATCTGCTGCGCGGCTTCAATCTCGATCACGGCACGGATCTGGCTAGCTTCGTCGATGACATGCCGGTGAATGAACCGACACACGCGCATGGGCAGGGCTACACAGATATTAACTTCCTGATCCCCGAATTGGCCAATGGTGTCGATTACACCAAGGGGCCGTTCTTCGCCCAAGTTGGAGACTTTGGCGTTGTCGGCTCAGATCATATCACGCTGCGTGACGCGATGCCGCGTCAGGTCATGCTGAGTGCCGGCACACTGGGGGATCAGCGTATAATGGCTGCGGATACGCTTCATTTCCATAACGGCGATCGTCTGCTGGGGATTCTGTCGGCCGAACATCTCGATGGTCCATGGACACACCCGGACAATTTCCGCGGGTTGAAATCGGCGCTGCGGTGGAGTCACGAGCGTGGGGCACATACCATACACCTGACTGCCATGGTCTATCGGGGTCAGTGGAGCAGCACGACGGACCAGCCCGTGGCTGCCCGAACGAGCGGTCTGATCGGCCGATATGGTTCACTGGACCCAACCGATGGCGGTTTCTCGGAACGCTTCAGCGTCTCGGCGCATCATCGCTATCAGGGTGCCGGCTGGGGGCTCGACACGGCGATGTATGTGACACACAGCCGCCTCACACTTTGGAACGACTTCACGCATTATCTGGTCGACCCCGTAAACGGCGATCAGGAACAGCAGGACGAGACGCGTACGACCGTGGGTGGACAGAGCGCCTTTCACCGTACGGATCGCATTCTGGGATTTGCGATGGAGAACACGCTGGGCGTTCAGGGGCGGTGGGACACGATCTATATCGACCGGCGCCACACGCGTGCGCGACAGGCACTGGAAGCTTGCCCGGACAGCGCTGCGCCGACGGGAGCGTATGTGTGCAATGCTGATCGGGTTCAGCAAGGCAATGCAGGGCTCTATGGCCAGAACGTGACACACTGGATGCCTTGGCTGCGGACGGTGGTGGGCCTGCGCGGGGACTTCTATGGCGGCCGGGACCATAGTCTGGTGTCGGGATATCGCGGGCGAACTCATCAGTGGCTGTTTCAACCCAAGGGAAGCCTGATCGTCGGGCCGTGGCGCCGGACCGAATTCTACGCAAGTGTCGGCCGAGGCTATCATTCCAACGATCTGCGTGCGGTGCTGGGCACCGTGCCTACGGACGGTATTGCGGGGGGGCGGATTGCCACGCCGTTCATGACCCGCGCCACCAGCGAGGAGGTGGGGCTGCGCAGCGACCCACTGCCGGGGCTGTCTGTGCAGGCGGCCCTGTACAGGATCGATTTCACGTCCGAACTGACCTACGACGCCGACGAAGGCGTGAACGAAGCCGGCGCGCCCAGCCGCCGCACGGGTGTCGAAGTCTCGGCCCAGTACCGGCCGTTCCGCTGGGTGGAGATCAACGGCGATGTGGCGGCGGCACGGGCGCGGTATCGGACATCGACTCCGCAGGCCTATGGGATCGATGGCCTTTTCATCGCCAACGCCCCGCGCTTCATCGCGTCCTTCGGCATCCTGCTGGACCATCTCGGACCGTGGTACGGGTCGGCGCAGATGCGGTGGCTCGGCGGCTATCCACTGATCGAGGACGACTCGCTGCGCTCACCGGGCTATCGGGAGGTAAATGTCAGCATCGGGCGGCATCTTGGCACGCGCACGACGTTGCAGGTCAGTGTGTATAATCTGTTCAACACGCACGCGGCAGCGTCGCAGTACGCGTATGCCTATCGCATGACGCCGACGTCGGCCGAGGAAACCGGGGCGACATTTCACCCGCTTGAGCCATTGTCCGCCCGGTTCAGCGTCACCCGGCAGTTCTGAAGCGATGCGCCGTCGCGGCTGCCTACCGGCGGCGTCGGATGCGGTCGACCAGTAGGGCCGCGAACCCGGTCGCGAACGCAGCGGTGATCAGACCGGCGCGCAGGGCCGGGGTGAACAGGATCGTGCCGGTGCTGTCGTCTTTCCACGCGACGGTGTCGAAACGGCCATGGGCCGCGTAGGCACCCGGGGGAGACGCCTCCAGCGTATCGGGCAGGTCGTCGGGAGCCGCCGCCTTTTCAAGCTGGCGGCGATAGGCCGCGCTGGCGAGCCAGGTGCGGTGCCACACCGGGGCCAGCGTGCGCAACGCCCAGGTGCCCAGCCCGGAGGCGCCGACCCAGATGTCCTGATGATGGCCGAACACGGCCCGGCAGATCGCGTCGGCCGCGATCTCGGGTTCATACACCATGCCCACGGGTTTCAGGCGCTTGCCCGTGTGATTGCGCGTCCAGCCCAGTCGTGGCGTGTTGATCGACGGCAGATGGACCAGCGCCACGTTGATCCGGTCGGCATCATGGGCGATTTCGGGGCGCAGGCTTTCCGAAAACCCGCGCACGGCCCCGCGCGCGCCTGATTCCACCGCCTGTAATGGCAGGCCCTGAAGTTGCGGCAGCAGGTCGAGATTGACGATGGTGCCATACCCACGGCGCCGCATGCGCTTGAGGGCGGCGAGCGTGCCGTGCACGGTACCGAAATAGGTGACCTCGGTCGCGCGGCGAATCTCGGCCGCCGTAAGCTCGGCCACCTGGCCGACGACGCTGGTGCCGGCGGCGTTCACCCAGATCGTGATCGGGCCGAGGGACTGTTCGATCTGTTCGGCCGCGGCCTCGATCGCTGTGTCGTCGGCGACATCGGCCTCGATCACCAGGGTCCGTACGTTTGAAGTGTCGAGCTCCGCGGCAGCCTGGTCCAGTCGTTCCCGGTTGCGGCCGATCAGCGCGACGTCGCACCCGGCGCGGGCCAGCGTCCGGACGGTGGCGCGGCCGATGCCGGCCCCGGCTCCCGTGACGACGGCGATCTGATGCGGCATGGCGGCTCTCCCGGCAAAGGCTGGCGGCCGCTCCGGCGGCCCGGCTTCTTCTTTGCGACCCTCAGACCGGCAAGGCAAGCCGGGGCGGAGGCGAGGGTGCCTTACGCATATTTCAACGCGAGGAAGCCCAGCACCAGCAGACCAAGAAACGCCAGCGCCACGAGCGTCAGCCGACGCTCGACAAACGCACGGATCGGCGGACCGAAACGATAGAGCAGCGCGGCTTCGAGAAAGAACCGTGCGCCGCGCGTTACGATGCTGGCCAGCAGGAAAGGTCCGAGCGCGAAATGCGCGGCGCCGCTGGCGATCGTCACGAATTTATACGGGATCGGCGTCAGGCCTTTGAGCAGGACGATCCACACCCCATAGGCCCGAAAACGCGCCTGCAACGCGGCGATCGTCGCCTCCGCGTGGTAGGCGTGTGCGATGGGAAGGGCCACGGTCTTGAGCAGGAACGCGCCGATCGCCCAGCCGAGAATGCCGCCGATCACGCTGGCGGCGGTGCAGATCGCCGCGTAACGCCAGGCACGCTGGCGCCGGGCCAGGATCATGGGGATCAGCAGCGCGTCCGGCGGGACGGGGAACACACTGGCTTCGGCAAAGGCGATCACTGCCAGCCAGACGGGTGCCGCCGGCGTTGCGGCAAGCGCGATCAGCCGGGCGTAGAGACGGTCGAGCAACGGAAGGCGGCCCTCGGAAAGGATGGAGGGCCAGCGATGCCATCGCGCCCCGGTGCGTGCAAGAGGCGCGCGCCGCACCAGTCCTCAGATCGGCAGCGAGACGCGGGCGCGCAGTCCGCCGGCCGGCCGGCGTTGTAGCACGATGTCACCACCATGACCGCGCACGATCGTCCGGGCAATCGCCAGGCCGAGGCCGCTCCCCCCGGTTTCGCGATTGCGGCTGGTCTCGGCGCGCACGAAAGGTTCGAACATCTGTTCGAGTTCGTCGTCCGCCAGGCCTGGGCCCTCGTCGTCGATGCAGATGATCGCGATGTCGGTTCCGTCGCGCGCCGCGCCCCTGTCGACACTGAGGGTCACATGCGCGCTTCCGCCATACTTGATCGCATTGTTCATGACGTTGTTCAGCGCGCGCTTGAGCGAGACCGGGCGTGCGCGGATCATGACCTGCGGCGGTTCGACCGTGAAATCGACCAGCTCGGCCAGGTCCGCGCGTCCCTCCGTCGCTTCGTCGATGATCGTCTGCAGGAGGGCGGTGAGGTCGAGCGGCACCATCGATTCCTGACGCGCGCTGTCGCGCCCGAAACTCAGCGTGGCCGCAACCATGGCTTCCATCTCGTCGAGGTCCTGCAGGAATTTCTGACGCAGATCGTCATCGTCGATGAATTCGGAGCGCAGTTTCAGGCGCGTGATCGGCGTCCGCAGATCGTGGCCGATGGCCGTCAGCATCAGCGTGCGATCGGTCACGAAGCGGCGGATACGCGCGGCCATCGTGTTGAAGGCGGCGGAGGCGCGCGCGATTTCGGTCGGGCCGTCCTCGGGCAAAGGGGGGGCGTTGACGTCGCGGCCCAGCGCCTCGGCCGCGGCGGCCAATGTCTGCACCGGGGCGATCAGTCGCCGCACGCCCCACAGGATGAGCGTACCGCCGGCCAGCGTCATCAGCAGGAACGCCAGCGGCAGGGTGGGCGACGTCAGAAATCCCGGACGGCCCAGTGAATAATCGATCGTCAGCCACCGCGTGTCATCGGGCAACAGGAACGACAGGGCGCGCTCGTTACTACCCGGGGCGTGGCTGCTGACCACGTTGCGGGGCATAAGCCAGTGCGGCAGCGCGATCGGCATGCCGCCGGGAGCTATCATCGGCACGGGCATGTGCGGTGGTGGTCCGTGACGGCCTGGCGAGCCAGGTGGCTCGTCGTCAAAATCATGGTGCGGCGGACCGTCCACGGGCGGACCACGATCTGGCGGTGGATGATCGGAAAAACCCCCGGAGTCGGGAAAGCCCGGGCCGGGTGGACCGTGGTGTCCGTGAAAGGGAGGGGCGTTATCCGTCGGAAACGGAGGATGTTCGATGATATCCACGTCGCTGCCCGGGTTGGGGCCGGGACCGAGTGTGACGTGGAAATGCGGGGGCAGGTGAAGCGTGCGCACTTCGGCCTCGCGCTGCGGCGGCAGCGTCTCGGCGATGGAGCGGTAGATCGACAGGACATGCAACTGTGCGTCGTGGACCTGCATCCGGCGCCCAAGGTCGATCCGGTCGAACGCGTGAATAATCAGACCCACCGCCTGGACGATGCCCAGGCCGACGATCAGCAGCAGGCTGGTGCGCGCGGCGAGCGAGCGCGGCCAGAGGCCCCGTCGTCCCCGCCGTGCGCCGCATGAGGCCGTTTCAGGCATCAGGAGACAACCTGCGTGCGCGTCGCACCTCGGCGGGGAAATGTGGATATCACGTGCCCTCTGCCCTCAGACCCGTTCCACTTCGGCGGCAAGCACATAGCCGCCGCCGCGCACCGTTTTGATGACCTGTGCGTTGCGTCCGTCGTCCTCGAGCTTGCGGCGCAGGCGGCTGACGGCGACATCGATCGCGCGATCGAAGGGCCCCGCCTGCCGACCGCGCAGCAGATCGAGCAGCATATCGCGCGTCAGGACACGATTCGCCCGGTCGAGCAGCGCCAGAAGCAGGTCGTATTCCCCCCCGGTCAACGGCACCTCCGCCCCATCGGGATTGAGCAGTCGCCTCCGCCCGGGTTCGAGCTGCCATCCCGCGAAGCGCATGGTGCGCAGGTCGTTGTTCACCCGCTCGGCGCTCTCAGTCGTGCGACGGAGGACCGCGCGAATCCGGGCCAGAAGTTCGCGCGGATTGAAGGGTTTGGGCAGGTAGTCGTCGGCCCCGAACTCCAGCCCGATGATGCGGTCCATCTCGTCGCCCATCGCGGTCAGCATGATGATGGGCACATTGTCCTGACCCCGCAGCCAGCGCGCGAAATCAAGGCCGCTCTCGCCGGGCATCATCAGGTCGAGCACGATCATCTGGTAATGACCGTTGCTCCACGCCCGCCTGGCTTCGCGCGCATCGCGCGCCGCCGTGACGCGAAACTGGTTGCGTTCGAGGAATTTCGACAGAAGGTCGCGGATTTCGCGGTCGTCGTCGATGATCAGGATATGGGGTGTCTGTTCCATGGCTTCCCTGCCCATAGCGCGTTTTCGGCGCCCCCGCAGCGGGCGTTTCACTCTGTTGCACTTGCTCACGGGACGTGGCGGCGCGCAATTTTGCGTTCTGCATAACAAGGACGCGTGACAGTTCACCCCGGTTCGTGTTCAGGAGAAAGGATCATGCGTTCTGTCCTTGCCGCCGATACCCGCACCCCCTGTCACGCCGCCGCCCGGGCGGCCCGGTCCGGCCGCAGGCGTGACCGCCTTCGTGCGTCCGCCGTCGGGCTGGTGGCGCTGACGCTGATGGCCGCGGCCCCTGAAACGGCGGTGCCCCCCACAGCGCAGCCCGCACCGGGGGGCACCGCCCAGTACGACACCGCCACAGGGGATCAGCCTGAGCTTCAGTCGTCGCCACAGGTCGTGCCCGCGCCGGTGGCGCCCGCCCAGCCGCTGTTTGCGACGCGCACGATGAAGCTCGTCGGTCTGATCGACCGCGAGGTGGTCGGACCCGGCAAGGAACAGGTTGGGCGGGTGATCGACGTCCTGCTTGACGACACGGCGCGGCCTGTCGCCGTCGTGGTCGACGCAGGCGGGTTCATGGGCGTGGGCAACCGCCGGATCGCGATCGCGTGGGACATGATCGTGCCCGCCAGTCTGAACGCGCAGGACAGCCTCCAGGTGCGTCTGAAGGCGGAAGCCATCCGGGCCGCGCCGGCGTATGCCCCCGACGCCGACACCGCGCAGGTCGTCCAGCCACCGCCACC
>NZ_JABXXR010000068.1 GCF_013376175.1 Ameyamaea chiangmaiensis
CGGCCTCGACGGCGGCGGCGCCGAAAATAAGCGCCGGTGTGGCCAACGGCAGCACCAGCAGCGGCAGCAGCACGCCACCGCGCCGTGCCCCCAGGACCACGGATGCCGCCATGCCGCCCAGCAGGGAAAGGGTCAGGGACCCCGGCAGCAGGCCGGCAAGCAGCACCGGCAGCCGTGACGGCGACAGCCCCAGCATGATCGCGACGGGGCCGGCGGCAATCATCAGGGGCAGGCCGGTGGTCAGCCAGTGGGCGATCATCTTGGCCAGCGCCAGCAGTGACGGGGGCAGCCCGCTGAGCATCAACTGGTCCAGGGAACCGTCTTCCAGTTCCGCGCCGAACAGGCGGTCCAGAGGGAGCAGGGCGGCGAGCAGCGCGCAGACCCACACGATCCCTGGGGCCATGCGTTCGAGAAGTTGCGGTGACGGGCCGAGCGCCAGCGGAAACAGCGAGCCCGCGACGATGAAAAATAGAACAGCGCCCAGCGTGTCGGCGCCGTGGCGCAGGGCCAGCCGCAGGTCGCGCCCGATGACCGCACCCATCGCGGCGGTAAGGGAGGCGCTCATACGGACAAGCCTTCGGTGTCGTGGCCGCCCGATAAGGGGAACGCCGCCAGATCAGGCAGTACGAGCGACCGTGTGTCGTCCAGGGGCAGAGGGACGTGCGTCGTGGCGACGATGACTCCGCCGCGGGTCCTGTGGTCCGCCATGACGTGTCCAAAGCGTTCGATAGCGTGCGTATCGAGCCCCAGCGTCGGCTCGTCCAGCAGCCACAGCGGCCGTTGGCTGACGGCGACGCGGGCCAGCGCGGTTCTGCGTTTCTGGCCGGCCGACAGAAGCCGCGCGGGAAGATCGGCCAGAGGCTGGAGCGCGAAGGCGTCGATGGCCTCGTCGGGTGCGGTGTCGGCCAGAACGCACGCAAGATGAAGGTTTTCCCGTAACGTCAGTCCGGGCTTGAGAGCGTCCTGGTGCCCGAGATAGGCGACACGGGACGCGTGGGCCGCGCGATCGGCTGCAATGTCCGATCCCGCCCACAGGACATGACCGCCATCCGCCTGACGCAGACCGGCGAGGACACGCAAAAGGGTGGATTTTCCCGACCCGTTGGCGCCATGCAAAATCATGGCCTCACCGGGTGCCAGAGAAAGGCTGATGTCATCCAGGACCAGCCTTTCTCCGCGAAAAACGGACAGCTCGCAGGCCTGCAGCCGGGACGTCGGCGGAGTGTCATGATAGCCGGAAATGGTGCTCTCCCATCGGCGCGAACCGTGCTTTGCGAGCATTGTACTCCCGCGTTCGTGTCGGGGCCCGCTGCTTGTTTCGTCACACGGTGAGGGTATGTTCTCTCCCTGTTGGGAGATCAAGACGGCGTTCGCATAACCGACCCCATAAGCGGGGCGATGGCGTCGTCACAGTATAATCGGGTCGGAGGACAGTCCATGAAATCAGTAGGCCACGATTCCCTTGAGGTCGGCCGGACGATCGACGTCGACGGGAAGACCTATCATTACTTTTCCCTTCCGGAAGCCGCGCGGCAGATCGGCGATATTTCCCGCCTGCCGGTCAGCCTGAAGGTGCTGCTGGAGAACGTCCTGCGGTTCGAGGACGCGCGGTCCTACAGTGTGGAAGACGCACGCGCGATTGCGGGCTGGCTGGAAAAAGGCAGCAGCACCAAGGAAGTTCCGTTTAAGCCCGCGCGTATCCTGATGCAGGATTTCACGGGCGTTCCTGCGGTGGTCGACCTGGCCGCCATGCGCGACGGCATCCTCAAGCTCAACGGCGATCCGCAGAAGGTCAACCCGCTGGTGCCGGTCAATCTGGTCATCGATCACTCGGTCATGGTCGATGTGGCGGGTACGCCCGACGCCCTTCAGAAGAACGTGACGATCGAGTTCGAGCGTAATGGCGAGCGTTACGCGTTCCTGCGCTGGGGTCAGGAAGCGTTCGAGAATTTCTCCGTGGTGCCGCCGGGTGCGGGCATCTGCCATCAGGTCAATCTCGAATACATCGCGCAGGCCGTGTGGACGGCCACGGTGGACGGCAAGGAATATGCCTACCCCGACACGCTGTATGGCACCGACAGCCACACGACCATGGTCAATGGCATGGGCGTTCTGGGCTGGGGCGTGGGGGGTATCGAGGCCGAGGCCGCGATGCTCGGCCAGCCGATCGCCATGCTGATCCCCGACGTGATCGGCTTCCGCCTGACCGGCAAGCTGCCGGAAGGGGCGACGGCGACCGATCTGGTCCTGACGGTCACGCAGATGCTGCGTAAGAAGGGCGTCGTCGGCAAGTTCGTCGAGTTCTTCGGCCCGGCACTCGACCATCTGCCCGTGGCCGATCGCTCCACGATCGCGAACATGGCGCCCGAATATGGCGCGACCTGCGGCTTCTTCCCGGTCGATGCGCTGACCCTGCAGTACCTGCGCCAGACCGGTCGTGACGAGCACCGGATCAGGCTCGTGGAGCACTATCTCCGGGCTCAGGGCATGTTCCGCACGTCCGACACGGCTGAGCCCGTGTTCACCGACACGCTCGAACTCGACCTGTCCACGGTCGTGCCGTCGCTGGCCGGCCCCAAGCGCCCGCAGGATCGGGTAACATTGAAGGATGCGACGTCGGCGTTCGAGACGGAACTGACCGGCGGTCTCGGCGTGCCAGCCAGTGATGCCCACACGAAGGCGCCGGTCGCGGGCACGAACTACGAGATCGGCCATGGCGACGTGGTGATCGCGGCGATCACGTCGTGCACCAACACGTCCAACCCGGCGGTGCTGATTGCCGCGGGTCTGGTGGCGCGCAAGGCGCGTGCGCTGGGTCTGGCGCCAAAGCCGTGGGTGAAGACGTCGCTGGCACCGGGTTCGCAGGTGGTGACGGACTATCTCGACCGGTCGGGACTGACGACCGATCTGGACGCGATGGGGTTCAACACGGTCGGTTACGGCTGCACGACCTGCATCGGTAACTCCGGCCCGCTGGCGGACAACATCGTCGACGCGATCGAGAACAACAAGCTGGTCGCGGTCTCGGTCCTGTCGGGAAACCGTAATTTCGAAGGCCGCATTTCGCCCAACGTGCGGGCCAATTACCTCGCGAGTCCGCCGCTGGTGGTCGCCTATTCGCTGTTGGGCACGATGCGCGAGGACATCACGACCGTGCCGCTTGGCACCGCCAAGGACGGCAAGCCGGTCTATCTGAAGGATATCTGGCCGTCGAACAGGGAGATCGCCGATCTGATCGCCTCGTCCATCACGCGCGAGGAGTTCATCGAGCGGTATTCCAAGGTGTCGCTCGGCACGAAGGAATGGCAGGCGCTGAAGGTCGCGACCGGATCGGAAACCTACGCGTGGGACGCATCGTCGACCTACGTCCAGAACCCGCCCTACTTTCAGGACATCACGCCCGAGCCGGTGTCGAAGGGCGATATCGTCGGCGCACGCGTGCTGGCGCTTCTGGGCGATAACATCACGACCGACCACATCTCCCCGGCTGGTGCGATCAAGAAGACATCTCCGGCGGGCCTGTATCTGTCGCAACACGGTGTCGAGCCGAAGGATTTCAACTCCTACGGCTCGCGTCGCGGTAATGACCGGATCATGGTGCGCGGCACCTTCGCCAACATCCGCATCAAGAACGAGATGCTGCCCGGCACCGAAGGGGGGCTGTCCAGGCACTATCCCGACGGTGAGGAGGGGTCGATCTACGACGTGGCCATGCGCTACCGCGATGAGGGCACGCCGCTCGTCGTGTTCGGTGGCAAGGAATACGGCATGGGCTCGTCGCGCGACTGGGCGGCGAAGGGCACGCTTCTGTTGGGAATCCGTGCGGTGATCGCCGAAAGCTTCGAGCGCATTCATCGCTCCAACCTGGTGGGCATGGGCGTTCTGCCGCTGCTGTTCCAGGAAGGCACGACACGCAAGACGCTGGGCCTTACGGGTGACGAGACGATCGACATCCGGGGTCTGGACACGATCACGCCGCGCATGACGCTGGACATGGTCATCACGCGTGCCGATGGCTCCAGGCAGACGGTTCCGCTGCTGTGCCGGGTCGATACTCTGGACGAGGTCGAATATTACCGGCATGGTGGCATCCTGCAGTATGTTTTGCGCGGGATGACCAACGCTGCCTGAGCCTTTTCCGTTTTCGAACGAGACCGACGCCGGCCCGACGCAAGTCGGGCCGGCTCTTTTTTCTTCCGTCGTGGTCAACGCCGAGATGATCGCGAAGGCGTATGACGGGCTCGAGGTGCTCAAAGGCGTTTCGCTGGCGGTGGAACAGGGCGAGCTGATCTCGATCATCGGGCCGTCCGGCTGCGGCAAGTCGACCTTCCTGCGCTGCCTGAATTTTCTTGAAATACCGGATCGCGGCAGTGTCACGATCAAGGACGTCACGATCCGTCGTGATGGGGGCCGTTGGCGCCGTTCGGACGAGGCCCAGGCCCATCGTCTGCGCGCCCATGTCGGCATGGTGTTCCAGTCGTTCAACCTGTTTCCGCATCGCACCGTGCTCGACAACGTCATGCTCGCGCCGCGCAAGGTGAAGCATGTCCCCACCGCACAGGCCGAAGCCGAGGCACGCGATCTTCTGGAGAAAGTCGGACTGGCCGCGATGGCCGGGCGCTATCCTGCGACCCTGTCTGGCGGCCAGCAGCAGCGCGCGGCGATCGCACGTGCGTTGGCGATGCAGCCGGACGTCATGCTGTACGACGAGCCGACATCCGCCCTCGATCCCGAGGTGGCGGAGGAGGTTCTGGCCGTCATGCGCGCGCTCGACCATGATGGGATGACGCAGATCGTCGTGACGCATGACATGCGTTTCGCCCGGGCCGCGTCCGATCGGGTTCTGTACATGGAGGGCGGCACGATCGTGGAACAGGGCGATCCGGACCTTATGTTTGCCGACCCGCGTGATACGCGGACCCGGCGTTTCCTGCGCTCGATCCTATGATCATGCGGAGTGCGGTGCGTTGTCTCGTTCTGCTCGCCCTCGTTATGGGGGCGTTTCACGGTCCGGCCGCCCGCGCGGAGGGAGCGCCATTGCGATGGGCGTCCGACGCCCAGGCCAACGTGCCGTTCGTCTTCCACGATCCGGCACACCAGAATGAACTGACGGGTTTCGAATACGAAATCGCGCAGGCGCTTGGGCGTCGCCTCGGCCGCCCGATGACGTTCGTGCAGAACGACTGGGACGGCCTGATACCCGGCCTGCGCCGTGGTCTCTACACGATGGTGATCGACGGGATCGAGATGACGCCCGAGCATCGCGATGCGGTGCTGTTCACCCGCCCGTACTACGTGACGGCCGAGCGGATTACCCTGCGCAAGGATCAGGAGGGTCTGGAGACGCTGGCCGAACTGCGTGGCCATGCGGTCGGGACGTTGAAGGACACGCTGGCCGAGCGCATGCTGCGGCACGACCCGACGGTCCGGCTCAGTTCCTACGATGAAGAGACCGACGCGTTTACCGACCTGCGCAACGGCCGTCTGGACGCTGTTCTGCTCGATGGCCCGATCGCGCAGTATTATGGCACGCCACATCCCGATCTGAAGGTCGTGGGCGCGCCGATCGGCCGGATCGAATACGGGATCGCCTTTGCACAGGGACAGGAGGCCGCACGGGACGAGGTCGACCAAGCCCTCGCGGCGATGATCGCCGACGGTGAGTTGCACCGTATTCTGGCACGATGGGATCTGTGGACGTCTCAGATGGCGGACTACACCGGCGATCACGGCCGGATCGAACAGCCGCCCGTAGCCTGGACCCACTACGTCGACGCGATTCACCCGGCTCGCGGCTGGCGCGACTATGCCGACCGTTACATCAGCTTCCTTCCGCTGATCGCACATGGCGCGGTTCTGACGCTGGCGGTGTCGGCCTGTGCCATGGTTCTGGCGGTCGCTCTGGGCCTCTCGCTGGCGCTGGTGCGGCGCTATGGTCCTCCAGTCGTCGGCGGACTGGCGACGCTGTATATCGAAATCGTGCGCGGCACTCCGTTGCTGATCCAGGTGCTGTTCATTTTCTACGCCTTGCCGGGCGTGGGCATCGAGCTGTCGCCTTTTCTGGCAGGCGTTCTCTCGCTGGGCCTGAACTACGCCGCGTATGAGGCGGAGAATTATCGCGCCGGCCTGCAGTCGGTCCCGAAGGGCCAGCTTGAAGCGGCACTTGCCCTGAACATGACCCAACGCCAAGCCCTGGTGCATGTCGTGATCCCGCAGGCCTTTCGGGTCGTGGTGCCCGTCATGACGAACGACTTCATCTCGCTGTTGAAGGACTCGTCACTGGTCAGCGTCATCACGCTGACCGAACTGAGCCAGACCTATGTGAGGCTGTCGACGACCTACTACGATTATCTCGGCACGGGGCTGATGATCGGCGCGGCCTATCTAGTGCTCGGTCTGCCGTTCGTTCGGCTTGCGCGGCTCGCGGAGCGGAAACTAGGGTCCGGCACTCACTCCGCACATCGATAAGTGAGCGATTTCAGGGCCTCCCGCGCCGGTGTCGGTGCGAGTCCGGCATGACTCGCGCGGGCATTCATGCATAATATGATGGAAATGAGACGAGTCTCGTCAGCTCAGGACTGAATAACGATGGACTTACTGTCGGCGCTTCACAGCTTCGTTCGCGTGGCGGCGACCGGTTCCTTTTCCGCCGTCTCGCGCGAGACGGGCGCCAGCCAGCCGACGATCTCGCGGCACATTGCGCTGCTGGAACAGCATTACGGCACGACCCTGTTCGCGCGCACGACCCGCAGTCTGATGATGACCGAGGACGGGCGCAGCCTCCTGCCGCATGCCTATGAGGTTATCGAGATCCTGGAGACCGTGGAGACGGAACTGGGCCGTCGTCGGGCGTCCGTGTCCGGTCTGGTGCGCATCGGGGTCACGACCGCCTTCGGTCTGTATGTCGCCAGTCGGCTGGGCGAGTTGCTGGAGCGCCATCCCGACCTGTCGATCGAGCTTGTCGTGCGTGACGGCTTTGGCGATCTGGTGGAGGATGGCCTGGATCTGGCCGTGCGAATCGGCGAGATCGCGGAAGGGTCCTTGATCGTCCGGCGTTTGGGGTCGATCCAGCGCAAGGTGATCGCCAGCCGGGCTTATATCGCGCGGCGCGGCCGGCCGGAGCACCCCCGCGATCTGGTCACCCATCCCTGCATTGCCCATACCTACAGCGGGTTGCGCTTCGACCTTCTGTTGGAACGCGACGGCGAGCAGAGTGCCATCACAGCCAGCGGGCCGTTTCGCGCCAACAATACCGAGGCCGTACTAACCGCGGTGCGGGCCGGGGCAGGCATCGGCGTGCTTCCGTCCTTCCAGGTGCAGGATGGCCTCGATTCGGGCGAGTTCGTCGAGCTGTTCAATGACTGGTCGATGCCGCTGCTGCCGTTCTATGCCGTCCACACCGGCCCGCGTACGTTGCCGTTGCGTACGCGCGCAGTGCTCGATTTCCTCGTGGAGATTTCGTCGGTCCTGCGTCATCACGCCGACTGAGGTCGTTCGGGGGCCGAAGAGAGCGGCCCCCGAACGACCTCAGGGCGCCGACGGGTCGCGCGCGGCAGCAGCGGGAATGGCGTCGGCCTTGATCTTGCCGTCGTAGCCGTCTTTCAGGATTTTTACCCAGCCCGTCATCCACGTGTTCAGACGATTGACGAGGTCGGCGCTGGCGGGAACGCTTTTCAGCGCCTCCTTCAGATAGGCTTCGGGCGGGTTCGGCAGCGTGATCGTCCCGGGCCGGGCGGGGCTGAGCAGGATCGTCACGTTTTCCAGATTCACACCACCGTCGGCCGCCGCATCGGCGCGGTTCCACGTGCCCATCAGCATGAGGGGGGGCACCTGAAAGCCGAGCACATGCAGCCGTTCGAACGCCGCGTTGACGTCTGGATTCATCGTCATCGGCTTCTGGTCGAGCATCGCGTAGTTCGTCGTCCAGCACTCCATGCCGCGCGGACCGGCCGGTACCACCCGGGACATATAGTTGCGATCGTCGTGACAGCCGTTTTCGAGGTCCGACACCGTGCTGGGCGGCATCGACGACGTGCTGCCATGCGCCACCACGACGCCGGTGACAACGCCGCGATCCGTGCGCACCAGCACATTGGTCAAAAGTTCGCGGTGCGGCCCTGCCTGGGTCGACAGAACCGGGTGCCACGTGCCCGCCGGCAGGGGCAGGATACGCCCGGCGAACGGAATCGCTGCGTGCAGGTCGGCCGTGATCGGCGGGGTCGCCACCTGTTCGGTGTTGGCGGGATCAGACGCGGCCGACGAGTCGGCGGCAGGCGGTGGAACGGCGGCGCTGCCTCCACCGCCACTGGCGGCGCCGTTGTCCGATGGCGCCGGGGCCGCGGTTGGTGCCGTGTCGCGCCCGAGCCAGTGATTGACGCGCGATACGATCGGGTCGAGTACGGGAACGGCGCGCAGCAGGTAGGGCGCGGGGTAGATCAGCGCCAGAGCGGCAAAAAAGACGGTGAGATAGAGACACAGACGCCAAAGCGGCGCCCGGACCCACAAACGGGAAAAAGCTGACATATAGGGAGGCGGCCGATCCGGGGGTTACTGGGCGAGCCGTGCCCGCGCGGTGTCGGCTTCCGTCGACATTTCCGCACGAACGCCGCTCTCGCCCGAAATGATGCGCACCGTCTTGGCGCCGTTCTGGCGTGCAACAATCAGCGACTCGCTGATCATGTCCTCGATCGAGCGGACGAGATCACGCGCGCTTGCCGCGGCACCGATACGATTCTGACGCCGCATAACCTCGAACAGCAGGGAGGCATCGATACCACCGGTCTCGACTTTCAGGCCATAGCTGTCGATCATGGTCTCGATCTCGAGTGCCGCGACGCGCGCGAGGTCAAGCCCCTCGAGCGAGCGGAAGACGAAAATCCGGTCGAGGCGATTGAGTACTTCGGGTGCGAACCCGGCCTGACGCAGGGCTTCGACCGACTCGGCCCGCATCTTGTCAGGCTCGGCCGCGAGACGATCGGCGATCTCGGTCAGCTCTTCGGTGGCGATGTTCGACGTCAGCATGAAGATCGCTCGCACCGTGGAGACCTGCGCGCCAGTCGACGCTTCGGTGACATGACCGTCGTTCCACGCGGTGAGAAACTTCTTGAAGACGTCGGGATGGGCTTTTTCGATCTCGTCGAGCAGCACGACCGCGTCCGGCTTTTCCTTCAGGCCGCCGGTCAGCTTGCCATAGGTGTCGGAGCCAACATAGCCCTTCGGCGAACCGAACAGCTGCGTCGCCGCGTGCGGAGAACTCATCTGCGTCATGTCGAAGTGCAGAAGGGGCCGGTCAAGCTGACGCGCCAGTTGCTTCGCGAGGTAGGTCTTGCCGGTGCCCGGAGGGCCGGCGAGCAGGAAGATGCCGACGGGCTTGCCGCGGACATGCAGCGCCAGACGGCGGCGGAGCTGCGCGGCGATGTCCTCGCACACCTGGTCCTGGCCGATCACGCGGGCTCGCAGGCTTGCGGCCAGCTCCTCCGCGTCAATGGTGGTTTCGCGCTGCTCGCGCGCCATCATTTCCTCAAGCGCCGTTCTGTTGGTGAGTCGGGCGAGTACGTCCATTGTCCATCTCCGTCGGCGCCGGAGTCCCTTGCGCGCCAGTTTTTCCGCGCGGGTTTCAAAAAGTAGTCCCGCCAGCGTCGCGAGCGCGCCGGCTCCGGCAAGCGGCGTGTAGGCGGGGGAACACCATGTCATGAAATGCTTGAAGCTTGCCAATGAAAGGTGAAGTGCTTCGGCTGCCTGCAGGCTCGACAGCAGCAGGAAGATCACCATCATCACCGGCATCATGCGGTTGAGGGCCGGGAGCAGGGCTTTCATTGAGCGATCACGTCGAGCACGAGATACTCATCCTTGTGAATGGTCGGAAGCGCCGTCGGGCCAAGCGATGTAATGGCGCCGGGTGAGATCCCGGACAGCCCCGGATCGGACACCGGCAGTATGTCGACCTCGCCGCTGATGCGGATCGGCAGCACGACCGTCGTGGGCTTGGTCGATGACAGCGCAACCTGTTGTGAAATGCCACCCGAGCGCACCGAGACGATGCCGCCGGTCCCCGCGTTATCGTAGATCGGCATCTCGACCAGCCGGTAGTCGCGGCGGGCGATTCCGGCCAGGATTTCCGCTTTCTGATCGGGTGGAAGCGCGGTCCGCGCCAAGGCCTGCGCCGCGCGATCAGGCTGGATAAGGTTGAACTGGCCCGCCGCCTGAAGCGCGTGGCCGGGGAGGGCCGGTGTCGCGGGCGCCTGTTGTGCCGCCGGTTGCGGCGCGGGCACGGCATCGTGGTGGGCGCTCAGCCCGCGCGTCAGTCCGGCGACCGCGATGACGCCGATCATGCCGTAAAACATGGCCCGACGAACAGGGGGGGCACCCTGAGGGTCAGGCCGACGATCAGGCTCGGGCGTCTCCAGCATGGTGGTCATCTGACCGCCGCTCGCGGAGTGTTGCAAGCGAAGAAAACTGATATTTCTGTAAACATTGTTTTCCGGGCCGCATTGCTGCCTTGCGGCGAACCGGGCACGGTAACGGCGCTTGCAATCAGCTGGATGATCCCTTAGATACCAGCCATTCCTTCTTGATAGCGCGGATTGGAGGGTGGCCCCGGAGGCCGCCTTTTTTGTATTGAACGAAGATCTTCCTCATCTCACTGGTCTAGATGCCCGAATCGCCGCCATGATTGCGCCAACGTTGGCCGACATGGGGTTCGAGCTGGTGCGTGTCTCGGTGCTCGGCCGTGAAACGCCGACAATCCAGATCATGGCCGATCGCATCGACGGCAGTCTGATCGCGATCGAGGACTGCGAACAGATCAGCCACGCGGTCGGCGCTGTGTTGGACATCGATGATCCAATTCCCGGCGCCTGGTCGCTGGAAGTGTCGTCGGCGGGCATCGATCGGCCCTTGACGCGCGCCAAGGATTGGGTGCGCTTCGCCGGTCATCTCGCACGTGCGGAAGTGAACGTGCCAATCGATGGTCGGCGCCGGTTCGTCGGTATCGTGCTGGGCGCCGAAGACGGTTCGGCGCGGATGCGTCTGGACGATGGCAGCGAGGTCGCGCTGCCGCTGGACGATCTGCGCAAGGCGCGTCTGGTGCTGACCGACGCGCTGATCGAGGCGACGGCGGCCCCCGGTGCCGAGGGCGAGGGGAGCGACGAGGCGGAGGTAGCGCCCCGGCGTCGCGCACCAAAGTTGAACCCGGCGCGCCCTAGGGGGCCGGGTCGCAAGACCCACTGATCGAGATAGGTGACCGGGCCGTCTGGCCCGTTGGAGAACACCGGGCCTGGCGGCCCGCCGGAGAACCAAGACATGGACACGTCTGTATCCCGCCCTGAACTGCTTCTCGTCGCCGACGCCGTCGCGCGTGAGAAGACGATCGATCGCGAGGAAGTGCTCGACGCGATGGAGCAGGCGATCCAGAAGGCTGGTCGCGCAAAGTACGGTCATGACAAGGATATCCGCGCGACGATCGACCGTCGCAGCGGCGAGGTTCGCCTGTCCCGCTGGACCGAAGCCGTCGAGGTCGTCGAGAACGAAGAGACGCAGATTCCGCTGCATATTGCGCGCAAGTATCGCCCCGAGATCCAGTTGGGCGAACATCTGGTCGATCCGCTGCCGCCGATCGATTTCGGCCGTATCGCGGCCCAGACCGCGAAGCAGGTGATCGTCCAGCGCGTGCGCGAGTATGAGCGCAAGCGCCAGTATGACGAATTCAAGGATCGTGTGGGCGAGATCGTCAACGGCACGGTCAAGCGGACGGAATACGGGAACCTCATGGTCGAGATCGGGAGCGCCGAGGCGCTTCTGCGTCGCGACGAACTGATCCCGCGCGAAAGCTTCCGCAATTCCGATCGCGTACGCGCCTACATTTATGACGTGCGTGACGAGCCGCGTGGCCCGCAGATTTTCCTCTCCCGCACGCATCCGGCATTTCTTGCCAAGCTGTTCGCGCAGGAGGTGCCGGAGATCTACGATGGCATCATCGAGATCAAGGCTGTGGCCCGTGATCCGGGGTCGCGCGCCAAGATGGCGGTGATTTCCAAGGACAGCTCCATCGATCCTGTCGGCGCGTGCGTGGGTATGCGCGGCTCACGCGTGCAGGCCGTCGTGCAGGAACTGCAGGGCGAGAAGATCGACATCATTCCCTGGAGCCCGCAGGCGGCCACGTTCGTGGTGAATGCCCTTGCCCCGGCCGAGGTCAGCAAGGTCGTGATGGACGAGGAAGCTGGCCGCGTCGAGGTGGTCGTGCCGGACGAGCAGCTTAGCCTGGCGATTGGCCGTCGAGGCCAGAACGTGCGCCTGGCCAGCCAGCTGACGCGCTGGGATATCGATATCCTGACCGAGGCCGAGGAATCGGAGCGTCGTCAGGAAGAGTTCCGCAAGCGCACCGGCCTGTTCGTCGAGGCTCTGGACGTCGATGACGTAATCGCGGGTCTGCTCGTGACCGAGGGTTTCAACTCGATCGAGGAACTCGCCTACGCCGACATGGATGAGCTGTCGACGATCGAGGGCTTTGACGAAACGGTCGCCGATGAGCTGGTGCGACGCGCCGAAGGCTATATCGCCCGTCGCGAGGAAGAGCTCGACGCGCGCCGAATCGAGCTCGGTGTGACCGACGACGTGGCCGCCTTGGGCTTCTTCACGACGCAGATGCTGGTGACGCTGGGCGAAAAGGGCGTCAAGATGCTCGACGATCTGGCGGACCTGGCCGGCGACGAGCTGTCCGAGCTGCTCGGCGGCGATGTGCTGGATGAAGAGACGGCCAACGAAATTATCATGGCTGCCCGCGCCCATTGGTTCGAAGACGATTCCGCCGAGTCGTCTGAAGGCAAGGAGGCTGACCACGTCTGAAGCGACCCATCAGACGCCACCGGAGCCCGAGGACGCGGTTGATAATGAGCGCGGCCCGGAGCGGCGGTGCATCGTCACGCGGGCTCAGGGGCGTCCGCAACGGATGATCCGGTTCGTCGTTGGGCCTGACCGGCAGATCGTTCCCGATCTCGCCGGGCGGTTGCCGGGGCGGGGAATGTGGTTGAGTGCGCGTCCGGATGTGCTAGAAACCGCCCGAAGACGTGGTGCGTTCGCGCGCGCCGCGCGGCAGCAGGTTGCGGTGCCCGACGATATCCTTCAGATCGTGCTCGATGGGCTGGCCCGTCGGCGGAACGAGGCGCTTGGGCTTCTTCGGCGAAGCGGGCAGGTCGTCGCTGGGTTCGTCAAGGCACGGGAGTGGGTGGTAAACGGCCGGGCAGCCCTGGTGGTTCAGGCCGCTGACGGCAGTCCCGACGAGCGGGGGCGGCTTCTATCGGGCGCACGTCAGCTTCCGGTAGTGGAGATTTCCGGGGCGGCAGAGCTTGGCGCGCTTTTCGGGCGTGACCATGTGGTGCATGCGGCAGTGGCTCACGGCGCGTTGGCGCAACGGCTGCTGAATGATAACGAGCGTTTTTTGGAGCTGTCCGGCAGGGCGGTTCCGGTCCGGCAGCCTAATGCGCCGGATGAGGGTGAACAGGCAGGTACATGAGCGAAGGCAACGATCAGGATCAGGGTAAGGGACGGTTGTCCCTGCGGCCGCAAAGCCGCATGGAGCTGGGACGTACGGTCGATGCCGGCTCCGTCCGGCAGAGCTTCAGCCATGGTCGCTCCAAGGTTGTGCAGGTTGAGGTCCGGAAGACGCGCGAAGTCAAGCCGCGTCAGCCCGGTCCCGGCGGCGCGGCCGGGGGTCGTGGTGCGGCTGGCGGCCGTCCGCCAGCAGGCACGCGCGGACTGACTCCCGCCGAGCAGGCGCGTCGCCTGCTGGTGGTCGAGCAGCAGAAGATTGCAGCGGCTGCGGCGGCGAAGGAAGAAGCCGCAAGACGGGAGCAGGAGAAAATCCTGATCCTTTCGGCCGCCGAAGAGGCGCGTCGCCGCGAGGAAGACGCGCGCCGTGCTGCCGATGAAGAGCAGCGCGAGGCCGAGGAGGCTGCGGCGCGTGCCAAGGAGGCTGAAAAGGCAGCACGCGGTGCGGCTCGCGCCGAAGAGATCGCCGCGACGCCGTCGGCGGAAGTCTCGTCCGAGTTCGTTGCGGGCAAGGTAACGCTGGCGGCGCCGATCGAGCGTCTGCCGCGTCTGGCAGATCGCGCGATCATG
>NZ_JABXXR010000069.1 GCF_013376175.1 Ameyamaea chiangmaiensis
GATCGCCGGCGCGCCGGCCGCCGCCGGGCGCCTGGCGGCGCACCGCGTCATTTATGACCTGACGCTCGAGCACGTCTCGGGCGGGTCTGTCATGGCCGCGTCCGGCACCATGTCCTACACGGTCGAGGCGACGTGCGGTGGCTGGGCCGTACAGCAAAGGCTGCATCTGACGACCGCGTCCCGTGATGGCGGGTCCAGCGACCTGACCTCGGACTATGCCACGCTGGAAAGTCTCGACGGGCGGCATTTCGTCTTCGACATGCGGCAGGGGCCGACCGGCGGCGCACGCGAGGAGATCAAGGGTGACGCCGCGCTGAACCAGGATGGGGCGGGCACGGCGTCCTATACGTTGCCCAAGGCGTCACGGGTCGCCCTGCCCAAGGGCACCCTGTTCCCGATGCACCACACGGCGGCGATTGTGGACGCTGCGGCATCGGGGCAGCCATGGATTTCACCGTTGCTGTTCGACGGCACCGGGGTTGGGGGCGCTCTGTCGACCTTCGCGCTGTTCGGCCACTGGGGCGCGCCGAGCCCCGAGCCGATCGCCCCGTCGATGGCGGCCATGGCGTCGGGGCCGGTCCATGTATCGTATTTCGGGCTTAAACCGGGGGTGTCTCTGCCGGATTTCGAGAGCATCCAGCGCTATTACGACAATGGGGTCGCCGATCGTCTTCATCTGGATTTCGGCGATTTTCGCATGCAGGCCAGCGTGCGTGACTTCCACCTTCTTCCCTCGCGACCGGCCCATTGCGAGCGCTGACGACAATCAACCACGGTTTCGCCACGAACCTGGACTGAACATTTCCTGTACGGACCGTAGACGGGTTCGTTTGGAGGAAACGGCAGATGAAACAGGTGCGCTCGAAGGTGATGCTGGCCTTCGCACTGGCCACGGGGCTTGGACTGGGTGGTGGTATCGGAAACGTCGCAGACGCGCAGGGCTACGGACCGGGATGGGTACCGCCGCCCGCACCGCCGTTACGGGCTGAGGTCATGCCCCCGCCGCGCCCGGGATGGGTGTGGCGCAACGGAGGCTGGGACTGGCGTGGCGGCGGCTATGTCTGGATACCGGGGCAGTATGTGCGACCGGTGGGGCCGCGTCACTGGGGGCCGGGTCATTGGGTCAGGCGTGGGCCGAGCTGGACGTGGGTCCGGCCGGGTTGGTACTAGCCACTCGGTATCCCAATATCACGCAAGCGTGATGGCGAGAGGGACGTGGTCGCTGGGCTGCGTCTCTCCGCGTTCGTCCCGCGCTATCTCGCATGAGACGAGACGCTCGGCCAGACGGGGTGACAGCAGCGCGTGATCGATGCGCAGGCCGATGTTCCGTGGCCATGCCCCGGCCTGATAGTCCCAGAACGTATAGGCTGCCCCGGTGGGATGCAGCGCACGCAGAGCGTCGGTCAGCCCGAGCCAGATCAGGCGCCGGAAAGCGGCCCGTGTCTGCGGTCGCACAAGCGCGTCGGAAGCGGGAAGGGCACCGGGTGCGAGGTCCTCGTCCGTCGGGCACACGTTATAGTCGCCGGTCAGGACGAAGTCGGTATCCGTCTCCAGCAGTGAGCGCGCGTGCTCAGCCAGTGCGTCCATGAACGCGAGTTTGGCGGCATAGCCGGCGTCGCCGTTGGAGTTACCGTTCGGCAGATACAGGTTACCCACCCGAAGGCCCGCGACTTCGATTTCCACGTAGCGAGCCTGGGGTGTCGCATCCTCAAGGGGGGGAAGCTGGTGCGCGGTCGCGGTGAAGGGAACCCGGGCTAGGATCGCGACGCCGTTATAGGCCTTCTGCCCGACCACGACGGCCTCATAGCCGGCGTCCCGGAAGGCGGCGGCGGGGAACTGTCCGGTCTCGCATTTGATTTCCTGCAGGCACAGGACATCGGGCTGTTCGCGCGCAAGGAACGACAGAACGTGGGATTCGCGTTGACGGATCGAATTCACGTTCCAGGTGACGATTTTCATGGCTCAGTCTATGGAAAAGCTGGTGCCACAGCCGCAGGACGAGGTCGCGATCGGGTTGACGACCGTGAAATGGGCACCCATCAGCCTGTCCACGAAATCCAGCTCGGCACCTTCCAGCAGGGACATGCTGGACGTGTCGACCAGTACGCGCACCTGACCCGCATGGATTTCGATGTCATCATCGGTCTTCTGCGGGTCGAGTTTGAAGCTGTACTGAAAGCCCGAACATCCGCCGGCCAGCACGGCGACGCGCAGGGCGACCGCGTCGGGCCCAGAGGCGCCGGGCTGCGCGCTGACGATCTCGCCGATCCGCGTCTGGGCACGGTCGGTGATGCGAAAACCGGTGTCGGTCGTGATGGCGGTGCTCATTCGGCCAATATAGGATACCGGCACGCCTAAAAGAAGACGTGCCGCGCGGGCTTAGTTCTTGTCCTTCTGGATGAAGGACGGGAGGAACGGGTTGTCGGTCTGCATCGAGCCCTTGCTGGGCAGTTCGGTGACCGACCAGCCGCCGCCGAGGGCCTCGATCAGGCTGACCGAATCGACCATCCGGCTTTGCTGGATCGACAGGGCAGACTGCGCGATCGACAGGGCGCTCTGCTCGTTCGTGATGACGGACGTGTAGATCACGGTGCCGGCCAGGTACTGATTCATCGACACGGTCACCGCCTGATTGGCGAACCGCAGGGCGACGTCCTGCTGGGCGGCCTGATCGGCCAGAATGCGCAGGTTCGACAGCTGGTCTTCCGTGTTTTGCAAGGCTGTCAGCACGGTCTGCCGATACTGGGCGACATAGTTGTCGTAGGTGGCATTGGCCTGATGTACGGCGGCGGTGCGCGAGCCACCTTCGAACAGGGTCTCTGTCGCCGATGCGCCAAGCGACCAGATGCGGTTGCCGATGTTCATGATCGTGCCGATCGGATCGCCGCTTTGTTCGTAGGACGCCGAAAGGGTGATGCTGGGGAAGAACGCGGCGATCGCGGCGCCGATGTCGGCGTTGTATTCCTCCATCCTGCGTTCCGCGGCCGCCACGTCCGGCCGGCGTTGCAGGAGCTCCGCCGGGACCGTGACGGGGATCGCCGGGATGTCGCGGCTCAACTCTGCCACGGGGATCGAGACGTCGGCCGGCGGTTTGCCGATCAACACCGCGATGGCGTGTTCGTATTGCGCCCGCAGGGTCTGGGTGGCGGTTTCGGACGCGCGGGTCTGTTCGAGCTGGTAGCGGGCTTCGAGGACGGCGGTCGGATCGGACGTCCCCGCCTCGACCTGATTTTGCGTGATGCGCAGGGCGTCGGTGTAGAAAGCGACGTTCCGGGCCAGTAGCGCGTGCAGGCTGTCCTGATAATGCAGGTTGAAATACGCGGTGGCCAGCTGCGCCTGATACGATAGCCGCGCGTTCGCGAGATCGGCGGCGCTGGCCTGGCTCTCGGTCACCTGCGCCTGGATCTGACGGCGGATCTTGCCCCAGATATCGAGATCCCACGAGGCGCTGGGACCGATCGAGTAGGTGTTCTTGGTATATCCGGTCGATGAGGAAATGACCGACCCGGACGCCGAGTTCTGCGAGCCGCCGCCCTGTGCGTTGCGACTGAAGGAGAACGAACCGCTGAGCGTGGGAAACAGTTGTGCGCGGACGGCATTGATCTCGGCGCGCGCGGCCCGGTAACGCGCCTCATATTCCGCGACGTTCTGGTTGTTCAGGGCCACCTGCGACTCCAGCGCGTCCAACTGCGGATCGCGGTAGATCCGCCACCACTCGCCTTTCGCGACCGCCGCCTGTTCGGGTTGCGCGTACGTCCAGCCCGGCGCGGGGCGCAGTTCCTTGAAACGTGGCGAGACCGGCGCGCTGGCGCGCTGGTAGTGCGGCCCGACCATACAGCCCGACACGGCAAGCGCCGCAGCACCGATGGTCAGGGAGCGGGTCAGGCGGCGAAAGTCCGCGGTGAAGGGAGAGCAGATCATGTCGCGGACTCGTTCAGGCTGGTGTCGGTCGTCTTGGGGGCAAACAGGGCGCGGGTGCGCGCGCCGACGCGGCCCATAAACAGGTAGATCACCGGCGTGGTGAACAGCGTCAGGAGCTGCGACACGGCCAGGCCGCCCACGATGGCCACGCCCAGCGGCCGCCGCAGTTCCGAGCCTGTGCCGCTGCCAAGCATCAGTGGCAAAGCGCCCAGCAGGGCCGCGAGCGTGGTCATGAGGATCGGGCGGAAGCGCAGGCGCGCGGCCTGATGAATGGCGTCGATCGGGGACTTTTTCTCGACGCGTTCGGCCTCGAGGGCGAAGTCGATCATCATGATCGCGTTCTTCTTGACGATGCCGATCAGCAGCACGATGCCGATGATTCCCATCACGTCCAGGCCCATCCCGGCGATGTCGAGCGCCAGCAGCGCGCCGATTCCGGCCGACGGCAGTGTCGACAGGATCGTCACCGGGTGGATGTAGCTCTCGTACAGGACGCCGAGCACGATATACACTGCGACCAGCGCCGCGATGACGAGCCAGAACTCATTGCCCAGACTGCTGCGGAAGGCCGCCGCTGTTCCCTGGAACGACGTCAGGAACGTCGCGGGCAGGCCGACCTTCTTTTCTACGCGCTCGATGGCGTTCGTGGCCGCGCCGAGCGCATAGCCGGGAGCGACGTTGAACGACACGGTCGTGGCCGGGAATTGTCCAAAGTGGGTCAGAAGCAGGGGGGCCGTTTCGTGGGTGACCTTCGTCACGGCCGACAGCGGTACCAGGCCGGAGGTCGGCTGGCGCGTCGGGCCGCTGGTGCTGGAGGTGGTGCTGCCGCTGATGCCGGGCAGGTAGAGCTGGTTGAGCGCGTTCAGGTCGGTCTGGAAACGCGGGTCGGCCTCCAGAATGACGCGATACTGGTTCGACTGCGTGTAGATGGTCGAAATCTGCCGCTGTCCGAACGAATCATACAGGACGTTGTCGACCGTCTGGGGCGTAATCGAATAGCGCGCCCCGGTGGAGCGATCGAGCGTTACCTTGGCGACAAGGCCGGACGACTGCAGGTCAGAGGCGACGTCGGCCAGCGACGGCTCCTGCCGCAACGCGTCGATGAATTTGGGCACCCAGACAACGAACTCGCCGTAATCCGGGTTTTCCAGCAAGAACTGATACTGGGTCGCGGCGACGGTGGTCTCCAGCGACAGGTCCTGAACCGGCTGGACATACAGGCGTGCGCCGGTGACCGAAGCGGTCTCGTCGCCCAGTCGCCGGGCGATCTCGGCGGCCGTGCTGGTGCGTTCGTCGTGGGGTTTGAGGTTGATCAGAAAACGACCTTCGTTCAGCGTCATGTTCTGCCCGTCGACACCGACGAAGGACGACAGGCTGACGACGTCCGGGTCCCGCAGGATGACCTGTGCAAGTGCCTGCTGACGGTCTTTCATGCCGTCGAAGGAAATGGTCTGTGCCATTTCGGAAATGCCTTGCAGCACGCCGGTGTCCTGCACCGGAAAGAACCCCTTGGGAATGACCATCGCCAGAACCCCGGTCAGAACAAGGGTGCCCACAGCCACCAGAAGCGTTGCGGTCTGGTGGCGAAGCACGATGTCCAGGCCACGGCCGTAGGACGCGATGACAGAGTCGATGGCAGCTTCTGTCTGTGCCGACCAGCGTGCGAAACGCCCGGCGGCCCGGGTGTCGTGCGGGCGCTCGGACAGCAGGCGCGCGCACATCATGGGCACGAGTGTCAGCGAGACGACCGCAGATAGAATGATCGTCACCGCCAGGGTCAGGGCGAATTCATGGAACAGGCGACCGACGACGTCGCTCATGAACAGAAGCGGGATCAGCACTGCGATCAGCGAAACGGTCAGCGAAATGATGGTGAAGCCGATTTCCGCCGATCCCTTCAGGGCCGCCGTCATCCGGTCTTCGCCCATCTCGATGTAGCGGGCGATGTTCTCGATCATGACGATGGCGTCGTCCACGACGAAGCCCGTCGCGATCGTCAGCGCCATCAGCGACAGATTATCGAGCGAGAAGCCCAGCAGATACATGATCGCCAGCGTGCCGATCAGCGACAAAGGCACCGACAGGCTTGGGATGATGGTCGCGGGTATGTTGCGCAGGAACACGAAGATGACGAGCACGACCAGCAACATCGACAGACCGAGTTCGAATTCAACGTCCGCGACCGAGGCCCGGATGGTGGTCGTCCGGTTGGTTAGGGGTGTGATGGTGATCCCGGGCGGCAGCGAGGCGCTGAGCGTCGGCAGGGCTTTCATCACGTTGTCGACGACGGAGATGACGTTGGCACCCGGCTGACGCTGGACGTTGAGGATCAGCGCTGGTGTCTTGTTCGACCAGGCGGCCAGTTGCGTGTTCTCCGGCCCCTGTACGACGGTTGCAATGTCACGAAGACGCACAGGGCCGTTGTTGCTGTAGGCGACGACCTGGCTCATCAGTTGGTCGGTGCTTTTGATCTGGCCATCGATGCGCAGCGTCGCGGCGCGCTGGGGGCCGTCGAACGTGCCGGTCGGGGAGTTGACGTTCACATTGCCGATCGTCGTACGAAGCGTATCGAGGTCGATACCCAGGGACGTGGCCTTGGGCACGTTGACGCGGACGCGATAGGCCTTTCGGTTGCCGCCCGACATCGACACGAGGCCGACACCGGAAATCTGGCTGATCTTCTGTTCGAGGCGCGTGTTGACGTAGTCCTCGACCTCGGTCAGCGGCAGGGTGCTGGAGGTGATGCCAAGCGTCAGGACAGGCGTGTCGGCCGGATTGACCTTGGCGTAGATCGGCGGCGCGGGCAGGTCGGTCGGCAGCAGGGAGTTGGCGTCATTGATGGCGGCCTGTACTTCCTGTTCGGCGATGTCCATCGACATCGACAGGCCGAACCGCAGCGTGATCACCGAGGCTCCCCCGGACGACTGGGACGTCATCTGGTCGAGGCCCGGCATCTCGCCAAGCTGCGTCTCCAGCGGCGCCGTGACCGACGTCGCCATCACGTCGGGCCCCGCGCCGGGGTAGAATGTCTGCACCGTGATGGTCGGATATTCGACCTGCGGCAGAGCGGACACCGGCAGGAAATGAAAGCCGAGCAGACCCGCCATCATGATGGCGAGCATCAGCAGCGTGGTCGCGACCGGCCGCTCGATGAACAGGCGGGACGGGTTCACCGGTGGCCCTCTCGCAAGCGGAGGCGGAGGAAAGACGTCTCAGGAATCATCAGTCGGCCTGCTGGTGCCTGTGGTGGCGCTGCTGCTGGGTTGCGTCGGTCGCGGCAGGCTGAGGATGGTCGGCGGGGATGGTGATCTTCGCACCGGCCCGCAGGTGGTTGGTGCCGTCTGTCACCACGCGGTCGCCCACGGCCACGCCACTTGTGATGACTGCCGTGTCGGCATTCTGCACACCGACCTTGACGTTATGTACAGCCACCGTGTTGTCCGGCTGCACGACATAGACGAACTGGCCGTCCGGCCCGGTCTGCAACGCGTTGGTCGGCAGCAGCGTCACGTCATGCAGCGTCCGGACAAGCAGGCGGGCATTGACGAATTCGTTGGGAAACAGACGTTCATCCTCGTTGGTGAAGATGGCGCGCATGCGAACCGTGCCTGTCGAGGTGTCGATCTGGCTGTCGAGCACACTGACCGTTCCGTCGGCCAGTTTGGTGGTGTTGCTGCTATCCCACGCCTCGACCCTCAGGGTCTGCGTCGCGTGCAGCTGTTCGGCGACTTCGGCCAGCTGGTCCTGCGGCAGCGTGAAAATGACCGAGATCGGCTGCATCTGGGTCAGCGTCGCCAGACCGTTGGTCTGCCCCACGGCCACGTAGTTGCCACGGTCGACGGCACGGATGCCGATGCGCCCGTCCACGGGGGCACGGATGTAACAATACTCGACCTGCAGCTTTTCGTTGTCGACCATGCCCTGGTCGGTCTTCACGGCGCCTTCATACTGCTTGACCAGATATTCCTGGTCCTGCGCGGTCATGGCGGCGACGCTGTTCTGATGGATCAGGCGCTGATAACGCGCGTTGTCGAGGCGCGCCTGCGCGAGCCTGGCCTGATCCTGCGCCAGCGTGCCCTGGTACTGCTCCAGCGTGGCCTGATAGGGGCGCGGGTCGATGACGGCCAGCAGGTCGTCCTTTTTTACGTGCTGTCCCTCTGTGAACAGCACGTCCGTCAGATAGCCGGACTGGCGTGCCGGGATCGTCACGGTGGTGATCGGGATCACGGTGCCCAGTTCGGTCAGGACGACCGGCATGTCGCCCGACGCCGCGCTGGTGACCGCGACCGGCTGCGCCGTATCGGTCGAGTCACCGGCGCGATGGCGGCCGGAGCGCGAGGAGATCGTGTGCAGCAGCGCGTAGGCGACGGCGCCAAGGAGGAGCAGAACAAGGATCCAGACCAGAAAGCGTCGGGATGGCCGGCGGGAGGGCGCAGAGGTCTGGGGCATTAAGTCCGTGGTCCGTTGAAGATCGACGAGGCACGCGAGCAGGCACCGGCCGCCCGCACGGAATGATGATATTCCGCGCGCCGGGGTGCCCATACTCCGGCACGTAATGTACCAGTGTGCGCGGCAGCGTATAGCGCCGCAAACGTTTCGTAACGTCTAAAATTTTTGACAACCATGACAGTGTCCTGCCCGGCTTGCACGTCGTCCGCTGTCATCAAAGCTTCATTCTGTGACCGTTGTGCCGAGGTGGGGGTTTCCTGTACGTAGCAGGACGCTCGCGTAACCGCTTCCTTGTGGTTTGGCGAGACCTCCGTCGCAAGAGAAAGAGATCACAGATGCGCTTTATGTTGCTGGCCGCCACGGCCGCGCTGGTCGGCGTCACGACGTCCGCCAACGCCGCCACGATTACCGGTGCGGGCTCGAGCTTCGCCGCTCCGCTGTATGAGGTATGGGGTGCGGCGGCCAAGTCAGCCGCCGGTGTGGACGTCAACTACCAGAGCGTCGGGTCGAGCGCGGGACAGAACCAGGTTCTCGCGGGGACCGTTGATTTCGGCGCGTCGGATAATCCGATGCCGCCGGCCAAGCGGAGCGCGGGGCACATCTTCCAGTTCCCGACGGCGATGGGCGGCATCGTGCCGATCGTGAACCTGCCGGGGGTCGGCACGAACCAGTTGCATCTGACGGGTGAGGTGCTGGCGAAGATTTTCATGGGTGAGATCACGGCCTGGAATGATCCGGCGATCGCCACCCTGAACCCGGGTGTGAAACTGCCCGAGGCGCCGATCGCGACCGTGCATCGTGCCGATGGATCGGGCACGACCTTCGTGTTCACAAGTTACCTGTCGAAGGTCTATCCCGCCTGGCACGAGCAGGTCGGCGCAAGTTCGTCGGTGTCGTGGCCCGGTGGCGCGGGTGCCAAAGGCAATGATGGCGTTGCGGCGTCCGTGCGCAATACCGTCGGGGGCATCGGCTATGTCGAGTATGCCTATGCCAGCAACAACCATCTTGCGGCGGTCGAGTTGAAGAACCACGCGGGTGCGTTCGTCGCCGCCGGTGGCAGCAGCTTCGCCGCGGCGGCAAAGGCCGCGGACTGGACGAAGTCCGGCGATCTGTCCGTCGACCTGCTGGATATGGATGGCGCGGGTGCGTGGCCTATCCTGTCGGCGACGTACGCTCTGGTTCCGGTCGCGGCTTCCAGTCACGACCAGGCCAAGGCCGTGCGCGCCTTCTTTGATTGGTCGCTGACCAATGGTGACCAGATGGCCCAGAAGCTTGATTACGTCGTGCTGCCCGATACGGTGAAGGCAGCCGTGCGCAAGGCCTGGGACGCGGCGCGCTGACCCACGCGAAACGGACGGTCGTTTGGAAAATGCCGGCCTCTGGGCCGGCATTTTTTTTACCGGGCAGCGATATGGGCGTTCAGGGGTGACGCCGTTCGCGGGTTCGCGGTGAAATAATTCTGAAATAAAAACTACCTAAAATGTTCACTTATATTTTGGCCCTGTATCCATGAAAAACACGTCATCTTTCATTGCGGAACAGAGGCTATGCGCCACTCCCTAAAGCTGCGTGTTCTTTTACTCTCAGCCTCTTCGTTCATGGCAGGTGGGGTGCCGGCCTTTGCCGCGACCTCCGACGAATCGGAAATCATGCTTCTGCGCAAGGAAATTGCGGAAATGAAGCAGGAAATGCGTGCCATGCACCAGCAGATCCATGAGAGCACGGTTGCCGAGCCCCACTCCGCGAGATCGCTGCGTCGCCGCACCGCACCAGTGAACTATATCGGCGCGCCCGAGGCGGGCGTGCATATCGGACAGGTGGCACAGCGCGCGCCGCTGACGGCCGACGAGATGCGTCCGCCCCCGGATCGCGGCATCGCGTCGTCGTGGAACGAGTTCCAGCGTGCATTCCAGCGTTCGCGCGCTGAAGACGAGAGCGTGCATATCGGTGGCGTGCGGATCGGCTTCCCGAACGGCCGTCCGACGATCGCGACCGATGACGGTGCGTATGCGCTGTCGATCGGTCTGGCGTTCCATGAGGATTTCGGCGGCTTCTTCGGTGTGGATCGCCGTGGGGCGGAGACCCGCGGCACGTTCCCGGGCTTTACGTCCAACACGCGCCGCATGCGTATTTTCTTCACGTGGCGCTACAAGAACTGGGTTGCCAATGTGACGCCGGACTTCGGCGGATCGAACGAGCTGTCGTCGGGCTCGGCCTATACGTCCAACCAGTATCTCTATGAAGCCAACCTGAACTACACCGGTTTCAAGAATACGATCCTGACGGTCGGCTATTTCCAGCCCCGCGTGACCGAGGAAGATTCCGAAAGCTCCAACGACTTCATGATGATGGAGCGTCCGGGCATTACCGACGTAATGCGCAGCATCGCGGCGGGCGACGCGCGCTTCAGTATCGGCGGCCTGCATTACGACAAGCGCTGGTGGATCGCGGGATATTTCACCGGTCAGTCCTACGGTAACCGTGCGGCTTCGTCGTCCACCGCCGACAGCCAGACGGGCGGCACGTTCCGCGTCGCCGGCCGTCCGGTCGTGACCAAGGACATCGACGTGCATGTCGGTGTCTCGGCCATTGGCGCGTTCAAGCCGACCCTGATCAACGGCACCAACGGCGTAAATGGCACGCGCAGCTTCACGCTCAGCCAGCGGCCGGAGCTGAACCTGACGTCGGCGACCGTGGCGGCTGCGATGACCGATGTCGCCGACGTGTGGTCGGCGGGCCCCGAACTTGGGATTCGTTACAAGAACTTCCTGATCAAGTCGGAGTATTACCATATCGGCGTCGACCGGTCTCATGGTTCGCCCGGCCAGTCTCTGCCGAAATACAATTTCGACGGTTACTACGTGACGGCGGGCTACACCCTGTTCGGCAAGGGGCGTTCCTACAACGTGAAGGAAGGTGCGTTCGCAGCCCCGGGCGTCGAGCATGATTTCGATCCGTCCAGCGGTCACTGGGGTGCGCTCGAGGCGATCGGTCGATGGAGCGTTACGGATCTGGACGACAAGAGCGCGGGCCTGAGGGGCGGCAAGCAGACGATCTGGGCGGCCGGTCTGAACTGGTATCCGAACCGGCATTTCCGCGTCATGATTGACTACAACCACTTCATCGTCACGCGGGAGGCGGCGGCCTGGGATACGCTAGGTCGCAACGGCAACTCGATCGCCGCCCGTATCCAGGCCGCGTTCTGATCGTTCGGCTGGCACACGCCCGGGCCGTGTTTTTGTGATGGCGGGGCATCTTGCACGATGCCCCGCCATTGCTGTTAATCTGTGCCCATGCCAGCTCGCTTCCCCCCGATCATCGCCCCGAGTGTCCTGTCCGCTGATTTTTCCCGCATGGCCGAGGAAGTCGCCGCGGTGGAGGCCGGTGGGGCGGAGTGGCTCCATCTCGACGTGATGGACGGCCATTTCGTGCCCAACCTGACCTTCGGGGCGCCTCTGGTGTCCGCGCTTCGGCCGAAGTCGAAGATGGTGTTCGATGTTCACCTGATGGTGGCGCCCGTCGATCCGTATATCGAGATGTTCGCCAAGGCGGGCGCCGATCATATCCATGTCCATATCGAGGCCGGCCCGCACACGCATCGCACCTTGCAGCACATCCGTGCCTGCGGTGTGAAAGCGGGCATCGCGATCTGTCCGGCCACGCCGCCCGAGGCGCTGGGCGAGGTGCTGGACCTTGTCGACATTATTCTGGTCATGACCGTGAACCCGGGTTTCGGGGGGCAGAAATTTCTCGACAGCCAGCTGCCCAAGATACGCACGCTGCGCCGCATGGCAGACGCGACCGGGCGCGACATTCGCATTGGCGTCGATGGCGGCGTGAATGTCGAGACGACGCCGCGCGCCACCGAAGCGGGGGCCGACATGCTGGTTGCGGGCACGTCGGTCTATGGTCAGCCCGATTATCGCCAGGCGATCGCGGCCCTCCGTGACGCCGCGCGTCCCTTCGGCTAAGAACGACGGAGCGACGCCTTTCGGTCTGGCGTACATGCGTGCGCGCGGACGGAATGCGGTTTTTGGGGGATAGGACGGATCATGGTGATGCGGCGACTGACGCGGGAGGCTCGCGTCTCGCTGGCCCGGCTGCCGGCCATCGGCAAGGTGCCGCAAGGACCGACCTATACGGCACGTGATCTGATACCCGGTGACCCGGCGCGGGGCGTGCGCCTGCTGCGCGGGGAACTGGAAATCGCCGGTGCGGTACGTCATCTCGGCCGGAACTGGGAAGACCCAAGCTGGACCGAGGGGGTCCGGGCGGCGATCCAGGGGTTCGGCTGGTTGCGCGATCTGGCTGCCTTGGGCACATCGGGGGCGCGTGCCCGCGCCCGTACTCTTGTGGCGGACTGGCTGGGCTTCGTCGCCCCTGATCCGACCGAGTCGGATGCGCCGGTTCTGGGCGAGCGCATCGCGTCTCTTCTGGCGCATTATGATTTCTACGCGGCCTCGGCGGATGAGGCCTTTCAGCACGCTCTGATGACGCACCTGATGATTCAGGCGCGGGTCATCGTGGCGTTGCTGCCGCTCAACGCACTCGATTGCAGCGCGCTGGGTGCGATGCGTGGCCTGCTGGCGGCTGCCATCGCCATGCCGGAGCACGCGGGCTACCTGCAGCGGTTCCTGCGCTATATCGACGTCACGCTCGAGCGTCAGATCCTTGCCGACGGCTGTCTCGCCAATCGCAGCCCGGAGGCGCAGTTTCAGGCGGTCCGCGAACTGACCGAAATGCGCATCATGTTCCAGACGGCCCGGTTGCAGGCACCGGAGTCGGTGCTCAACGCGCTGGACCGGCTGGCGCCCGTGCTGCGCGCGTTGCGGCATGGCGACGGGGGGCTGGCGCTGTTCAACGGCGCGTCGGAACATCATGCGGGCTTGCTCGACACTGTTCTCGCGCAGGCGAGCCGCGTTCGTGTCGTGGCGGGCGCGATGCCCAATGGAGGCTTTCTGCGGGTGACCGCCGGGCGTTCTCTGCTGCTGGTCGATGCCGGGGTTCCCGCTCCGGCCGGGTTCGATTCAACCGCCAACGCGGGCACGCTGTCGCTTGAGTTTTCTGTCGGGCGACAGAGAATTTTCTGCAACTGCGGTGCGTCCCCGCTGCGCGGGTGGTCGCAGATGCTGCGCGGCACCGCGGCCCACTCGGTCATGGGGATCGAGGACCGTTCGTCGTCGGACTTCGCGCCCGGTGGGGGGCTGTCGCGCCGTCCCGTGCATGTGACGGCGGACCACCAGACGCAAGGCGGCGCGCACTGGCTCGACCTGTCGCACGACGGCTATCGCGCTTCGGTGGGCGCGACATACCGACGCCGTCTCTATCTGGGTGCGGACGGGACCGATCTTCGTGGCGAGGAAATTGTCGAGGGCGAAAAACCGGTGGCGATGGTGCTGCGGTTTCACCTCCATCCGAGCGTATCGGTCGAGTTCGATCCGTCGGAAGAGGAGATCGTCCTGCGCGCCGGCCAGGGAGGTGCGTGGCGTTTCGTCCAGGACGGCGGCGTTCTGTCGGTTGAGGACAGCGTCTATTTCGGCGGTCCCGCGCCGGTAAAAACCGCCCAGATCACGATCACGGTCCGGCCCTTGGCCGGCGAGCCCGCGCCGGTCGAGGCGCAGGCCGAGCCGACCGGGCCCGTCGGGGGCGAGGCAACCGACCCCGTC
>NZ_JABXXR010000070.1 GCF_013376175.1 Ameyamaea chiangmaiensis
CGGCGGAAACGCGCGGGTTCGCGCCGGTCGACCCGGTAGCGGCCAGGCAGAGGCGCGCGCGTCTGAACACCGGGCTGGCGGCGATCGAACCGCCCTTCTGGGGAGCGCGCGTCGTGGAGGCGGCGCCCAACGCCGTGTTGCCGTTCCTTAATGAGCGGTCGCTGTATCAGTTCCAGTGGGGCTTTCGGAAGCAGGGACGTTCGCTGGACGATTTCATCGTCTGGGCCAAGCAGGAGCTGCGGCCGGTGTTGCGCCGGATGCTGGCGCTGGCGGCCGAGGACGATATCCTCCGCCCGCAGGCCGTCTATGGCTACTGGAAGGCGGCGGGACAGGGGAATGACCTGATCCTGTTCGCCGAGGACGGTGTGACGGAGGTGGCCCGTTTCACCCTGCCGCGCCAGCCGCGCGAGGACGGGGAGTGCATCGCCGATTTCGTGCGCGACGTGGACGACGAGGTGCGGGACGTGATCGGCTTGCAGGCGGTCACGGTCGGCCAGAAGGCGTCGGACGTGGCGCGCGACTGGTTCGAGGGCAATCGCTATCAGGACTACCTGTATCTGCATGGCCTGTCGGTCGAGATGGCCGAGGCGATGGCGGAATACACGCACAAGCGCATCCGTGCCGAGCTTGGGTTCGCGGCTGACGACGACCGCGACATGGAAAAGATGCTCCAGCAGGGCTATCGCGGGTCACGTTATTCGTTCGGCTATCCGGCGTGCCCGCGTCTGGAGGACCAGGCCCCGATTCTGGAACTGCTGGGTGCGGACCGGATCGGTATTTCGCTGACCGATGGCTTCCAGTTGCATCCGGAGCAGTCGACCTCGGCGCTGGTGGTGCTGAACCCGAAGGCGAAATACTTCACCGTGTGATCCGGAGCGCCATCGCCCGGAACGACGCTCCCGCCACGCGGACGGCGAGTGGGAAGGCGTGTCGGTGTTGCGGTGGTGATTACTGGAGTTGCACGTCCTGATCGCAGACGGCGACGGGTTTGCCGTCCTGCAGGGTCTGGAGCTCGATCAGGTGGCGGCTGGCATCGAGCCGTGCCCGCGTGCCCCAGCGGGCCGGGTCGCGCCAGTTGCGGTCGCCGGGCCGGAGGTGCCAGTTCAGCATGTCGGCGCAGAGTTTGCCGACCGCGTGGGCGCGTGCGACGTGGTCGACGATGACGGCGACGCGCGCCGGACAGACAGCGTATTCCCGGCCCGGCGCGGCGTCGGCGCCTCCGTTGTCGCAGATGGGTTCGGGCAGAAAGGCCATCGACAGCAAGTAGTAGGTCGGCCCGTCCTGAAGGAGGGCCGACAGCACGGTCAGGCCGGGTTTGTGACCCAGATTGGTCTGTGCCGTGCGGGCGATTTCCTGTTTCCACAGGCCGGTCGAGGCCTGACCCGGGATGTCGCCGCGAACGCGTGTGCCGTCGAGATCGCGCAGGACGAGCGCGGTCCACGGACCGGCCGCGTCGGTCAAGGTCGCGGTATCGGACCCGTGTCCGCCGGAGGCGACGAGGGGGCCGGTCCCGAACTGCGACTCTTCGCGCGGACGGTATCCGCGACGAATCATGCACTCGGTGTAATCCTGGTCATAGAGGGCGTGGCCGATCAGGCTGTGCGGTGCGCCGCCGGCGCCGTTGCCGGACGGGTCGAACCCGTCGGCGGTGCCATGGAGCGTGGCCAGGGTGGTGCTCGGCGCGCTGTCGAAGGCGTTGGACAGTGCGGCGGCGTCCGAATGCAGGGCACGCGAGCGTTCGCGTGTCTGGGCGCCCGCGGAGCAGGCGGTGCGATCATAGAGGCGATCGGCGGCGTTCTTGCCGGGCGGGGCGATCATGTCGGGGGTGTCGGGCGTACTGACGGCACACGCGCCCAGCAGCGGAAGCAACAGCACGACGAACGGCGCGAAGAGCCACACGCGGGCTCTGTCGGTCTGTCGAGTCATCCTCACGCCCAACCTCCGGCAGCGATGTCAGAAAAACGGTTCGATGTCGCAACCTAGCAGCCGTCGTGTCGGCTGTCATCGGGCGGACGGAAAAGGGTTTTGACGGACCGGGGGCTGTCTGTCACCGTGGCGAGGGCGGCCATGACGGGTCGCGCCATCACGTGTGGGGAGGAGTGGTCCCTGAGCCGGTCTGTCATTCGTCGAGGAGCGCGACGCGCGGCGCAGTCTGTGCGCCCCGCGCCAACGGATCCCGCCATGGTCGGTCTGGCGCGCGTCCTGGGTGCCGAGGCCACCGAATGCGTGCGGGCCTTTGTCGATCGCGACGCCGCCGCGTTGACGGACGGCAGCGCCGCCGTGATGCAGACGCTGCTGCGCATCTGGATGTTCGCCGGGATCGCGGAGGCGGAGGTCTGGGACGAGATGGACAAGCGGCTGCGACTCGGCAACCTTATGTTCGAGCTCAATCGTCCGTCCAACCAGCGCCTGCGTCGCGGGCGTCGGCAATGGAACGTGACGTCGACCAAGTTGCCATAAGGCGTCCTGAGCGCCCGGCGCCAACGAACTGGTCTAGTGCGTTCGCAGATGGCATAAGGCGCGCGCGATCTCCGTGACCGGGCTCGCGTGACAGGGGGGCGGCACCGGCATGGCGTTGGTCGATATTCTGGCAGTGCTGGTCGTGGCGATGTCGGTCCTGTGGGGCCTGATGCGTGGTTTCTCGCGCGAGCTGTTCGGCCTTCTGGCCTGGATCGTGGCGTTCATTCTGGCGTCGCGGTGGTATGGGCGTCTCGTGCCGCTGATCGCGCCGCATGTGTCCGGCGGGGCCCTGGCGGACGTGATCGCGTTCGCGCTGGTGTTCGTGGTGTTGGTGCTGCTGCTGTCGATGGTGTCGGCCCTGATCGGCAACGCGATGCAGGGCTCGATGCTGTTGGGGGGCGCCAATGCCCTGCTGGGCGGTCTGTTCGGGGTGTTCCGGGGTGTTGTGCTGCTGGTGCTGCTGTATGCGGCGGGTTCTGCCGTGATGGACGACGCGGCGTTCGCTGCCGCGGTCCACGGCAGCCGGATCGCCCCTTTTATTTATCGGGCGGCACTCTATCTGGAGGGCCACGGGCCGGTTTTTGTCCGTGTGCATCTTGCGCCGCCAGACGACTCGGTTCATGACCCCGCCATCTGAGCGGACCTGCTGCCCCGTTCGACCCCGCGCCATCTACCGGAGAGCGTGCTGATTATGTCCGAGCTTCTGAACCCGTCCCTGCCGTCCTGTGCTGACCGCCCCGAGCAATGGTCGACCGACGACGACGCGTTTCACGAGGAGTGCGGCGTTTTCGGAATCTGGAATTCCAGCGACGCGTCGGCCATGACGGCGCTGGGGCTGCATGCGCTGCAGCATCGCGGGCAGGAGGCGACCGGCATCGTGTCGTTCGACGGCAGCCGCTTCCACGACCACAAGGGGCTGGGGCTGGTGGGCGACGTGTTCGGCGACGCGCGCGTGATGGCGACGCTGCCGGGCACCCGGGCGGTCGGGCACAACCGCTATGCCACGACCGGGGCGACCCTGCTGCGCAACGTGCAGCCGCTGTATGCCGACTTCGAATTCGGCGGTCTGGCGGTGGCGCATAACGGCAACCTGACGAATGCCGAGACGCTCAAACGCGCCCTGGTGCGTCGCGGATGCATTTTCCAGTCCACCACGGACTCCGAAGTCTTCATTCATCTGATCGCGATCTCCCTCTACGCCACGGTGGTGGATCGTCTGATCGATGCACTGAAGCAGGTGCGCGGGGCCTATTCGCTGGTTGCGTTGTCGCGCGAGGCCCTTATCGGGGTGCGCGATCCGCTGGGCGTTCGGCCGTTGATTCTGGGGCGCATGGACAATCCCGATGGGGCGCCGAGCTGGGTTCTGGCCAGCGAGACCTGTGCGCTGGACATCGTGGGGGCGGAGTTCGTGCGGGACGTGGAGCCGGGCGAGGTCGTGGTGATCGACGGGTCCGGGGTGCGTTCTCTCAAGCCGTTCGGTACCAATCCGTCGCGCTTCTGCGTCTTTGAATACATCTATTTCGCGCGCCCCGATTCGGTTCTGGATGGGCATCCGGTCTATGGCGCGCGCAAGCGGATCGGCGTGGAGCTGGCGCGCGAGAGCGGCGTGGATGCGGACGTGATTGTCCCGGTTCCGGACTCGGGTGTCCCGTCGGCCATGGGGTTCTCGGAAGCGAGCGGCATTCCCTTCGAGCTGGGCATTATCCGCAATCACTATGTCGGCCGCACCTTCATCGAGCCCACGGACCAGATCCGCAATCTGGGTGTTCGGCTGAAGCATTCGGCCAACCGGCCGGTGCTGGAGGGCAAGCGGGTGGTTCTGGTGGACGACTCGATCGTGCGGGGCACGACTTCGCGCAAGATCGTCGACATGGTGCG
Organism: Ameyamaea chiangmaiensis; assembly: GCF_013376175.1. Lineage (GTDB taxonomy): Bacteria > Pseudomonadota > Alphaproteobacteria > Acetobacterales > Acetobacteraceae > Ameyamaea > Ameyamaea chiangmaiensis. The sequence goes on from NZ_JABXXR010000070.1 coordinate 4,339, forward strand.
GGGTGCCGGCGCCAAGGAGGTGCACATGCGCATCTCGTCCCCGCCCACGACGCACCCCTGTTTTTACGGCATCGACACGCCCGAGCGCAGCAAGCTGCTGGCCGCCCGGCACAGTCTGGCCGAAATGGCCGAGCTGATCGGTGTGGACAGTCTGGCATTCATTTCGTTCGATGGCCTGTATCGCGCGTTGGGGCGGGAAGGGCGCGATGAAGCGGCGCCGAAATATTGCGATGCGTGTTTTACGGGGGATTATCCCATCCCGCTGGTCGATCAGGAGGAGATCGCCGCCGACCGGCTGTGAAAACAGTCGGGCGCCCACTGGCGGGGCAGGTTGCGCTGATCACCGGCGCCAGCCGGGGGATCGGCCGCGCGACGGCGCTGGAACTGGCCCGACGGGGCGCGCACTGCGTCGTGACGGCCCGTACTGTGGGCGCACTGGAAGAGCTGGATGATGACATCCGTGCCGGGGGCGGGACCGCGACGTTACTGCCGCTGGATCTGACCGATGGTCCTGCGCTCGACCAGCTCGGCCCGTCTCTGGCGGCGCGTTTCGGGCGGCTCGATCTTCTTGTGCATGCGGCCGCGTGCCTTGGGGTGCTGACCCCGGTGGGGCATATTCGCGAGCGGGACTGGTCGGCGGTCATGGCGGTCAACCTGACGGCCGGATGGCGCCTGTTGCGCACGGTCGCGCCCTTGCTCGAGCGGGCGCCGGCGGGACGGGCTGTCGTGCTGACCGATGGTCATGCCGATCGGCCGGAGCCCTTCTGGGGCTTGATGGCGGCCAGCAAGGCGGGTCTCGCGGCGCTGGTCCGGACATGGGCGCTGGAATGTGCGAGCCGTTCGGCGTTGCGGGTTATGCTCCATGATCCCGGCCCGACGGCCACGCGGTTGCGCGCGCAGGCGATGCCGGGCGAGGACGTGACGTCCGTACCTTCGGCGGATCAGGCTGCGCTGCAGATCGTCACCCTCTGTCTGCCACATTCCGCGGCATGATGCGTCCCGTGCCGTAGCGGGTGCGGTGATTTGGGTGGGATGGTGAGGCGCATGTGCGTGTGTGGCCATGGCTTTTCCGAACCGTCGGGCACTCCTCTGGTCTGTCTGGTATCGTCCGGGGTGGGCTTGAGGTGGCCGGCTTCGCCCGGGCGTGGCATGATCTGATCGCCTGTCCCGCGATGCTCATGGCATGACGAGGCCGGCCCCGGGGCAGGGCGAAAACGCGTTGCTCCCATCAAGAAGGAGCCCAGAAGGGTGAACACCGTCCATGACGACAAAGCGCGTCGCCTGTCGATCGCGTCTGTTCCCCCCGGCACAGGGCTCAGGCCGGAGTTACGGGATGGTCAGATGTTGCCGCCGCCTGTCTCGTTGCCGCGACGCAAGGACATCGACAGCGATGCCGCGCTGGCGCTCGAGCGTCTTGGTGCGCTGTATGCCGACGACCGCGAGGATGAGGTCGATCTTCTCGAGCGGCAGATGATGCTGATGCGGCGTTCCCTGTCGTGGCGCTTCACCAAGCCGCTGCGCATTGTGCGGACCTTGCTGGCGGGGCGTTTGCCGGGGGACCGGCGGCTGGACCAGGCCCTCGCAACGGCACGGGCGATCGTGCGCGAACAGGGGGCGGCGCCGCTGCTGCGTCGTGTCGCGCGCTATTACGGGTTCGGCCGCTTCGTTCCCTCCGTGCTGCGCCGTCGATTGGGGCTGGAGGGGCCACGCGCGCGACCGGGCTCGTCGGGTCAGGACACGACGTCTGCCGCGCTGGTCGCCGCGTATCGCGCGCCGGTGTCTGGCACTGTCGGCGGGATGCGGCCGTCGATTCTGTTGATCGCGGACATGATCATCCCGCAGTGCGTGCATTACCGCGTGACCCAGAAGCGGGGTGCGCTGGAGCGTCTGGGCTGGCGGGTTGTGGTCGCCGACTGGCGCAATCCGGTCGATGCGCTGGCGGAGATGCAGCTCTGTTCGCAGGTCGTGTTCTATCGGGTGCCGGCGGTTGATTCCGCGCTCGACCTGATCCGGGAAGCCCATCGCCTCGGCCTCGATCCGGTGTGGGAGATCGATGACCTCCTGTTCGATCGCGAAGCCTACATGGCCAATCGCAATCTCGATACGTTGTCGCCGGAGGAGCGTTACTGGCTTCTGACCGATGCCGGACGGTATCGCGAGGCCATGCTGGCCTGCGGACGCGGTCTTGCATCGACGGAGGGTCTTGCGGCGGGGATGCGGGCGGCGGGCCTGGCGCGAGTCGATGTTCTGGAAAATGCGTTCGATGCGTCGACGATCGCCACGGCCGAGGCGGCCCGAAGCGCGCGCCCGGTGTCGGGTGCGGACGACCGGGTATGGATCGTGTATGGATCGGGTAGTCGCGCGCACGACGCCGATTTCGCCTGCGCCGCCGACGGGATCGCGCAGGCGATGGCGGCGGAGCCCCGGCTGGGTCTGCGGATCATTGGATCGCTGTCCCTGTCAGACCGGTTCGCTGCGTTCGGCGAGCGTGTCGAGCGGCTGGAGTCCGTGCCGTTCGGGCCGTATCTGTCCGCTCTTGCGACGGCTGATATCGCGATTGCGCCGCTCGAGGCGACACGGTTCAACGATTGCAAAAGTGCTATCAAGTTTCTGGAAGCCAGCATCGTCGGTGTGGTCTGCGTCTGTTCTCCAACGGACAGTTTCGCGCGCATTGTCCAGTCGGGCGAGAACGGGCTTCTTGCCACGGGTGCGGCGGGCTGGCGGGAGGCGATCCTGACGCTTGCGGCCGATCCCGCTCTGCGCAGGCAGCTGGCCGACAAGGCGCGTGCCGACGTGCTGGCGCGTTACGCGCCGGATGCGACCGAGCGCGTGGTGGAGGCGATTTTCGATCGTCCTCCCGTCTTTGAGCCCGACGGTCTGCGCGTCATGCAGGCCAACGTGTTTTTCGCTCCGCGCTCCTATGGTGGTTCGACCATCGTCGCCGAGGCCCTGACGCGGGTGTTCGTCGAACGCGGGGTTACGTGCTCGGTCATCACGACGCGACCGCAATTGCCTGAGACGCCGGCGGCCGCCTTGCGCACCGTCGCATGCGGGGCGGATGTCCTGGGGGTGCAGCTCCGGCGCAAGGGCATGATCGACAACCCGGCGGTGACGGCCGATATGGCGCGATGGCTGAACAGCTGGGGTCCGGGGATCGTCCACATTCACGCCATTCAGGAACTGGGTCTGGGGCTTTTGCGTGCGTGCCGGGAGCGCGACATTCCGTATGTCGTGACGTTGCATGACTGCTGGTGGCTGTCGGACCGCCTGTTTCTGCCGCGTGATGAGCCCGCGCATCGTCTGGTGCCGCTGCCCGGACAGGCGTTCGAGCCGCCGCGTTCGCGCCATGAGCGCTATCTGCAGGATCGCAAGCGGTTGATGTATCAAGCGCTTATGGAAGCGGCGCTGATCTTCAGCCCATCGGAGGACCATCGCCAGCGCCACATCCGCAACGGCATTCCAGCCGACCGGATCGTGGTCAACCGCAACGGTTTTCGTTGGCCGGGCCGCGCGCGTCGTCCGCGTCCGCCGGGCGCGCCGTTGCGGTTCGGGTATGTGGGCGGTCCGGACTGGATCAAGGGGTTCGAACTGATCCGGGGGTGCGTGCGGGCGCTGAAGAGCGATGCGTGGGAGCTTGTGCTGGTCGATGCGACGCTCAATCTCGGGTTTCCGACCCTTGATGTGGATGACTGGTCGGTCCGGGGGCGGGTGCGCGTCGTTCCGGCGTTCAGCCAGGAGACGATGGATGACTTTTACGACCAGATCGACGTGTTGCTGTTTCCGTCCCAATGGCGGGAGAGTTACGGCCTGACGGTGCGCGAGGCGCTTGCGCGCGACGTGTGGGTCGTGGTCACGGAGCCCGGAGGGCAGTGCGAGGAGATCGTCGAGGGGGTCAACGGCAATCGTATCGCGATGGACAATCGCGTGGCGACGCTGCAGGGCGCTGTTGAGAGACTTCTGCGCGAGGCGGCCCGGTTCGACGCCTATGTCAATCCGCTCAAGGACCGGCTCATGACGTATGAGGCTCAGGCCGATGAACTGCTCGGATGGTATGAGGCGATCCTGAGTCGATCGGGTCGGGACGGGTGGCGGTCGGGCGAGGCCTGATCCGTGTGCGGGGTGCTCCTCAGGTATTGTGCGGGTCAACCGTCCTGAATCCATAGGTTTCGTAGCGCGTGGTCAGGCGTCCGTCCGCGACGTCGACCACCAGAAAACCTTCGGGCGTGCCCATTCGCGTGCCGTGCCACCAGTTGCCGCTGACGGCGCCGCCGGTGATGTAGGGCACGCCGTGCCAGTCGACACGTTCAAGAATATGGGTGTGGCCCTGCAGCACGCCGATCACGTTGACCGAGTCGAACAGGGGCACGATCTCGTGCGCGTTGACGACCGAGATGCCGTGGTGCTTCGGCGGTGTTGGAAGCGGCGCGGAGTAGGCATCAACCGCGGTGACGAGGGGGATATGCGTGACGACGATGATCGGCGTGCCGGCCGGTTGGGCGGCGAGGTCACGGGCGAGCCACTCCTTTTGCGCCGGGTCGATCCGACCCTCGTAGGACCGGTCCGCCGTTATGCCGATCGAGTCGAGCACGACGAAGTGCACGCCCTTGTGGTCGAAGGCGTAATACAGGCGGCCGAAATTATCCTCGAAGTATTTCTTGCCATAGAACGGGTCGGTCGGTTGTGCGCCGCTTTTCGTATAGACGCCAAAGCAGTCGTGATTGCCGATCGTGTGATGGACCGGCATCGTCAGGTCGTCGGCCGTGCGTTTGTAGAGGTCCATCAGCATCGTGGCGCGACCGGCGTTGACCCCTAGCGCGTCGAACACGTGGTCGCCGCCCTGTATGGCGAAGTCCGACGGGATCGCGCGGGCGCGGGCGAAGGCCGCGTGGCATCCCCTCGCGGCGTCGAGCTCCGGCTGAAGGTGCGTATCGGTGATGAACAGGAAGCTGAACGGGTCGTGCGGACGCAGGGGCGGACGGTCGGGTACGCCGGCGCGGGCGCCACGCAGGCCGATGAACGTGGCGCCGGCGGTCAGGGAGAGAAGCGAGCGGCGTGAGACGAGCGTCATGAGCGGTGGATCCGGGTCCGGGGGAGCGACGGCCGGAGTGTAATGGGCCGCCGCTGACCGGATCCATGCTGTCACGAATGTTTCACGGTCCGCCCGGCTGCGGACGCAGGTGTCAGCCGCCGTGGCCGTACAGGGCCGTGAGGCTGGCGGACGCAAGGCGGTTTGCGTTGATCAGGAAGCCGGCCATGGCGCCGCTGGCGTCGGGTGAGAGGTCGAGATGGTCGATGCCCAGCGCGTGGACCGTAAAGATATAACGGTGGGGCGCGCCGGGCGGCGGCGCGGCACCGCCATAGCCCGGGGCACCGAAGTCGGTGCGGGTTTCCAGGGCGCCTTCGGGGAGTGCGCCCGGGCTGGCGCCTTCGGTCAGTCCGTTGGTCGTGGCGGGCAGATTGACCACAATCCAGTGCCACCAGCCGGACCCTGTCGGTGCGTCGGGGTCGTAGACGGTGAGGGCGAAGCTCTTCGTGCCTGCGGGGGCGCCGGTCCAGCGCAGTGCCGGGGACCGGTTCTCGCCCGTCTGGCCCATCCCGTTGAAGAGCTGGGCATGGGGCAGCGTGCCGCCGTCGGCGAAGGCCGGGGATGTGAGCGTGAAGGTCATGAGACTTACCAGTTCTTGCTGAGCAGCCAGAATTCTTCGGATGTGAGCGTGATCACGCTGCCGCCGTTGGGCGACTCGGAGGCGGCCTTGGCGAGGGCGGCGATGCGTTCGACCATGATGATCTTGCGGGCATGGGCCTCGGACGTCTCGGTGGCGGCGTGGAGTGTGCTCAGCGCGTTCTGGGCGGCCTTGCTGATGCGGGTGGCATCGAGTGCGGCGTAAGACATGGGGGTTCCTTTCTGGATTCCGGGCCGGATAGGCGGAGTGTGCGGGAGGAGCGGTGGGCTTGTCCATTCCGGGGCGCGCCGCCGAGGGCGGCTCAACACTGGCGTTTTGGGGGCGGTTTGCCGTAAACCCCGGGTGATGAGCGAGCTTGCTTCTGATTTCGACTTCGTGCTGCCCGACGCTCTGGTTGCAACGGAGCCCGCACGGCCGCGTGATGCGGCCCGTCTTTTGCGCGTGCCCTGTGGATCGGGTGCCGTCTCGGACCATATGGTGCGGGACCTGCCCGGTTTCCTGCGCGCCGGTGACATGCTGGTGGCCAATGACACCGAGGTGATTCCGGCCCAGTTGACGGCATGGCGTGGAGACGCCCGCATCGGGATCACGCTGGACCGGATCCTGCCCGATGGCACGTGGCACGCGCTGGCGCGGAACGCCCGGCGCCTGCGCGATGGCGACGTGTTGCGCTTCGACGGGGTGGAAACGCGTGCCGTGGTCGTGGCGCGTGAGGAGGGTGGGGCGGTCGTGCTGCGCTTCGATGCGGAGGGGAGTGCCTTTGACGCGTTCCTGGACCGGGTCGGGGCGCTGGCGTTGCCGCCCTACATCGACAGGCCGCAGGGTCCGACGGCGCAGGACGCGCTTGATTATCGCACCATTTTCTCGGCCCATCGCGGCGCGGTAGCCGCGCCGACGGCGGGCCTGCACTTCACGCCCGAGCTTCTGGCGGCCCTGGAGGCGCGTGGCGTTCACCGTCAGACGGTGACGCTGCATGTGGGCGCGGGCACGTTTCTGCCGATGCGGTCCGAACGGATCAGCGAACACCGGATGCATGCCGAGCGCGGGGTCATCACGTCCGAGGTGGCGTCGGCCATCAACGCGACGCGCAGGCGCGGCGGGCGAATCGTCGCGGTCGGCACGACGTCGCTGCGTCTGCTGGAAAGCGCGGTCGACGAGGATGGGGTGGTGCATCCCTATGCCGGGGAGACCGCGATTTTCATCACGCCGGGGTTCCGCTTTCGGGCGACCGATATGCTGATGACGAACTTTCATCTCCCGCGCTCGACCTTGTTCATGCTGGTGTGTGCCTTTGCGGGCGAAGCGCGGATGAAGGCGGCCTATGCCCATGCGATCGCGCAGGGATACCGGTTCTACTCGTATGGAGACGCGTGTCTTCTTGATCGTGGGGTGGCATGAGCGCGTTTCGATGGGTCTGTGAGTCGACCGAGGGGCGCGCTCGCGCCGGATTTCTGCACACCGCGCATGGCGTCGTGCCGACGCCGACCTTCATGCCGGTGGGTACGGTCGGCACCGTCAAGGCCATGACGATGGATGCGGTGCGGTCCACGGGGGCGGGGATCGTGCTGGGCAACACCTATCACCTGATGTTGCGGCCGGGCGCGGAGAAGGTGCGTGCGCTGGGAGGGCTGCACCGGTTCATGGACTGGAAGGGGCCGATCCTGACGGATTCGGGCGGCTTTCAGGTCATGTCGCTGGGGGCGTTGCGCAAGCTGGATCAGGACGGGGTGACGTTCGCGTCGCATATCGACGGCTCGAAGCATCGGCTGACGCCCGAACGTTCGACGGATATCCAGCATGCGCTGGATGCGACGATCACGATGTGTTTCGACGAATGCCCGGCGTTGCCGGCGCCGGTGGAAGCGATCGAGGCCTCGATGCGGCTGTCGATGCGCTGGGCGGCGCGTTCGCGCGAGGCGTTCGCGCGCCGGGAGGGCTATGGCCAGTTCGGGATCGTGCAGGGTGGCACGGAGCTTGGATTACGCGCGGAGAGCGTGCGTGCGCTGACGGATATCGGGTTCGAAGGGTATGCGGTCGGTGGCCTTGCTGTCGGCGAGGGGCAGGCCCTGATGTTTGCGACGCTGGACGGGACGGTACCGCTGATGCCCGAGGGTGCGCCGCGTTATCTGATGGGGGTCGGGACGCCGGACGATCTTCTGGGCGCGGTGGAGCGCGGGATCGACATGTTCGACTGCGTCATGCCGACCCGGGCGGGGCGTACGGCGCGGGCGTATACCGAACGGGGAACGCTCAATCTGCGGAACGCGCGGCATGCCCTGGACACGCGTCCGTTGTCGCCCGACTGCGATTGTCTGGCGTGTACGCGTCATGACCGGGCGTATCTGCACCACCTGTTCCGGGCGAACGAGATGCTGGGGCCGATGCTGCTGACGTGGCACAATTTGGCGTATTATCAGCGGCTGATGCGCGGGATTCGCGCGGCGATCGTCGCGGGTGATCTGGCTGGCCATGCGGGCCGGCTGCGGGCCGGCTGGGCGTCGGACGACTGGACGCCCGACGAGATGCCTTATCCCGACCTGCCGCCGGTGCCGTGACGGGCGGTCGGGCCCTGACGCTGGAGGCGTCGATCCGCGACAGGGCGCTGGCGCTGGGGTTTGATGCGGTGGGATTTTGCGCGGCCTCTCTCGGGACTGAGGCACGGCACCGGCTTCGGGATTTTCTGGCACAGGGGCACCACGGCTCCATGGGGTGGCTGGCCGATCGGGCGCAGCAGCGGGGCGATCCCCGGGCGCTGTGGCCGGAGGCGCGCAGTGTCATTGCGTTGGGCCTGTCGTACGCTCCCGATGGCGATGCGCTGGAGACGCTGGGGCGGCCGGCGTGTGGCAACATCTCCGTCTATGCCCGGAACCGGGATTACCACGATGTCGTCAAGGGGATGCTCAAGCATCTGGCGCAGTTCGTCGTGAAGGCGGGTGGTCCGGCGGAGGTGAAGGTCTTCGTCGACACGGCGCCGGTGATGGAGAAGCCGCTGGCGGAGCAGGCGCGGCTGGGCTGGCAGGGCAAGCATACGAACCTGGTGTCGCGCACGCAGGGAAGTTGGCTCTTTCTGGGTGAGATTTACACGACGCTCGATCTGGTGCCGTCCGCGCCGGTGGCGGGCGGGTGCGGGAGCTGCGCGCGTTGTCTGGACGCGTGTCCGACGCAGGCGTTTCCGGCGCCGTATCGGATGGATGCGCGTCGATGCATTTCGTATCTGACGATTGAGCATGTGGGCCCGATACCGGACGAGTTTCGCGAGGCGATGGGCAATCGGATCTATGGGTGTGACGATTGTCTGGCCGTGTGTCCGTGGAACCGGTTTGCGGCGGCCTCGCGTCATATCAAGCTGCGGGAGCGGGATGATTTGCGGGCGCCGGATCTCGACCGGCTGGCGGGGCTTGACGACGCGGGGTTCCGGGCCTTGTTCGCGGGATCGCCGATCAAGCGGATCGGACGGAACCGGTTTGTGCGCAACGTGTTGATGGCGATCGGTAATTCGGGGCAGAGGCGATTGCGGCCGTCGGCGGCGCGGCTGTGTCACGATCCGGATCCGGTGGTGGCCGAGGCGGCCGTCTGGGCCTGTTCGCGGCTGGACGCGCTGGCATGAGCGGGCTGCGCAAGCGGAGCCTGATGGTGTCCGGTCACCGCACGAGCGTGGCGCTTGAGCCGGCGTTCTGGTGCGTGATCGAGGCGATGGCGGCCGATCGGGACCTTGCCGTCGCGGCGTTGATTGCCGCGTTGGATGCGGGGAGGGACGCGGACCAGCCGCTGGCGTCAGCGCTGCGTGTCGCGGCCTTGCGCTGGAGTGCGCGAGCGGGTCTGATCGAGGAACGGCCGCACGGGCCGAGTGGACCGGGCGGCGAGGCGGGGTAGAGTAGCGCATGGCCATGTGGGGAAAGTTGTTCGGCGGTGTTGCCGGCTTTGCGATGGGTGGCGGCGTGGGCGCTGTCGTCGGCGCGGCACTGGGCCACGCGGCCGACTCGGGCTCGCTGTTGCAGT
>NZ_JABXXR010000071.1 GCF_013376175.1 Ameyamaea chiangmaiensis
AGGATGGCGGCGGCCGGGTCGAGGTCCGGCGCCGCCTCGCGCAGCCACGCGAGCTCGAGGGCTTGGCGCAGGAACACCGCGCCGCCCGGTGCGCCGGCCTGTGGTCCCAGAATCACCGTGCCAGCGGCCTCGACCTGAAACGGCCATGGCAGGGCGGGGTCGAAGCGGATGGCGCGCGCATCGGCCACGACGCCGAGGTCGGGTCGCTGAAGCAGCGTGTCGAGAGTGTCGGCCTGGGCCCGGTCCAGCATTCCGATATCCTTTCACTGTGAAACACCGCCGCGCGCGATGTCTGTCTCTAAAAAATACTTAACTATCAGTGAACCACCGCCGAGGTATTTCGACCCGCCGAGACGGATTCATCAGTTGTCTTGCGGTCGGAGGTCTGCAATTCTTTTTTCGGTGCTGCGCTTCGTTGAGCGGCAAATGGAAACAGGATCGGCGATGCGCATACTTGTGACGGGCGGCTGCGGCTTTATCGGCTCGGCCGTGGTCAGGCACCTGATGACCGCGACCAACCATACGGTCATCAATGTCGACTGCATGACATACGCGGCCTCCGAAGAGACTGTCGCCGCCGTCGCCGGGAACGAACGCTACCATTTCGTCAAGGCCAACATTGTCAACGGCGCCGAGATCGACCGCATCTTCGAGCAACACCAGCCTGACGCCGTGATGCACCTGGCGGCCGAAAGCCATGTCGATCGCTCCATCGACGGGCCGGGTGTCTTCATCCAGACCAACGTGGTCGGTACCTATACGCTTCTGGAATCGGCGCGACGATACTGGAGCGCGCTGCCCGGCGACCGGCGCGATGCGTTCCGTTTCCACCATATCTCGACCGACGAGGTGTTCGGCGCGCTCGAACACGGGGATCCGCCGTTTACCGAGACCACACCCTACGACCCGCGCAGCCCCTATTCCGCGTCCAAGGCCGCGTCCGACCATCTGGTCCGCGCCTGGCACCATACCTATGGCCTGCCGACGTTCGTGACGAATACAACCAACAACTATGGCATCTGGCATTTTCCCGAAAAGCTGATCCCGCTGGTCACGATCAACGCGATCGAGGGCAAGGAGCTGCCGGTCTATGGGAAGGGCGAGAACGTTCGCGACTGGCTGTTCGTCGAGGATCACGCCGAAGCACTGGTCAAGGCGGTCGAAGTCGGCAATCCCGGCGAGACCTATGCGATCGGCGCGCGCCAGCCGCGCACGAATCTGGAGGTCGTCAAGGCCATCTGCAGCGTGCTGGACGAACTGAGCCCCGATGCGGCCGGCCCGCGCGAACAGCTGATCCGCTATGTCAGCGACCGGCCCGGCCATGATTTCCGTTACGAGATCGACGCCACCCACGCGGAGACTGCGCTGGACTGGACGGCGAAACATGATTTCGAGACCGGCATCCGGCGCACGGTGCAGTGGTATCTCGACAACCGCCCGTGGTGGGAGGCGATCCGCGCGCGCCGCTACACCGGCCAACGCCTGGGGACTTCCGTATGACCACGACCATGAGCAGCCCGCCGATGGCCGCCAAGCCGATGAAGGGCATCCTGCTGGCCGGTGGGTCGGGCACACGCCTGCACCCCATGACGCTGGCCGCCAGCAAGCAGCTGCTGCCTGTCTACGACAAGCCGATGGTCTATTACCCGCTGTCGACGCTGATGCTTGCGGGCATCCGCGATATCATGATCATCTCCACCCCGGCCGACCTGCCGCAATTCAAGCGCCTTCTGGGCGACGGGTCGCAGTTCGGCGTGAATTTCGAATATCGCGTCCAGGAATCGCCCGATGGCATCGCCCAGGCGTTCCTGATCGCCGGTGACTGGCTGGATGGGTGCGCCTGTGCGCTGGCGCTGGGCGACAACCTGATCTTTGCCGATCATCTCGGCGTCATGCTGCGCGCGGCATCGAACCGCCCGCAGGGCGCCACGGTGTTCGCCTATCAGGTGCGCGATCCCGATCGCTACGGCGTCGTGTCGTTCGACGAATCCGGACGCGCACTCGAGATCGTTGAAAAACCGGAGCACCCAACGTCGAACTGGGCTGTCACGGGGCTGTATTTCTACGACAGCCGTGTGGGTGAGCTGGCCAAGAAGGTCAAGCCGTCCCCGCGCGGCGAGCTTGAGATTACCGACCTCAACCAGATGTACCTCGAAGAGGGCACCCTGCATGTCGACCGTCTGGGCCGTGGCTGCGCCTGGCTCGACGCGGGCATGCCCGACAGCCTGATGCAGGCCGGCACCTTCGTGCAGACGATCCAGTCCCGGCAGGGCATGCTGGTGGGCTCTCCGGAGGAGGTCGCGTTCCGCATGGGCTTCATCAACGTCGATCAGCTGCGCAAATTGGCCGAGCGGGTGAAAAAGACCGAGCTGGGCCGCCTCCTGCGCGAACTGGCCGATCACGCCGTCAGCGCCTGAACCGACCGCAAGACTCACGACCACAAGACGGAGACATGCCATGAAGGTCGAGCGCCTCGAGATCCCCGACGTGATCCTGGTGACCCCGCCGCGCTTCGGCGACAACCGGGGTTTCTTCTCGGAAACCTACAACGCGACACGCATGGCCGACGCCGGGATCGAGCAGGCGTTCGTGCAGGACAACCAGAGCCTGTCGCGCCAGAAGGGCGTGATTCGCGGCCTGCACTGTCAGCTAGCCCCGCATCCGCAGGGCAAGCTGGTGCGGTGCACGCGCGGCGCGATCTGGGACGTGGCGGTCGATGCGCGCGTCGGGTCTACGACCTACGGCAAATGGGTGGCCGCCGAACTGTCCGAAGAGAACTGGTCGCAGCTCTGGGTACCCCCGGGCTTCCTGCATGGTTTCTGTACGCTGACCGAGAATGCGGAGGTGCAATACAAATGCACCGACCTGTATGCCAAGGCGTGCGAGCGCGCGGTGATCTGGAACGACCCGACGCTGGCCATCACGTGGCCGATCGCGCCCGAGGAGGCCATCCTGTCCGAGAAGGACCAGGAGGCGCCTGAGTTCGCCGCTGCCCACGGTTGGTTTCACCTCTGATGGTGGCGCTCAAGGCCGGCGGGCCGATTCTCGTGACCGGTGGGGCGGGGCAACTGGCCACGTCTCTGGTCAACCGCGGCGGTCCGCGCATCGTGCGCGTCGGACGGCCGGAGTTCGACTTCGACAAGCCCGAGACGATTGCCGCGACCATTGAGCGCGTGCGCCCGGACGTCGTGGTCAACGCCGCCGCATGGACGGCCGTCGATCTGGCGGAAACTGAAGTGGCAGGTGCGGAGCGTGCCAATCGCGATGGACCGGCCGAGATCGCGCGGGTCTGCGCGGCCCTCGATATTCCGTTCATCCATGTCTCCACCGATTATGTTTTCGGTGGTGACAAGGGCGCGCCCTACCTGGAGACCGACCCGGTGTCGCCCGCAACCGTCTATGGCCGCACCAAGGCCGAGGGCGAGCAGGCCGTCCTCGCGGCGCATCCCAAAGCGGTGATCCTGCGTACGGCGTGGGTCTATTCGGCGCATGGCAAGAATTTCGTGCGCACGATGATCAACGCCGGCGCGAAAAATCCCACCCTGAAGGTCGTGAGCGACCAGTCCGGCAACCCGACCAGCGCGGACGATCTGGCCGACGCCATCCTCTCGATCATCGCGGTTATCGAACAGGACGGGTGGAAGCCCGGCTACGCGGGTCTGTATCACGCCGTGGGCACCGGGGAGACGACCTGGCATGGTCTGGCGGTCGCGGCTCTGGACGATGCCGCCGATCACGGCCAGGCCAAGCCCGAGATTCTGGCGATCCGCACCGACGACTGGCCGACGCCAGCCAAGCGCCCGCAGGATTCGCGCTTGGACAACACGAAGCTGACGGACGTGTTCGGCGTTGCGATGCCGCACTGGCGCGACAGCGTGCGTGCGACGGTGAAAACGCTTTTTTCACGACCGGCGGTCTGAACGGCTATCAGGGCGCATGGCTACGCGTCCTCATACATGGCAACCACGGATGGTCGGCGGCACGGATGTGACGGCCGACCGCGCCAGCCGTGGTCACGTGGCGATCCTGCTGTCGCTCTATAACGGCGAGGCGTTTCTGAACGCCCAGCTCGACTCCTTTCTTGCCCAGACGCACGCGGACTGGACGCTATACTGGCGCGACGACGGATCGTCGGATGCGACGGTCGCGATCATGCGCTCCTTCGAGACCCATCGCGGTGCGGGTCGCTGTGTGGAGATCGACGACGACCTCGGCAATCTTGGCCCCGCAGCGTCCTTTCATGCCTTGCTGACGCGCGCGCCAGACGGATCGTTCGTGGCCTTCGCCGATCAGGATGACGTGTGGTTCGCGGACAAGCTCGAACGTGCGCTGGCGCGGAATGCCGACGAGGCCGGCCCCGTGCTCTATTGCGCGCGTCAGCAACTGGCCGACCGGGCGCTGGTGCCGATCGGCCTCTCGCCGCCCCTCGCACGGTCGCCCGATTTCCCCGGCGCACTGACGCAGAACATCGCGACCGGGTGCACGATCGTGCTCAATACGGCTGCCCGCCGTCTGCTGGCCGCGCATGCGCCGCCCGACGGGACGCTGCACGACTGGTGGGCGTACCTGCTGGTCAGCGGCGCCGGAGGGCGGATCATCTTCGATGAACAGCCGGTCCTGTCATACCGGCAACACGGCGCCAACAGCGTCGGGGCGGCGGCGTCAGTCCCCCGGCGGGCATGGCGCGCGGCGCGACGGGGACCGGCCCTTTTTCTCCACCTCTTCGCGACCAACATCGCGGCCCTCGGTGCCCCGGGGATTCCGCTTGCACCCGAGGCCCGTGTGCTGGTCGGTGATGTGCGCGACGCTCTGGCGGGACGCGCCCGGGCGCGGATCGCACTGTTGCGTCATCATCCGGAACTGCGCCGGCAGGGGCGGCTGGAGAATCTGGTGTTTCGGCTCTGGTTCGTGTTCGGGCGGGGCATGCCTGCGGGGAACGCCCGATAGGCGCCGGCTCGGGCCGTCAGTCGAGCGTATCGAGGAACGCCGCGTGGGCCGCGCCCCATCGGTAGAGCATCTCCAGAGGTTCGATCAACCTCCGCCCCGACTCGCTCAGCCGATAGTCCACGACCGGTGGCATGACCTGCATCACGACGCGTTCGACCAGACCTTTGCGTTCCAGGTCCCGCAATGTCTGGATCATCATCTTTTTCGACAGGCCCGGTATAGTGCGCTGAAGTTCGCCCGGTCGCGATCCTCCGCCGGACAGATGGAGCGTGTGCAGGATCATGGTGGTCCATTTCCCCGAGAACAGGCGCAGCAGACGCCGTGGCGCACAGTCTTCGGCGAACGGGGCGACGCGATAGTGGCTGGGTAGCGGAGGCAGCGTCATGGGCCCTCGTGGGAACATTGTGGTGACCAGGGCACACAAAGGTGCCGGATTGCTCTTTGTATCCATCTTCATCAGCGTGTGAACGCGGAACATCGCACATGCAGGAGAATCCCGTGTCTCATAAAGCCCTCATCGTCGGTGCCACGGGCATCGTAGGCCAGAACCTGGCCAATCGGCTCGTGGCCGAAGGATGGACCGTCCA
The DNA here is from genome assembly GCF_013376175.1 of Ameyamaea chiangmaiensis. GTDB lineage: Bacteria > Pseudomonadota > Alphaproteobacteria > Acetobacterales > Acetobacteraceae > Ameyamaea > Ameyamaea chiangmaiensis. The sequence goes on from NZ_JABXXR010000071.1 coordinate 5,535, forward strand.
TGGACTGGCCCGTCGAGTGGAAAGCCTCCCCCCGACCGTCCGGCCCATCGCGGCCGATACGCTTGATCCCGTCGCCTTGCGCGCGGCCCTGAGCGATGTCGTGCCGACCCACGTGTTCTTCGCCACGTGGACGCGTCGCGCGACCGAGCGCGAGAATCGCGTGGCGAACAGCGCCATGCTGCGCAATGTCCTCGAAGCGTTGCCCCGGCCCGAGGCGCTGGTGCATGGCAGTCTGGTAACGGGGTTAAAGCACTATCTCGGCCCGTTCGAGGCCTATGCGACAGGGCAGCCACCCGTGACGCCCTTTCGTGAAAGCATGCCGCGTCTGGCGGTGGAAAACTTCTATTACGATCAGGAAGATGTCCTGTTCGAGGCCGCCGAACGGCACGGGTTTTCGTGGAGCGTCCATCGCCCGCACACCATTATCGGGCATGCGGTCGGCAATGTGATGAACATGGGCACGACGCTTGCGGTCTATGCGAGTCTGTGCCGCGAGACGGGGTTGCCGTTCGTCTTTCCGGGGTCTCCGACACAGTGGAACAGCCTGACGGATGTGACCGATGCCGGTCAGTTGGCCAGTCAGATCCTGTGGGCCGCGACCAATCCGGCCGGCGCCAACGAAGCGTTCAATATCGTCAACGGCGATGTCTTCCGCTGGAACTGGCTGTGGCCACAACTCGCCGGATGGTTTGGTCTGGAGGCGGCGCCCTATCCGGGTGGTCCGACCTCTCTGGAACAGACGCTGGCCGGACAGGCGGACACCTGGGCGGCGATGGCGCGGGCGCACGGGTTGCGCGAAGGCGTGCTCGACCGGCTGGCGTCCGCCTGGCACACGGATGCCGACCTCGGGCGCCCGATCGAATGCGTGACCGACATGAGCAAAAGCCGGGCGCTGGGCTTTACCGGCTATCGCCCGACCCTGACGTCGTTTCTCGACCTGTTCGAACGTCTGCGGGCGGAGCGTTATATTCCCTGATCAGCCGCGCCCGCGATAGGGCGCGACTCCCTGCTCGGGGATCCAGACCCCCACGGGGGCGTCCCCCGTCTGCCAGAACACGTCGATCGGGATGCCACCGCGCGGATACCAGTAGCCGCCGATGCGCAGCCAGCGCGGGGCGAGCAGACCGACGATCCGCCGGGCGATGGAGATGGTGCAGTCCTCGTGAAACGCACCGTGATTGCGAAACGCGCCGAGAAACAGCTTGAGCGACTTGCTCTCCACCAGCCACTGGTCAGGCACGTAGTCGATCATCAGATGGGCGAAATCCGGCGCGCCGGTGATCGGGCAGAGGGAGGTGAACTCCGGCGCCGTGAAGCGCACGCAGTAGTCGATGTCCGCCTGCGGGTTCGGCACGCGCTCCAGCACCGCCTCTTCGGGCGTGGTCGGCAGCGCGACGGAGGCGCCGAGCTGTTCGAGCCCGGCATAGATCGAAGGTTTATCGGTCATGATGCGATATCCGTTGGCTGGGGGAACGCAGGCGGTCCCGCGTCGGGCACGGGACAGGAGACTCAGACGCCACGAAGATTCCCCCACAGCAACACATGCAGCTGCGGCAGGACGCGGGCCGAAAACCAGCGGTCGTCGGTCACGCGCCCGACCAGCCAGCGCATCTGCGCCAGGGACGCGCCGAGATCAACCGCCGGATCCGGCCCTTCGGCGGGCGGTGGCGTCGGGTTGCCGGGTTGCAGACAGACCGGCAGGGCGGGAAGGCGCCGGGCAACTGCACGCGCGAAGGCGTAGTCGGCGTCGTCGAACACCACGACCTTGAGCACGATCGCCGGGCCCCCGGCTGCCGCCGTCACACAGGCGTCCAGCGCGGCCCAGTCGGTCGTCATGCCGCTCGATGGCGGTTTTGGACTCAGGACCAGCGTGTCGAGGGCCGCGAACCAGTCGCGTGCGATCGACCCCTGTGTCTCCAGCGCGAAGCGATAGCCGTGTCGATGACCCAGCGCGATCAGTGCGCCGAACGGCTGGATTGCCGGATTGCCGCCCGACAGCGAGACGGTCAGCGGCACGCCACCGGACAGGCGCTCGACCTCGGCCCAGATCGCCGCCGTCGTCATCGGTCGCCATGTGTCGCGAAAGCGGGCGTCGACGGCGTGGAGCGTGTCGCACCATGTGCAGCGGTAATCGCAGCCGCCGGTGCGCACGAACACCGTGGGCTCGCCGATCAACGCGCCCTCGCCCTGGATGGTGGGGCCGAAGATCTCGCTGATGCGCAGGGTCGCCCCCTGCGTGTCGGTGGCGTCGGGCAGGGTGAGCGCCGCGCTCACGGGCGTGGTGTCGGGCGATATTCCGCCCAGGTTTTCGGCGTTTCGCTGACGCGGGCCGCGGTTGTTTCGGGATAGCGCGCGGCACACCACTCATAAAAATGGCGCGCGAGTTGCTCGGCCGTGACGCGCCGGTCGCCCAGCACCTCGTTGAGGTGGCGGTGGTCGAACGTGGTGTCGATGTAGGTCTTCAGCGCGTCGAGATCGCGGTAGTCGCGCACGAAGCCGCGTTCGTCCAGGTCCTCGGCCGCGAGTTCGATTTCCACGATGTAGTTGTGGCCGTGCAGTCTGGCGCACGGATGATCGGGGGCGAGGTGCCCCAACTGGTGCGACGCGGAAAAGTGGAATTCCTTGGTGACGCGGAACATCAGGCGGCTCCCTTGCCGGCGACGGCCGTGCGCCAGAAGTCCGGGTCTTCGTATTCCGTGGGATCGGGCACCCCGGCCAGATCGAACGCCTCGCGCCGCTCCACACAGGTGCCGCAGCGGCCGCATTGGCGGTCGCCACCCTTGTAGCACGACCAGGTGTCGTCGAAGGGCACCCCCAGCCGAGCGCCCTCGGCCACGATGGCCGACTTGGGCAGGCTCACGAACGGCGCGTAGAGCCTGACCGTGGCATAGCCGTCGAGCGCCTGGTCCTGCATCGCCTGAAACGCGTCGATGAAGGCGGGGCGACAATCGGGGTAGATGAAATGGTCGCCGCCATGGACGGCGGTCGCCACGGCATCGTCCCCACGCGCGGCGGCGATGCCGAAGCCGATGGCCAGCATGATCGCGTTGCGGTTGGGCACGACGGTCGCCTTCATCGTCTCTTCGGCGTAATGCCCGTCAGGCACCGCCACGTCGTCGGTCAAGGCGGAGCCGGACAGCAGGCGTCCGGTCTGGCCGATGTCGCTGATCAGATGCGGAACGTCCAGACGCGCGGCACAGTGGGCCGCGCGGTCGAGTTCGGTGCGGTGGCGCTGGCCATAATCGAAGCTCAGCAGGGCGCTCACCGTATGCTCGGCGGCAACCTTATGGGCGAGCGTGACGGAGTCGAGTCCGCCGGAGCAGATGACGAGGGTCTTCATGCCAGTGTCCTTGTTTTGACCGGGTAGGCTGCGACCGGGGGCGCGCGGACGCGCCCTGTGTGTAAGGGATCGGGTTCAGGCGGGTGTCTTTAGGCGAAAACACCGGCGCGGTGCAATCACGGCGTGCGCCCCGATCACGCTGTGCCCCCTTATTGATCCCCGCCCTCAGCCGGGGATCCGGCGCAAGGCGAATCCCTCCCGCGTCTCGTTCAGGATCGAAGGCTGGTAGGCGACGTCAAAACGGGCGTGCTCGCGCGCCCACGGGGCCGGATCGGTGCCTTCGGGCACCTCGACGGTCGTGACGCCGCAGCGGCGCAGGAATTCGTACTGGTCCGGCAACGGCTTGCCGGTGGCCCGGATCTCGCCCGTGAAGCCGAGATGTTCGCGCAGGGTGCGCGCCTGCGTGAAGGCCCGGCCGTCGCGAAAGATCGGGAACGTCACGGCGATCAGCGACAGGCCGGGAAGGGCGGCCCGCAGGGCCGACGGCTCCGCCTCGGGGGGCAGCAGCACGCCGAGACGGCCCGGGTCCGACCGGGCGAGGCCTTCGTCCAGACGCGCGAGGGGCACGATCACGTCCCCGGCGCCGATGGGCTCGTCCTCTGCGGCAGGACGCCAGGGGTCGGCGGCAAGAACGCCGCTTTCAAGCAGTGGCATAGACGCTGTCCTTGAATGGGGCCTGGCCGAGACGGCGATAGGTGTCGAGGAACCGCTCGCCCTCCTGCCGAAGGGTCAGATAGGTTTCGATCAGACGGGCAACGGCATCGACCGTCGCGTCCTCGGGCAGGGCGGGACCAATGATCTGGCCGATCGCAGCGTCGTCCTCGGCCGATCCGCCCAGCGTGATCTGGAAGAATTCCTCGCCTTTCTTGTCCACGCCCAGGATCCCGATATGCCCGGCATGGTGATGTCCGCACGCATTGATGCAGCCCGAGATGTTGACGTGGATCCTGCCGATCTGCTCCTGCAGGGTCGGGTCGGCGAAGCGGGCGCTGATCTTCTGCGCGATCGGGATCGACCGCGCATTGGCCAGCGCGCAGTAGTCCAGCCCGGGGCAGGCGATGATGTCGCCGATCAGGCCCAGATTGGGCGTAGCCAGTCCGGCCTCGCCCAGCGCGTGCCACAGCGCGAGCAGTTCGTCCTGACGCACATGGCCGAAGACGATGTTCTGCATGTGGGTGACGCGCAGCTCGTCAAAGCTGAAACGCTCGGCAATATCGGCCAGCGCGTCGATCTGGTGGGACGTGGCGTCGCCCGGAATGCCGCCGGCTGGCTTGACCGACACCGCGACGCAGATGAAGCCCGGCGCGCGGTGCGGGTGTGTGTTGGTCCGCGCCCAGCGATCGAAATGCGGGTTCGCCGCGCGGTCTGCGGCCAGTTTCGCGGGGGCATCGGCGGGGGCGATCAGGTCCGGGGTGCCGAACCGCGCGCGGATCGCGGCCACGGTTTCGGGCGTCAGGCGATAGCGCGCGCGGTCCATGGCCGCGAACTCGGCCTCGACCTTTTCGCGGAATGCGTCCAGACCCAGCGCCTGCACCAGAATCTTGATGCGCGCCTTGTAGATGTTATCGCGCCGGCCATAGGCATTATAGACGCGCAGGATCGCTTCCAGATACGCCAGCAGGTCTTCTTCGGGCAGGTGGTCATGGATGCGCACGCCCACGATCGGGGTGCGGCCCATGCCGCCGCCCACGAACACCTCGAACCGCACCGCGCCGTCCGGGCCGGGTTTCGCCACGACGCCAATATCGTGGAAGCGTGCGGCGACGCGGTCATGCGGGCTGCCGGAAATCGCGATCTTGAATTTGCGCGGCAGGAAGGTGAATTCGGGGTGCAGCGTCGACCACTGGCGCAGGATTTCGGCATGCACGCGCGGGTCGACCAGTTCGTCCGCCGCCGCGCCCGCGAATTCGTCCGACGTGACGTTGCGGATGCAGTTGCCGCTGGTCTGGATGGCGTGCATCTCGACCGAGGCGAGCTGCTCCAGGATTTCGGGCGTGTCTTCCAGCCGGATCCAGTTGAACTGGATGTTCTGGCGGGTGGTGAAGTGGCCGTAATCGCGGTCGTAGGTCCGCGCGATGTGGGCCAGCATCCGCACCTGTCGCGCGTCCATCGTGCCATAGGGCACGGCCACGCGCAGCATGTAGGCATGCAGCTGGTGATACAGCCCGTTCATCAGCCGCAGGGGTTTGAACTCGTCCTCCGACAGTTCGCCGCTGATCCGGCGCGCGACCTGATCGCGGAACTGCTCGACGCGGGCGCGCAGAAAGTCGTGATCGACCTGATCATAGGTGTAGTGCCCGACCGGAAGCGGGCGGGTGGCGGTGTCACTCATGGCGCTGGCCCTCCTGCGGGCTGATGGCGAAGGCGGGATGGACGCTGGGGCCGAAGGCGCGGATACGCTCGCGCATCGTCAGGGGCTCGGGCGTTGCGGTGTCCGGCAGCAGCTGCACGCCATAGATCGCCATCACGCTGTCGGCGGCGGCGCGGGCACGCGCGTCCTCGATCGCCGCCTCGATATCGGTGTTGGCGATGACGCGCGCCTCGGCGATCTGCTCGCTCCAGCCGTGCGCGCCCAGCCAGACGGTGCGTCCGTCCAGCAGGCGATTGGCGGTGATCGCGCTCGATCCGCCCTGTTCACGGCGGTTGCTCCTGACGTCCACGGGGGCCTCGTCCTTACTGGGGTCGACAATAAACGATTTTACATCGTTTATTGATGCGTGAAACTGAAATTAATCACGAACTGGTAGCGTCGATAGGGGCGATCGCGCATCGATCTCGTTCAATGATCGGATCGATCGGCCAGAAGGATCGGTACGCCCTCGCGAAACAGCCGTGCGGCCGAGATGTCCAGCCCCACGCCGGACGACGCGGCCGGCAGGAGGGCGGTCGGCAACACGAGGTCGACCGTACGATCCGCAAGCCGGGCCGTCGCGGGTGTCAGGCCACCGCGTGCAACACCGTGCACAAGGGCCAGCGGTCCTGCCTCTGCCCGGGGGACGATCTCGTGCGGCCGGATCAGCGCCTCGGCCGCGCCGTCGGAGGCCGGGAGCGCGAACGGCAGAACACCGGCTTCGTCGGGCTGGAACAACCCGTCGCATACGGTCCCTGTAAAGCGGGCCATGTCGCCCATGAAGGCCATGACGAAGGGCGAGCACGGCGCGCGGTCGAGGTCACTGGCCCTGCCCTCCTGTTCGATGCGTCCGTCGCGCATCAGGACCAGGTGGTCGGCGACGTCGAGTGCCTCCTCATGGTCGTGGGTGACCAGGATGGTGGTCAGGCCGAGCTGATCGTGCAGGGCGCGCAGCCATGTGCGGATGCTCTTGCGGATCATGGGGTCGAGCGCGCCGAACGGCTCGTCGAGCAGAAGCAGGCGCGGCCCGGTGGCCAGGGCGCGGGCCAGGGCCACGCGCTGGCGCTGCCCGCCGGACAGGTTGTGCGGATAGGCCCCGCCCAGATCGGGCAGATGCATCAGGGCCAGAAGTTCCTCGACCCGGGCCGCGATCGCGGCCCGGGTCGGGCGCTGGCGGCGGGGCAGGACGGACAGGCCGAACGCCACGTTGTCCGCCACCGTCATGTGGCGGAACAGGGCGTAGTTCTGGAACACGAATCCCACGCCGCGTTCGCGCGCCGGGCGCTGGTCCATACGCATGCCGTCCAGGAAGACCTGGCCGCCGTCATGGGCGTCGAGGCCTGCGATGACGCGCAGCAGCGATGTCTTGCCCGCGCCCGACGGGCCGATCAGCGCGACGAACGCGCCATCGGGAATATCGAGCGACACGTGGTCGAGGATCGGTCGCGCCCGACCGGGGGCCGCGCGCAGGAGATCGAGAATCCGGACGCTCATGCCGCGTGTCCTGTCGGGGAAGAGGGGGTGCGCGCCGCCCGCGACGCGGTGTCAGCCGTGCGCTCAAGCAGGCCGCGCAGCGCGACCGTCGCCATGGCCATCAGTGCGAGAAGGGCCGCCATCGAGAACGCGGCGACACTCTGGTAACCGTTATACAGCGTCTCGATATGCAGCGGCATGGTCTCGGTCAGGCCGGGAATGTGCCCCGACACGACGGACACCGCGCCAAATTCGCCCAGCGCCCGCGCCGTGGTCAGCAACACGCCCGACAGCAGCGCCCAGCGCGCGCCCGGCAGCGTCACGCGCGACAGGATCTGCCACAGGCTGGCGCCGAGCAGCGCCGCTGCTTCCTCCGCGTCGCGCCCCTGATGCTGCAGCAGCGGCACCAGCGTGCGGGCGACGTAAGGGAACGTGACGAACAATGTCGCCAGAAGAATGCCGGGCGGCGCGAACACGACGCGATAGCCGACACGGTCCAGCCATGCCCCCCACCAGCCCTGCGCCCCGAACAGCAACAGCCACACCAGTCCCGCGACCACGGGCGAGACGCTGAGCGGCAGTTCAATCAGCACCAGAAGCGCGCCCCGGCCGGGAAAGCGGAATTTCGTGACCGTCCAGGCCGCCAGAACGCCGCCCACCGAGTTCAGGGCCACCGCCGCCACGGTCATCTTCAGGGTCAGCCACAGGGCGGCCCGGGCGTCCGGATCGGCCAGCGACCGCAGCGCGGCACCCAGCCCGTGGCGCAAGGCCTCGGTAAACACCAGCACCGGCGGCAGCAGCAGCATGACCGCGACGATCAGGTAGGCCGCGAGAACCAGCAGCGCGCGCTTCATGCGACCGTCTCCGTGGCTATGCCGTGGCTTAGACGCCGCCTTACCCAGGCGATGCCCAACAGCGCCAGGATCGACGTCACCAGCAGCACGAACCCGATCGCGCTCGCGCCGGCATAGTCGAATTCCTGTAGCCGGATCACGATCAGCAGGGGCGCGATCTCGCTGCGGAACGGCTGGTTACCCGCGATGAAAATGACCGAACCGTATTCGCCGATGCCGCGCGCGAACGCCAGCCCGAAGCCGGTGACCAGTGCCGGCAACAGCGGCGGCAGCACGACGCGGCGCAGGATCTGACCCGGCCGCGCGCCCAGCGTCTCGGCCGCTTCCTCGATCTCCGGCGGCAGGTCGCGCAGCACGGGT
>NZ_JABXXR010000072.1 GCF_013376175.1 Ameyamaea chiangmaiensis
CTTACCTGCCACTCTCGTTGTTCAGCCGCACCACACTCGACACGGCGCCTTCATACGCAAGGCCGAACGAACGAATACGAAACTAATCCTCAATTGTCGATCCAAGGGAAAGCTGAAAGAGTGCCGCCAGACCTGCCTCCCGTCGGACCGGACAAGATGAAGCCGCTCAATCACCAGCTTACCGCCCTCCCCACCACGATCTTCACGCGCATGTCCGCACTGGCGCAGGAGCACGGCGCCATCAATCTCGGACAGGGCTTTCCCGACACCGAGGGGCCGGCCGACATGATCGACGCCGCGTGCGACGCCCTGCGCGACGACCGCAACCAGTATGCCCCGCTGACCGGTCTGCCGGAACTGCGGGCGGCCGTGGCGGCCAGCAACGCCCGGTTCTACGGGCTGGAGATCGATCCGGCACGGGAGGTGATCGTCACCTCCGGCGCGACCGAGGCACTGGCGTCGTGCCTGATGGCGGTGCTCAATCCCGGCGACGAAGTGGTGCTGATCGAGCCGCTCTATGACACGTATCTGCCGATGGTGCAGATGCTGGGCTGCACGGCACGCTGCGTGCGTCTCGTGCCGCCGAACTGGGATCTGCCGCGCTACACACTGGCGGCGGCCTTCGGCCCCCGGACCAAGGCAATCATGCTCAATTCGCCGATGAACCCCACCGGCAAGGTCTTCACGCCCGACGAACTTGCGTTCATCGCAGGGCTTTTGCGCCAGCACGGCGCCTATGCCATCTGCGACGAAGTCTACGAGCATCTGACCTTCGACGGGCAGGTCCACGTTCCCCTGATGACGCTGCCGGGAATGCGCGAGCACTGCCTGCGGATCGGCAGCGCCGGCAAGACGTTCTCGTTGACCGGGTGGAAGATCGGCTACATCACGGCGCCCGCGTCCCTTGCGCCCACAGTGGCCAAGGCGCACCAGAATATCGCCTTCGCCAGCGCGCCCAATCTTCAGCGCGCCGTGGCGCACGGCCTGTCGAATGACGAATCATATTTCGCGTCCCTCGCCGATGCACTGGGACGCCAGCGCGATATCCTTGCCGAAGGTCTGCGCGCCTGCAGGTTCGAGGTGCTGCCCTGCAGCGGCACCTATTTCGTCGTCGCCGACTTCGCGCCTCTCGGGTTCAGCGGCAGCGACCTTGCGTTTTGTGAGCACATCACGCGCGATGCCGGTGTCACCGCCATTCCGGTCTCAGCCTTCTATGCACCGGACAGTGCCGACGACGCCCCGACGACACTTATACGCTTCGCCTTTTGCAAACGTCCCGACGTGCTGCGCGACGCCGTAACACGCCTGACACGACACTTCGCCGGCACCTGAATTTTCACCATACCGGAAAAAGGGCTGGACGCGATGGCCAAGCTTGGCTACATCACAGCCCGCTGTGGCGGACGTAGCTCAGTTGGTAGAGCGCCGGTTTGTGGTACCGGTTGTCGCGGGTTCGATCCCCGTCGTTCGCCCCAGCCATCCCCTCCTTGAAAAATTCCATAGGCTGCGCCTCTCCAAGCCTGTTTGAACATGATCGATCGTTTCTTTCTGACATCGATCGTCCAGGCTATACCGCGCGGGGAATGTATCCTCTCCTGGATACCTCGCGGTAAGCGGAGCACACCATGATCAATAAGCGGATTGGCTGGCTGGTGTCAGCCTCTCTCTGGCTGACCTTCCCGGCTTTCGCCCAGGATACCACGACAGACGCTGAACGAATGGCCGGATCACTGTCGCTGGAAGACCAGTTGGACATTGTCCACAGCCGTGCGGGCGGCGGCTTCGACTCCACCTCCGTCCCGGACGGTGCCCTCGGGTCGGCCGCGTTCCTGAAGTTTCCCGCGCACCTGCATTTGCCGACGCTTGAGTATTCGGATGCAGGCTTGGGGGTAGGAGACCCTCGAAACGTCCGACCCCACGGGGTTGCCGTTTCCCTGCCGTCCGGACTTGCGACCGCGAGTACATGGGACACGACGATGGCCGAGCAGGGTGGCCGGATGATCGGGCACGAAGCGTGGCAGACCGGTTTCAATATTCTTCTCGCCGGGGGCGCCAACCTGACGCGCGACCCACGCAACGGACGGAATTTCGAGTACGCCGGCGAAGACCCTCTGCTGACCGGCCGTATCGTGGGTGCGACGATCGCCGGCGTCCAGTCTCAGCACGTTCTCTCCACGATCAAGCACTTCGCCCTGAATGATCTCGAAACGTCGCGCATGACGATGAGTGCGAACATGGACGCGGCGGCGATGCGCGAAAGCGATCTGCTGGCGTTTGAGATCGCAATCGAGATCGGACATCCAGGGTCGGTGATGTGCGCCTACAATCGCGTCAACGATCTGTATGCCTGCGATAGCGCCTACCTTCTGACCAAGACACTCAAACAGGACTGGCATTATCCCGGCTTCGTCATGTCCGACTGGGGGGCTGATCACACCACGGCGCGCGCCGCGCTGGCCGGCCTCGACCAGGAGTCCGCCGGCGATGCCATCGATGCCCGCCTGTTTTTCGGACCGGCTTTGGCCGATGCGGTCCATGACGGCGTGGTACCCAAAGACAGGCTGGCCGACATGGCGCGCCGCATCATTCGCTCCGTCTACGCCGTCGGACTGCCCAGCCACCCACCAGTGATCGGGCCCGTGGACGAACGACGCGACATGGCGACTGCCCAGCACGATGAGGAGGAGGGCGCGGTTCTTCTACAGAACACCCACAATGTCCTGCCTCTGCGCCCAAATGCGCGGATTCTGGTGGTCGGGGGGCACGCAGACGCCGGTGTCCTCTCGGGAGGTGGATCGTCGCAGGTTCCCGCGATTGGGGGAAATGCCGTACCGGTCCACGACAAGACCCTACCCTGGCCGGGAGCGCCCGTGTATTTTCCGGACTCCCCGGTCAAAGCCATGCAGTCCCTGACACAAGGTTCCATAACATACGATCCGGGAACCGATCTCCAGCGCGCCGCATATGCGGCCAGACATGCCGACACGGTCGTTGTTTTCGCAACAAAATGGGCGACGGAATCTCTGGATGCGCCTGACCTTTCGCTGCCTGACCATCAGGATGCCCTGATCGCCGCCCTGGCCGAGGCGAACCCGCACGTCGTCGTCGTTCTCGAAACCGGCAACCCGGTCGTCATGCCCTGGCGGGACCGGGTCGAAGGTATTCTGGAAGCCTGGTATCCGGGCTCAGCGGGCGGTCGGGCGATTGCCAATCTTCTGTATGGCCGCGTAAATCCTAGTGGCCATCTGCCAATGACGTTCCCGCGTTCGGCTGCCCAACTGCCTCGGGCCGACATTGCCGGTGTCAAAGCAACCACCGCGTTTGATGTACAGTTTTTCACCGATCAGGAGCTCTTTTTTCGCGAAGGCAGCGATGTCGGATATCGCTGGTTTGACCGTCAGCGCCAGACACCGCTGTTCCCATTTGGGTACGGCCTGTCCTACACGGATTTCCAGTTTTCCGGGTTCGACGTGCAGACCGACGCACGGGGGCTGACGGTACAGCTGACGGTTCGCAATACGGGCCATATGGCAGGGACTGCCGTGCCGCAGATCTACATCTCGCTGCCCGACGGAACGGCGCGTCGACTGGGCGGATGGCAGCGTGTGCCCTTGGCCGCAGGCGAAAGCCGGACGGTCACATTCTCTATAGAGCCACGTATCCTAGCACATTTCGACGCGAACAAGGATCAGTGGAGCATACCTGCAGGAGCCTATACGGTCCGGCTGGCACAAGACGCTTTCGATAACGGACGTGTACAAACCGTGTCGCTGCCGGCCCTTACGATGCTTCCCTGAGCGGGCTGGAAATGAAAGCCCCCTTGCTCGGCAACGGGCAAGGGGGTCTCATGTTCGTACGACGGGCAGCTCAAAGTGGCTGCCGCAGGTGTCCCGACCTCAGAACTCCGTGCTGACGTTACCGAAGAACTGACGGACCGCACCACGCTCCATGGACTGGTAATCGCCGCTCAGCGGGAAGCCATTCTCGCCCATCATGGCGATGTACTTGTTGTTGAACAGGTTGTAGACGTTGAAATCGACCGTGATGTTCTTCAACACCTTGTAGTTACCAAAGCGATAGCGCGCGCCAGTGTTCGCCAGCCAGTAGGCCGGAACACGCGTGTCGTTCATCAGCGAATACGGACGGTTGGAATAGAAATTCGCGTCGAAATGCACCGTCAAACCGTGCCATGTATAGGCAAGGTTCGTTTTATACATGAACGACGGATACCCCACCAGACGCTTGCCTTTGAGATCGCACACGTCCCCATCGTCAGCGCACAGATTGACGTGCGAGCCCCAGACGAAATGATTGTAGCTGAAGCTGTTGTAGAAGGTCAGGCCCTTGATCGGCATCAGCGTCAGGGTGGCATCCGCACCGTTCATCGACGCGGTATGCGTGTCCACGACAGTCGTCTGCGGATTGTTCAGCGATCCGACCGACGCCGACAGCAGACGATGCTTGACGTCAGTGTGATAGAGGTCGACCGACAGCACCGCATGACGGTCCACGAAACGATAACCGAGCAAATAGGTGAAATCGCGCTCCGGCCTCAGCGTGCGCTGCAGGGTCTGGAAAATCTGCTGGCTGGTTTGTGCCGGCGCGGTTCCATCGGACGAGGCCGGCTGCGACACCGCCCAAGGCGACGTGGCACCGCCGGTCGGCGCGACCGAATAGGGGCGCATGTTTTCGGCGAAGTCGAAATAGATCTCGTGGCCACGTGCAAAGCGCCAATCGATGTTCACGTGCGGCAGGAACGCTTCGGACGCCGTCATGCTGCCATTGGGCAGAGGGCCGTAGTTGATGTCGTCGTTGTTGTACCATGATCCGCCCGACGTGGTCTGGATCATCGACTTGAAGCCATAGTTGATCGTCAGGTCATGCAGCGGCCGCCACGTATCCATGATGTGGTACTGGAACGTGTTGGTGTTCCACTGGAAACCGTAATTCTGCATGAACGCGGCACCATAGGTCGTGTAGGGACCGACGGTCTTCAGCGGCGCACCCTCACCCAGCAACGGTTCGTTGTACCAGAACTGCGTGGCCCACTGGTTGTTGTTCTCGAACCAGGCGCCGGTATGGATCGTGTGGTTGGCGATATGATACTCGAACGCCGTATTAAAACCATAACGCTCCTGCCGGGTCTGCCACACCTGTTCCGACAACGGCGCGCCAGTACCCAGGGACGGCTGGTAGGGATCACCGTATGTCGTGTACTGCGTGTCGCTCTGCCCATAAATCGTGGCCGTCCAGCGCAGACCCTCGGCCAGCGCGACGTCGAAATTCAGGCCGCTGGTGTAATCGATCGAGTGCTGACCGGCGTCGTAATAGGCAACGCCCGCCTGTTCGGACGTATTGATCCAGCCCGCCGGCAGGGCGCTGCGCCCGCGCTGTCCGGCCGGCGTCGCGCAGGACGGAGTCGTCCCGTCGCAGTTCTGCACCCAGTTGGCGACAGCATAGGCGCCTTCGTAATTGGGGTAGAACGATTCCGTGCGCCAGCCCAACGTGTTCAGAATATCGAGTGATTTATCAGCATAGCCCCACACCTGCGCGTCGGACCAGTTGAAGAACGCCGACATGCGGCTGTTGGGGCCGAGCGGCTGCACCAGCTTGCCGTCCACCTGCTGCATGAAGCCCGGGCTCGGGGCGTCGAACTTCTTTTCGTAGTTGCGTGCGTAGGCAGCAAAGAACTTGGTGCCGCTCTTGTTCAGCTGGCCGCTGTCGAAGCGGAAATAGCTGTGCTGCATGCCATAGCTGCCGAAACCCTGCTCGATCTTGCCGCCAAATTTGTTTTTCGGATCGGCGGTGAAGAACTGCATCGTACCGCCGAGATTGGTGTTCGACGGCAGGTCGAGCGAGCCGGCCCCCTGCGACACGACCGAGCGTTCCAGATCACCCGAGATAGCGGCGTTGTTGATGTTGACGCCGCCCAGATTGGCGTAGCTCTGGTTGTTGAGCGGTATGCCGTCAACCGTGACGCCCAGCTGATCCTGGAAGAAGCCGCGCATGTAGATGCTGGTGCCCCAGGTATCGATGCCCAGCGCATCGGTCGAACTGAAGCTCACACCCGGCACCTGCGCCAGCGAGCGCAGCACGTTGGTGCCGGCGGCCTGCTGCTCCATCGTCGCGCGGCTGACCGTGGTTTCAGTGTTGTGCGGAATGTTGCGTCGCGCGGTAACCGCAACGGATTCTTCGCCGGGCGGAGGGGCCTGCGTCAGACGGGCCGGATGGGGCACGGGCGCGGTCGCCGCGTGCAGACCGGCGGACTTGCCGCGCGCATGCGCCGGATGCGGACGGTCCGCGGGCACGGGGGCTGACGACGCTGCCGGGGCGCACAACGCCGTCCCCGCGAGGGCAGTCGAAGTCATGGCGAAGAAAACAGAAGTCAGCGCAGTCCGACGCATAATAATCTTTCTATTCCGGTGTTGTCCGCACAATATTCCCTACGATACGTATCGATTTCGAGACAAGTCAGGCGACCGCAAATGCGGACCATTTGCCCGGAATTTTTCCGGCTGTGACACATTAGACACGCTTTGCGACGCGCACGAACGCCGCGGAGGCCCGTTTCGAGAAAGATGAATGACACCACCGGCCACGGGTGTTGCGACCCTTCCGACGTTGTGCCAAAGATTGACCGAACCGATCGGTCATTTCCGATTGCGCCGTGGGCAGCCGCGCCGGCGCGGGCAGGGTGACCGCCTCCAGACGATCCGCTCCACGCACGCACCGGGACGAAGAGGATAGTAATGCCGGAAGATACCCAACAGTCCAGCGACGCCGAAAAACGGCGGCCCCTGGTCAGAATCGCCCTGATCCTGTTCCTCGTGCTCGCCATTCTGGGCGGTGTGATCTACTGGTTCCTGACCCGCTTCGATATCGGGACCGACGACGCCTTCACGGCGGGCCGCACCATTCCCGTCGCCTCGCACGTGCAGGGCTACGTGACGGAGCTGCTGGTCAACGACAACCAGTTTGTCCACAAGGGACAACTGCTGGTCCGCATCGACAATCGTGACTACGTCGCCAATCGGGACAAGGCGCAGGCCGCACTGGTTCTGGCGCAGGCACGCGTGTCCGCCGCCGCCCTGGGTGTGGAGATCGCCCAGAAGAACTATCCCGGCCAGTTGACCGTCGCCCAGGGCGGGCTGGCGGAGGCGAAGGCCAACGTTTTCAAAGCGGAAACCGATTACCGCCGCCAGCAGGCCGTCGCGCGCGCCGCGACCACGCAGCAGGATATCGACTACGCGCGTGCCGCGCTGGACGCCGCCCGCGCGCAGGCGCTCTCGGCCGAAGGTCGCCTGCAGGTGGCCGAACCGGTGCGCCAGAACATCCAGAACACCAACGTGTCGTTGAACCAGCAGGAAGCCCAGCTGGCGTCTGCCCGCGCCGATCTGGCCAACGCCGAACTCAACGTCGGCTGGACCGAAATCCGCGCCCCGCACGACGGCTGGATCTCGCAGCGCAATGTCGAACAGGGCACGTTCCTCAGCGTCGGCCAGACGATGTTCTCGATCGTGGAGCCCGAGGTCTGGGTCATCGCCAACTACAAGGAAACCCAGATCACGCGCATGCGTCCCGGCCAGCCGGTGACGATCGACGTCGACGCCTATCCCTCGCTGGCCCTGCACGGTCATGTCGACTCGCTCCAGCTCGGCACGGGCGCTACCTTCAGCGCCTTCCCGCCCGAGAACGCGACCGGCAACTACGTCAAGATCGTCCAGCGCGTGCCGGTGAAGATCGTGATCGATTCCGGCCTCGATCCCAACGTGCCGCTGCCGCTGGGGCTGTCGGTCGAGCCGACGGTTGACGTGCAATGAGCGACAGCGCCGCGAAAAAGGATGAGGACTGGAAGCCAAAGGCCAATCCCTGGCTGATCGCGGTTCTCGTGACGCTCGCGGCGTTCATGGAGATCCTCGACACCACGATCGTCAACGTGTCCCTGCCGCACATCGCGGGCGACCTGTCGAGCACGTATGACGACGCCACCTGGACCCTGACGTCCTATCTGGTGGCCAACGGCATCGTGCTGACCATTTCCGGGTGGCTGAGCAAGCTGTTCGGCCGCAAGCGGTACTTCCTGATCTGCATCTCGATGTTCACCGTGTCGTCGTTCCTGTGCGGCATTGCGACGAACCTGCCCGAACTGATCATCTTCCGTCTGATGCAGGGCTTCTTCGGCGGCGGCCTGCAACCGAACCAGCAGTCGATCATTCTGGACACCTTCCCGCCGGAGAAGCGCGCCGCAGCCTTCGGCCTGACCGCGATCGCAACGATCGTGGGCCCCGTGCTCGGCCCGACGTTGGGCGGCTGGATCACCGACAATTTCGAGTGGCGCTGGATTTTCTTCGTCAATGTGCCCTTTGGCATCCTGGCCTGCATCGGCGTGGCGCTGGTCGTGGACGATCCGCCATGGGCGCGCAAGCGCTCCGCGCCGCTTGATGTCGTGGGCATCGGCCTGATCGCGCTCGGGTTCGGCTGCCTCGAGGTCATGGCCGATCGTGGCGAGGATGACGACTGGTTCGGCTCCAACTTCATCTGCACCATGGCCGCCCTCGCGGCGGTGGGACTGATCGGGGCCGTGATCTGGCTGCTTCGGACCGATCGACCGGCCGTCGACCTGCGCGTGTTCAAGGACCGCAACTTCGCCGTCGGCACCCTGATGATCGGCGCGGTCGGCATGCTGCTCTATTCGTCAGCACTTGTGGTGCCGCAATTCGCACAGCAGGTCATCGGCTATACCGCGACGCTCTCGGGCCTCGTGCTGTCGCCCGGCGGCATCATGGTCATCATCCTGATCCCGATCGTGGGGCGCCTGATGAAGGTGTTCTCCGTCCGCTCAATCATCGCGTTCGGCTTCGCCTTCATGGGCGCGTCGATGTACTTCTCCGCGCGCCTGACGCCGACGCAAGACTTCTATCACCTCGTGATCTACCGCATGAGCCAGACGGCATCGCTCGCCTTCCTGTTCGTCCCGATCTCCACGATCACGTTCGCCACGCTGCCCCGCGAACTTAACGGTGACGGATCGGCCATCTTTGCCATGGCACGCAACGTGCTGGGGTCGATCAGCATCTCCGGCGCAACCGCGATGGTCACGGAGTTCCGGCAGGCACACCAGTCGCACATGACCAAGTGGATGTCGTCTGCCCACCAGCCCTACAACGAATACCTTGCGCGCGGTCATGCTCTGGCCAAGGCGCGCGGCTTCGCCGCGTCACGCCTCGATCAGGTCGCCCAGCATCAGATCTTCGCCCAGTTCACCAAGCAGGTCGCGATCCTCTCGTACAACGAAGTGTTCATGGTGCTCGGCATCATCGCATTCATGGTGGTGCCGTTCTGCTTCCTGATGTCACCCATGAAGGGTGGCGGCGCACCCAGCGGCGGAGGTCACTGATGCCCGACGTCGCTCTCCCGACCATAGGACTTGAAAAACACGCTCACCGCGGCATTGGCGATCCGGTCAATGTCCGCGGGGGTTTCGTCGACCGGCAGGTTAAAACGCCGACGGGTGATGATTCGTGTCTGGCACAGGGCGATAAACTGCTCGGCGGCCAGCTTCGGATCGTCAATCGTGAAAAATCCTTGCTCCGTCTTCAACTCCAGCCACGTGGCGAGATGGCTGATCGCCTTCTCAGGCCCGTTCGTCCAGAACGTCTCGGCCAGCTGGGGAAACATCGCGCCCTCGGCGACCACGATGCGATGAAGGGCCATGGTGACGTCAGTCATCGTCACGCCAACATACGAGCGGGCAAACCGGGTCAGGGCGCCGCGCGGATCATGGGTGTTCGCGACGATCGCATCGTACAACGCGGACAGCCGGGAACACGAGACCAGTTCGATGGTCGCTATGAAAAGCACCGCCTTGCTCTCGAAGTAGTTGTACAGCGTCCCTTTGGACACGCCCGCCTCGCGCGCGATCTGGGACATGCTGGCCCCCTCGAAACCATGGCGGGCAAACACACGGTTCGCTCCGTCGATGATCTGCTGACGTTTGACCGGCGAGGAACCGGCGCGCTCGGTACTGGCGTCGGGATCATGCGGTTCGGCCGTCATAGGCAGGAGCGGTCCTTCTGGCGCGTCGCGCGAACGCGAGGAAAAACATTACGGGGGGGCATGCTGACCGAACTGGTCGGTCAGTGCAAGCATGGCAGCCCCGGCGTATGCGCGCCCAGGCCATGCTTCCTTCGCCCGATCGACACGGAGCAGAAGGCATGAACAGGAACTTTCAAGGATTCAGGAGCCGCTCGACCGTGATGCGTCTTTCTTTTCGGGCACTGATCACCGGCCTGACCATCGCCGCCACCGGCTGCGCCGTGGGCCCGGACTATCATAAACCGACCCCGTGGACGCCACCCGCGTGGCAGCCGTCAACGCGCGCCGACCAGGCACCCGGGCATAGCGTTCCCGTGGCCGTAGCCGCCGACGTCGCCTGGTGGGACCAGTTCCACGATCCCGAACTGTCGGCCCTTGAACGCCGCGTGGCGACCGACAACCTCGACGTGCGTGTGGCCACGGCCCGCCTGGCCGAAAGCCGCGCGCAACTGCGCATGGCCGGGGCGGAACGCTTTCCGGGTCTGAGTGCCTCAGGCTCCTATAGCCGGTCGCAATACAGCACCAAGGAACTCCAGCGCGCCATCTCGCGCGTCGGCGGCGAACTGGGTGGTGAGAACGGGCAGTTCATTCGGGACTCTTCCGGCTCGGCCAAGATCCCGCAGCTCGACATGTGGGCCGACTCGATCGACGCCTCGTGGGAAGTCGATCTTTGGGGACGCGTGCGCCGCCAGTACGAAGTCGCCCGTGCCGACATGGCGGCCTCGGAAGAGGAACAACGCGCGGTGCTGATCGGCCGCATGGCCGAACTGGCCCGCGACTACATGACGTTGCGCGGCGCACAGCAGCAACTGCGTATCACGCACGACGACATCACGGTCGCCGGCCAGCTGCTGACGCTGGCGCAGTCACGCTACCGCTCCGGCCTGGTGTCGGACCTCGATGTGGAAAGCGCACGCTCGCAGCTCGCCGCCGATCAGGCGCAGGTCGCACCGCTGGAACAGTCCATTGCCGAGCAGATCAATGCGCTGAGCCTGCTGATGGGCGCGCCGCCGCACGCGCTGGACGCGGAACTGGCCACACCGTCGGCCATCCCGCCGGTGCCCCCGCGCGTTCCCGTGGGTATCCCGTCCGAACTGGCGCGCCGCCGTCCGGATATCCGCGAAGCCGAGGACAAGCTGCACGCCGCGACCGCGGACGTGGGCGAAGCCGTGGCGGAGTTCTATCCCAAGATCACCATCGACGCGAGTTTCGGGTTCCAGAGCCTGTCGTTCCGCGACCTCGGATTCTGGAACGCGAAGGCATGGAACGTGGGGCCGTCGATCACCCTGCCGATCTTTCAGGGCGGCCGCCTGCGCGGACAACTGGAGCTGAAGAAGAGCGCGCAGAAAGAAGCCGCGATCAGCTACCAGCAGACGGTGCTGGGTGCCTGGCGCGATGTCGACAACGCCCTGACCGCCTACCGGGAAGAGCAACTGCGCCTCGACGGTCTCAAGCGCGAGGCGGACGCCGATGCCCACTCCCTCGAACTCGCGCGGTCGCAGTATCGCTCCGGTCTCGTGACCTATATCTCGGTTCTCGATGCCCAGCGCCACGCCCTTTCGTCGCACCTGTCCGTCACGCAGAGCACGGCCAACGTGTCGGGCAATCTCGTCGCGCTCTACAATGCGCTGGGCGGCGGATGGGAAATCGCCATGCCTGATCTGGAGGCAATGCAGGTCGCCAAAGCCACGCATTAACGCACTGGCTTGAACCTCCTGCCTCGGGGTTCAGCCCCCCACCTCGGGCAGGAGGCTCGCCTCCTCCACTCTTCGGACCTTAACAGGGAGGGGTCGGACGACCGCCCCCTTGCAAGGGCAAGGGGACGCCCTGCGTGGGACCGGGATCGTCCTTTAGTCGTTCACGCGCCGGATGTCCGCGCCGCAGGCGGCGAGCTTGCGCTCCACGGCTTCGTAGCCGCGGTCGAGATGGTAGACCCGGCTCAGGATCGTCTCGCCGCGCGCGGCAAGGCCGGCGAGGATCAGCGAGAACGAGGCCCGCAGGTCCGTCGCCATCACCGGCGCGCCCGACAGCGCATGCACACCGCGAATGATGGCCGAGGAACCATGCACGTTGATCCGCGCGCCCATGCGCACCAGTTCGGGCACATGCATGAAGCGATTTTCGAAAATCGTCTCGGTGATCATCGACGCCCCCTCGGCCACCGACAGCAGCGCCATGAACTGGGCCTGCATGTCGGTGGGAAAGCCGGGATAGGGCTCGGTCATGATGTCGATACCGCGCAGGGCACCGGTCCGGCGCACCCGCATCGCGCCCTCTTCCTGCGCGACCTCGACGCCTGCCTCTTCCAGCGCGCGCACCACGGCACCCAGATGGTCGACCCGACCGCCGATCAGCCGCACGTCACCCCCGGTGATCGCCGCCGCGCAGGCATAGGTCCCGCACTCGATCCGGTCGGGCATGATCGCGTGCTCGGCCCCGTGCATGGCCTCGACACCGTCGATGATCAGCGTACCCGTGCCGATGCCCGAAATCCGCGCGCCCATCCGGTTGAGACACTCGACAAGATCGCCGATCTCGGGCTCGCGCGCCGCATTGATGATCTCGGTCCGCCCCTTGGCCAGACACGCCGCCATCAACAGGTTTTCCGTCGCCCCGACCGACGCGAAGGGCAGCACGATACGCTCACCTTTCAAGCCGTCCGGCGCACGCGCGTTGATATAGCCGTTTTCCAGCCGGATCTCCGCGCCCAGCGTCTCCAGCCCCTTGAGGTGCATGTCCACCGGGCGCGTGCCGATCGCACAACCGCCAGGCAGCGAAACCCGCGC
Organism: Ameyamaea chiangmaiensis; assembly: GCF_013376175.1. GTDB lineage: Bacteria > Pseudomonadota > Alphaproteobacteria > Acetobacterales > Acetobacteraceae > Ameyamaea > Ameyamaea chiangmaiensis. The sequence continues at coordinate 12,882 of NZ_JABXXR010000072.1, forward strand.
CTCCCGGCAGCGGGCCAGCAACGGGCCGAGCACCAGGATCGAGGCGCGCATCTTCGACACGATGTCGTACGGGGCCTCGGTGCTGGTGATCTCGCCGCCCACGGCAAGCGTCGAGCCGTCGCCGCGGACATCCTCGACCGCGATCCCGTGCTGGCACAGAAGGTCGCGCATGGTGGCGATATCGGCGATGCGCGGCACGTTGGACAGCACCAGCCGCTCCGACGTCAGAAGGCCCGCCACCATCAGCTTGAGGCCCGCGTTCTTCGCGCCCCCGATGACGATCTCGCCGTGCAGCGGCCGGCCGCCCCGAATGATGAAACGATCCATATCCGACCTCACAACCGCGGAGTGGTGACGCCGCGCTGGCTCATGTATTTGCCGGCGCGGTCGGCATAGCTGACCTCGCAGGGGCTCGCCCCCTGAAAGAAGAGAAACTGGCAGATGCCTTCGTTCGCATAGATGCGCGCGGGCAGCGGCGTGGTGTTGCTGATCTCGATGGTGACCTGCCCCTCCCACTCCGGCTCCAGCGGTGTGACGTTCACAATGATCCCGCAGCGGGCATAGGTCGACTTGCCCAGACACACGACCAGCACGTCGCGCGGGATACGGAAATACTCGACCGTGTGCGCCAGCGCGAAGCTGTTGGGGGGTATGATGATGTCGCCGGTGCGCGTGACGAACGAATTCTCGGCGAAGTTCTTCGGATCGACGATGGCGTTGTCCACGTCGGTGAAGATCTTGAAATCCGCCGCGACCCGCGCGTCATAGCCATAGGACGACAGGCCGTAGGAAATGACACCCTCGCGATGCTGGCGCTCGACGAATGGCTCGATCATGCCGGCCTCGGTCGCCATCTGGCGGATCCATGTGTCGGGCATTACGGGCATGAAGCGGATCCTTTGCGGGGGGTGTCGGGCGTGGTGTCGGTACGCTCACGCGATTGCTGCTTGCGGCGCCGCAGATTGGCGCGCAAGGCCTCCGCCTCCCGCGCGCGGCGTTCGGCCAGCGCAGCTTCCGCG
>NZ_JABXXR010000073.1 GCF_013376175.1 Ameyamaea chiangmaiensis
CAGCCGTCGCCGGCGATCAGGGGCGCGCTTCGCTCCCACGCGTCGCGTGAATCGCCAAAGCCGTGAAAAGCCACGATCACGCCGCGTGCCGGGCCATGGGCATCCCATATCCGCAGCGGCACGGGGGTGCCATCCGCCAGACGCAGGGTGGCCGACGGGGGCACCAGACGCGCATAGGAGGGGTCAGGCGGCGGCGGGACGGGGCCAGGGGCGGCGCATGACGACAGCACGAGCGCCAGGAGCAATGCGAGCCGTCGTCTGCCCGCGGGGCCGCCCCGGGCGCCAGCCGCCCGGGCCAGGGGATTTGAAAGCCGCGACGGGACCTGTATCATGGTCGGACTTGAACACGCTCGAGCGGAGGCGCACAACGTCGCATCCGCGCACAACAGGGAAGACGCGTCACGATGTCAGTCGAACTTGCCAACCCGACCCCCCATCCGCAGCTCGGGCATGTGGAGACCGTGATCGTCGACCATCGTCATGTGGCGTGCGACGGAGGCGACGGTCCGCTCGGGCATCCGCGTGTGTGGCTGGAGATCGCCGATCATCAGACGTTCTGCCCGTATTGCTCGCGCCTGTTTGTGCTCAATCCCGATGCCGAGGCGGCTGACGCGCACTGAACCCCCGCTGATCGGGGCCTTTGCATGACTCAGGAATCGTCACCGCGCCATCTCGTCCTTGTGGACGGATCGGGCTTCATCTTTCGCGCGTTCCATGCGCTGCCGCCGATGCACAGTCCGGACGGAACGCCGGTCAACGCCGTCTATGGCTTCACCAACATGCTGACGCGCCTGATGCGCGACCATGTGGGAACGCATCTGGCCGTCATTTTCGACGCGAACCGACGCACGTTCCGAAACGATCTCTATGCCGACTACAAGGCGCACCGGCCCGAGCCGCCGGAGGATCTGCGCCCGCAATTTGCGCTGGTGCGTGACGCGGCCCGGGCGCTGGCGGTGCCGTCGGTGGAGCTCGAAGGGTGGGAGGCCGACGATCTTCTGGCGGCCTATGCGCGGCACATGGTCGAGACCGGCGGCCGTTGCACGATTGTGTCGTCCGACAAGGATCTGATGCAGCTGATCCGCCCTGGCGTGGAACTGCTGGACCCGATCAAGCAAAAGCCGATCACGGCGGCCGAGGTGGACGCGAAGTTCGGCGTGTCACCGGACAAGGTGGTCGATGTACAGGCCCTGATGGGCGATTCGGTCGACAACGTGCCTGGCGTTCCCGGGATCGGCCCCAAAACGGCCTCTGCCCTGATCGCCGAGTTCGGCGATCTGGACAGCGTGCTGGCCGCGGCGGAGGGGATGAAGCCGTCGAAGCGGCGGGATAATCTTCTGGCCCACGCGGACGCGGCGCGGATGTCGCGCGACCTTGTGCGGCTGCGCGACGACGCGCCCCTGCCGCTGTCGGTCGACGCCATGGGGTGTCACGAGCCCGACGGTGACGAACTGGCGGCGTGGCTGGAGACGATGGGGTTCCGCTCCCTGTCTCAGCGTCTGGGTATGAAGGTGACGGCCGCACGCGGGTCCATGGGCCGCCCTGCGTCATCGCCGGCCCCGACACCCGTTCCGACCGTCGATTCCGCGCCCTATACGGGGTATGAGACCGTAACAGACGCGGCCGCGCTGGAGGTCTGGGTCGCGCGCGCGCGGGACGCCGGCGTCTGTGCGGTCGACACCGAAACCTCGGGTCTCGATCCGCTGGCCTGTGAACTGGTGGGTGTTTCGCTGGCCGTGGCGCCGGGGCAGGCGTGCTATATTCCGCTGCGCCATGACGGCGATCTGGAGCACCCGGTCGGGGCGCAGATCCCGGCTGCGACGTGCCTCGACATCCTTCGTTCGCTGCTGGCCGATCCGGCGGTCCTCAAGGTGTTCCAGAACGCGAAGTTCGACCTGCTCGTCCTCGGTCGGGCGGGGGTGGAGACGATCGCCCCGGTCGACGACACCATGCTGATCTCCTACGCGCAGTCCGCCGGCGCGCACGGACAGGGCATGGACGAGCTGTCGCAGCTTCATCTGGGGCATGCGCCGATCACCTACGACGCCGTGACGGGCACCGGGCGCAACCGCGTGCCGTTTTCCCGCGTCGATCTGCGTCGTGCGACCGACTATGCGGCCGAGGACGCCGATGTGACGCTGCGCCTGTGGCAGGTCCTCCGTCCGCAGTTGCGCCCCAATCGGGCGCTGGCACTCTATGAAGAGATGGAGCGGCCACTGATTGGTGTGCTCGCCGACATGGAACGTGCCGGCATCGCGGTGGACGCGCAGGAACTGCGCCGGATGTCGGCCGATTTCGCCGTGCGGATGGAGGCGATCGAGGGCGATCTGCACCGCCTTGCCGGGCGCAGTTTCAACGTCGGCTCCCCCAAGCAGCTGGGCGAGATCCTGTTCGACGAAATGGGCCTGCCGGGCGGCAAGCGCATGAAGTCCGGGGCGTGGGGCACCGATTCGTCGGTGTTGCAGGAACTGGCGGAGCAGGGGCATGAGCTGCCGGAAAAGATTCTGGACTGGCGGCAGCTGGCGAAGCTGAAATCGACCTATGCGGACGCGCTGGTCGGCCAGATCAACCCGGAAACGGGGCGCGTGCACACCTCGTTCCAGATGGCGGTCACCTCCACCGGACGCCTGTCGTCCAACGAGCCGAACCTGCAGAATATCCCCATTCGGACCGAGGAAGGCGGGCGTATCCGCCGCGCTTTCGTGGCACAGCCCGGGCATGTGCTGGTCTCGGCGGACTATTCGCAGATCGAGTTGCGTCTGCTGGCCGACGCGGCCGATATCGCCCCTTTGCGTGAGGCCTTCGCGCTAGGGCAGGACATCCATGCCCGCACCGCCTCCGAGGTGTTCGGCATTCCGCTGGACCAGCTCGACGCGCGGGAGCGCCGACGCGCCAAGGCGATCAATTTCGGCATCATCTACGGCATCAGCGCCTTCGGGCTGGCGCGTCAGCTGAAGATCAGCCCCGGCGAGGCCCGGTCGTATATCGACGCGTATTTCGCGCGTTACCCCGGCATCCGCGACTTCATGGAACGCATGAAGGAGGAGGCTCGCGCGAAGGGCTATGTCACCACGGCGCTGGGGCGGCGCTGCTACGTGCCCGGCATCGCCGAACGCAACGGCGCGCGCCGCGCCTATGCCGAGCGCCAGGCGATCAACGCCCCCTTGCAGGGCGGGGCCGCGGACATCATCAAGCGTGCGATGGTGCGCCTGTCGCGCGATCTGGCGTGCTCGGACCTGCGGGCGCAGATGCTGTTGCAGGTGCACGACGAACTTCTGTTCGAAGTGGCCGAGGGCGATGCGCCCGCGCTGGCCGATCTGGTGCGTGGGGTGATGGAAGGGGCCGCGAGCCTGTCGGTGCCGCTGGTGGTCGAGACGGGGATCGGGGCGAACTGGGCGGATGCACACTGAACGATGACGAAGATGATCACTCCGCGCGCAATGGTGGCCGGTGTCGCGGCCGTGGGTATCGCGGCCGGGACTTTGGCCTATGTCGCTTCCGAACGGCACGGCACCGTGCTGTCCTCCAACGGGAACGAGGTCGGCGGCAGTTTCCGTCTCGTCAGCACGGTGGAGGATTTCGTCACCGACGCGGATTATCGCGGGCGATGGCTGCTGGTCTATTTCGGGGACGCGCATTGCCCCGATGAGGAATGTGGGCGCACGCTCACGGCGATGAACGACGCGGCGGAGTCGTTCGGCTATCGCGCCGCGCGGATCGTGCCGCTGTTCATCTCGCTCGACCCCGAGCATGACACGGCCGACGTGCTTCACGCCTATGGCCTGCGTTTCGGCCGTCGGATCGTGCCGCTGACCGGATCGCCGGCAATGGTCAAGGCCGTGGCGGCCGAATATCACGCCCCGTTCGAAGAGCGGCTGCTGCCCGACGGGACGCGGGCGATGCGTCCGTCGCCCCGGATCGTTATCATGGACCCGCACGGCCACTATGCCGGGACACTGGAAGCTACGGCGAGTACGCAGGAAATCGCCGATCGTCTGACTGCGTTGATGAAACTTCATTAATGCGCGTTCGCAGGCCCCCACGGTATGTAATGTGCGCGATTCTGGCGCTGGGGCTGGTGGTGTCTTCAGGCCGGGCGGGGGCGCAGGCCCCGGGCGAGACGCTCGGCAGCCCCCATCGCGGCGGCACATTGCGCCTGACGGCGGACAGTTCGGGCGGTACGCTCGATCCCCAGATCAATTATACGTCGACCTATCTGCAGCTTTTCTCCGTACTTTATGATGGTCTTCTGACCTTTCCCAAAGTGGAGGGCATGGCGGGAACCCGCGTCGTCGCGGATCTGGCCGACCATGTGCCCGAGCCCGAAGATGGCGGTCGCACCTGGCGGTTCACCCTGCGTCAGGGCGTGCGGTTCTCCGACGGCCGTCCGGTGACCACCGACGACGTGGTTGCGTCGTTTCGTCGGCTGTTCAAGGTCGGGGCGCCCACGGCCGGTGCGTTTTACGGTGCCATCGTGGGGGCCGACGCCTGCCTCGCCCATCCGGCCTCCTGCACGCTGGAGGGCGGCATCGAGGCCGATCCGGATTCGCGGCAGGTCATTTTTCATCTCTCCCGACCTGATGGTGAGTTTTTGCAGAAAATCGCCTTTCCCCATGCGGTCATTCTGCCGGCGGACACGCCAGCGCACGACGTCGGTAATCAGCCGGTGCCTACGACGGGCCCCTACCGGATCGTGTCCTACGATCCGAACCGGGCGCTGACGCTCGATCGTAATCCGGCGTTCCGTATGTGGAGTGCCGAGGCCCAGCCGGACGGGTACGTGGACCACATCCTCTACAGCTTCGGTCTGGATGACGAAGCGGAGACGACGGCGGTCGAAAACGGCCATTACGACTGGATGTATGAAGACAAACCGCAGGACCGACTGGGCGAACTGGGTGCGCGGTATGCGTCGCAGCTTCATATCCAGCCGCTGTTCGCGTTCTGGTATCTGCCGATGAACACGCGGCGCGCGCCGTTCGACAACGTTCTTGCTCGGCGGGCGGTAAACTATGCGATCGACCGGCGCGCCCTGACGATGCTGTATGGTGGTCCGGCCCTGGCCACACCACTCTGCTCAATGGTGCCCCCGGTTTTTCCGGGCGGGGACATCGCGTGTCCCTATACGCGTGATCCGACGCCCGATGGCCGCTGGCATGGCCCCGATCTGGAGCGTGCCCGCGCGCTGGTGCGCCAGAGCGGCACGGCGGGGCAGCATGTGACGTTGATCGTCGCGAACCGCTCCATCGATATCGGGATGGGGACCTATGTTCGCAATACGCTGGAGAGCATCGGCTATCATGTCGACATGAAGCCGCTGAACATCGCCATTCAGTTTCCATACATCCAGAATACGAACAATCACGTGCAGATCGCACTGACGGACTGGTTTGCGGACTATGCTTCCCCGTCCAATTTTCTCGACGATCTTCTGGGGTGCGAAAATTTCCATCCCGGGTCGGACAGTTCCATCAATATGGCCGGTTACTGCAATCAGACCGCTCAGGATCTGATGATCCGTGCTCTGGCGACGACCGATACCGTCGCGCAGGCCGATCTGTGGCGGCAGGCAGCCCGGATCGTGATGGACGATGCGCCGACCGCGCCGATCATGAGCATGCGCTATCTGGACTTCGTCTCCGCGCGTGTCGGGAACTACGTCTATACCATGCTGTATCATCTCTGCTTTTCCCGGGTCTGGGTTCAGTGAGGCGGCGTGCGGCGATCTTCTTCGCGGCGATGGTGCCCGTCTGTGCCGCGCAGGCGGCGCCGGGCGGGACGTTGCGTCTGACCGCGCACGCCATCGGCTCGACCCTCGATCCGCACATCGCCTATCTTCAGTTGCAACTTCAGGTTTCGGCGACCGTCTATGACGGGCTGATGACCTATCCCAAGGCGGCCGGCCCGGTGACAGGGGGGGCGATCCCTGATCTGGCCGATGTGCGGCCCGTGCCGCAGGACGGTGGCCTGACCTATGTCTTTCATTTGCGGGACGGTGTACGGTTCTCGAACGGAAAGGCCGTGGACGTCGAGGACGTGGCGGCGTCGTTCCGGCGCATGTTCAAGGTGCATGGCCCCACGGCCGGGAGTTATTTCGGCGTGCTGGTCGGAGCGGATGCCTGCCTGAAGGATGCCGAACACTGCGCGCTGGCGGGCGGTGTCGTGGCCGATCCCGCACAACACACCGTCACGTTCCATCTGACGCGGCCCGACCCGGATTTCCTCAACCAGCTAGGCTTCGCGCAGGCGGCCATCGTGCCCGCCGACACGCCCGCGCATGATATGGGCAATGAAGCCCCGTTCGGCACCGGCCCCTATCGGTATGTCCGGTACAGTCCCAACGGGGGCATGACGCTGGAGCGCAATCCGTATTTCCGGGAATGGAGCCACGAGGCGCAACCCGCTGCCTATCCCGACCGGATCGAGTACCGCTTCGGACTTGATGAGGAGGCCGAGGTCTCGGCGGTGGAGAACGGCCAGTACGACTGGATGGGCGACGGGGTGCCGCTTGACCGTCTGGGCGAGGTCGGACGTCGGTATACCGATCGTGTCACGATCAGCGATTTTCCCAATATCTATTACCTCGCGCTGAATGTGAACGAGGCGCCGTTCAACGATGTGCGCGTACGGCAGGCCCTGAATTATGCCGTCAACAGGCACGCCATGGTCATCCATGAAGGCGGCGAGGCACTCGCGCAGCCGGCGTGCCAGATGCTGCCGATCGGGCTGGCGGGTTTCGAGCCTTCCTGCGCGTATACCGTCGGCGCGGCGCCGGATCATCCGGCACACGCCTGGAAGGCCCCCGATCTGGACCGCGCGCGGGCGCTGGTGCGCGCGAGCGGAACCGCCGGCCAGACCGTCGTGATCGTGGCCCCGGCCGGGGCCACGTACCTGGCCATCGCCACCGAACTGCGCAGCACGCTCGAATCCCTGGGCTATGTCGCCAGCGTACGCGGGATCAACCAGGCGGTGCAGTTCACCTACATCCAGAACAGTGCCAATCACGTGCAGGCGGGCCTGACCGGGTGGATCGCGGATTACCCGGCCCCGGCGGCCTTCGTGCAGACCCTGTTTTCCTGCGCGAGCTTTCATCCGCGCTCGGACAATTCAATCAACATGAGCGGCTTTTGCGATCCGGCCATCGATGCGCTGATGGACCGTGCCGGCACGGTGTCGATGACCGACATGCCCGCCGGACTGGCGCTGTGGGCGCAGGCGGACCGTGCGATCATGGAAAAAGCCCCCGCCGTTCCGTTGACGCAGATCCGGCGTATCGATTTTGTCGGCCCGCGCGTCCACAATGTCGTGGTCAGTCCGGTGTATCAGCTTCTCCTCTCCCAGCTTCAGGTTCGCTAGGGTTTGCGCATGCGTTCTTCGTCTTCCCTGCCGCCCGGCCCGTGGGCCGTGGCCATACGCGCGCTTGCCCGCGATCGTGCGAGCCTGGTGTCGGTCGGTGTGCTGGCCCTGATGGTGCTGGCGTCCCTGATGGCACCGCTCTATGCGCGCTACGTGTCCCGGACCGATCCGTTTCTGTCCAATGTCGCGGGTCAGGTTCAGATCGACGGACGGGCGGTCGATATCATGCAGCCCAACGACAACCCTCTGCATCTGGGGCTTTCACCCATCGGGCCGACCGGGCGCGGGGCCTATCTTCTGGGGGCGGACAGCCAGGGGCGCGATGTCGCGGCGCGGCTGCTGTATGGCGGGCGCAACTCGTTGCTGATCGCCAGTGCAGCGGCGCTGCTGTGTGTGGTGATGGCCGGAGTGGTCGGTATCGTCGCCGGGTTTTTCGGTGGTGTGGTGGACGCGGTCCTGTCGCGCATCATGGACATCATGTGGGCGGTGCCGGTCTATCTGTTTGCGATCTCGCTCTCGATCGTCATGGTCAGCCAGGGGCTGACGATCGGGCCGTTCACGATTACCAGCGACAATCTGCTGATTCCGATCGTGATCATCGCGATCGTGTATGTGCCCTACGCCGCCCGGCCGATCCGTGGCCGCGTCATGGCGCTGCGTAACAGCGAATTCGTGCTGGCGGCGCGTGGGCTGGGCGTGCCGAGCGCGCGCATCCTGCTGCGCGATATCCTGCCCAACGTGACCGGGACGATCGTGGTGCTGGCGCCTTTGCTGACGGCCCTTGCGCTGCTGACGGAATCCGCGCTGTCGTTCCTGTCGATCGGCGTGCAGGCGCCGGCGGCGTCATGGGGGACGATCATCCAGGACGGCGAGGGCCTGATCTACACCCGGCCACTGGTGGCCGTGGCGCCCGGCCTTGCGATCGTGATCGTGGTGCTGGCGCTCAATGTGCTGGGCGACGGGCTGCGCGATGCGCTGGACGTGCGCGAGACGAGCCGGAGGGGCCACTGATGCTGATGACCATTCTGCGTCGCCTCGGCCAGACGCTGTTTGTGCTGACGGGGATTTCCGTTCTGGTGTTCGGCGTGTTCTTCGCGACACCCGGCGCCGACCCGACGGCGCGCATCGCGGGGCGCAATGCGTCGCCCCAGACCATGGCACAGGTGCGGCACGAGTACGGCTTCGACCGGCCCCTGCCGGTGCAGTATGCGACGATGATGAAGAAGCTGTTCGTGACCCGCGACCTGACGTCCTATGTCGACCGGGGCGAGAAGGTGGTGCCCGAAGTGTTCAAGGCCGCCCCGGTGACGCTGTCGCTGGTGACGGGAGCTGCGATCATCTGGGTCGTCGTGTCAATCACCATGGGCACGCTGGCCGCCGCGCTGCGCGGGTCGTGGGTGGACCGGGGGCTGATGATGCTGGGGCTGATCGGCATTTCGATGCCGGTGTTCTGGGTCGGGCAGGTCGCGAACCTGCTGAGCCAGAGCCGCTATCACGACACGATCGTGTTTCGCTGGGTGCCAGCGCTGGGCTACGTGCCGTTCACGGAAAGCCCGTGGGGCTGGTTCAAGGCGCTGGTGCTGGCGTGGATCACGCTCGCGATCCTGTTCATCGGTCTCTATAGCCGCGTGCTGCGCGCCGACCTGATCGCGGTGTCGGGCGAGGATTTCATGCGCACGGCCCGCGCGAAGGGCCTGTCGCCGACGCGGGTTCTGCTGCGGCATGGCCTGCGGACGTCGCTGGTCACGTTCGTGTCGCTGTTCGGCATGGATTTCGCGCAGCTTGTCGGCGGCGGGGCGCTGTTGACCGAGGTCGTGTTCGGGCTTCAGGGCGTCGGACGTCTGACCTATCAGGCGCTGACCAATCTGGATCTCCCCCTGATCATGGCGACCGTGATGTATTCGGCGGTGTTCGTCGTGATCGCGAACGCGCTGGTGGACATGGTGTATATCGTGCTCGATCCCCGGGTGCGGGACGGGCGGGCATGACGGGCGTGGAACCGATCCTGAGCGTCGAGGGCCTGTCGCTGGCGGTGCCGCGCGGGCGGACGGCGATGCTGCCCATTCTCGAGAACGTTTCGTTCTCAGTCGGGCAGGGCGAGATCCTGGGCATCGTGGGGGAGTCGGGCTCGGGCAAGAGCCTGACCGCGTTGACGATCATGGGGCTGATCGACATTCCCGGCGCGCGGGTCACGGGGTCGGTGCGCTTTCGCGGGCGCGAACTGGTGGGCCTGTCGCAGCGGGCGTTCCGGCCCCTGCGCGGGCGTGAGATCGCGATGATCTTCCAGGATCCGATGACGGCGTTCACGCCGGTCTATACCATCGGCTGGCAGATCGACGAACAGATCCGCGCGCACAGCCGGGTGTCGCGCGCCGAGGCCCGTGCGCGCACCGTGCGCCTGCTGGGCGACATGGGTGTTCCGGACCCCGAGCGCGCGGCTGGACGCTATCCGCACCAGTTGTCGGGCGGCCTGCGGCAGCGCGCGATGATTGCCATGGCCCTGTCGTGCAATCCGTCGCTGCTGATCGCTGACGAGCCGACGACGGCGCTCGACGTTACGGTTCAGGCGCAGATTCTCGAATTGCTGCGGTCGTTGCGGCGCGATTACGGGTCGTCGGTGCTGCTGATCACGCATGACATGGGCGTGGTGGCGCAGACCTGTGACTCCACGCTGGTGCTGTACGCCGGGAACCTGGCCGAGCGCGGACCGACCGAGGCCCTGTTCGCGCGTCCGGGGCACCCCTACACCGCCGCCCTGCTGGATTCGATTCCGCCGTTGCATGGCGTGCGGCCGTCGCGTCTGCCGTCGATCGGCGGGGCGCCGCCGTCTCCGGCCAGTCGCCCGCCGGGATGTCCGTTCGCGCCGCGTTGCGTCCACGACCATCCGGCCTGTCATGACTCGCGGCCGCCGGTGGTGCGGGAAGGGCGGCAGGACGTCGCCTGCGTGTTGCCCGGCGAGGGGCGATCGCTGCCACTGCGGCTGAGGGAGGCCGTGTGATGGCCGAGACACTGCTGAGCGCGCGTAGCCTGCGCAAGGACTACCGCCTGCCGCGCGGGCAGCGCCTGCGGGCGGTGGACGACGTCTCGCTCGACGTTCATGCCGGTGAGGTGCTGGGCGTTGTGGGCGAGTCCGGGTGCGGCAAGTCGACGCTGGGTCGTTGCCTGCTGCGCCTGACCGAGGCCAGCGCCGGCAGCCTCACGTTCGAGGGACACGACATCACCGGGCTGAGCGAGCGCGCGCTGCGGCCGGTGCGGCAGCGGATGCAGATGGTGTTTCAGGACTCCTACGCTTCGCTGAATCCCCGCCGCCGTATCGGCGATCTTCTGGCCGAGCCGCTGCGCGTCCACCCCGACGCCCACGGTCGCCGACGCGACATGCGGGCGATCGAGGCGCGGCTGGCGGAGCTGGTGGACCTCGTGGGGCTGACGCCCGATGCGCTCGCCCGTTACCCGCATGAGTTCTCCGGCGGCCAGCGCCAGCGCATCAACATCGCGCGGGCGCTGGCGCTGTCGCCACGCCTGATCGTGGCGGACGAGCCGGTCTCGGCGCTGGACGTGTCGATCCAGGCCCAGATCGTCAATCTGTTCGCCGACCTGCAGGCGCGGCTGGGCCTGACCTATGTGTTCATCGCCCATGACCTGGCCGTGGTGCGGCAGATCTCGACCCGCGTCGCGGTGATGTATCTCGGCGCGGTGGTCGAACTGGGCGCGACCGACGACGTGCTGCATGCCCCCGCCCATCCCTATACCTCGGCCCTGATCGCCGCCGTGCCGGAACCCGTCGTGCGTGCAGACAAGTTGATGCCCTCGCTGCGCGGCGACGTGCCGAGCCCCGTCAACCCCCCGCCGGGCTGCCGCTTTCACACGCGCTGCCCGGTCGCGCGGCCCGTCTGCGGACAGGACGCCCCCACGCTGCGCGCCGTGCCGGACGGGCGGCAGGTGGCCTGCCATTTCCCGCTGGCGGGCTAGGGCAGATCCCGTTGGAATGGACGAATTCGAACGGGTGAAAATGACCGATAAACAATGCGTTAGAGAAATTTCGACGAACTCTTCCTCAGGGAAATGTCTCTAGATCGTCGTGCCCGGCAGGGCGGCGTTCAGGAAGGCCTGAATGTCCTCGACCTCATCGGCGGGTTTGTCGGTCCGGATGCGGGCGATGCGCGGGAAGCGCAGGGCGACACCGCTCTTGTGGCGCGTGGAACGCTGGGCCGCGTCAAAGGCGATTTCCAGCACGAGGCTTTTTTCCACTTCCCGGACCGGGCCGAACCGCCCGGTCGTGTGATGCCGCACCCAACGGTCGAGGGCTGTCAGTTCCTGGTCGGTGATGCCGGAATAAGCCTTGCCGATGGGCACCAGTTCGCGCGCGTCGCCCGTGCCGCGCCACAGACCGAACGTGTAGTCCGAGTAGAAGCTGCTGCGCCGTCCATGACCGCGCTGCGCATACATCAGCACGGCGTCCACGGTCAGCGGATCGCGCTTCCATTTCCACCACGGGCCGCGCGGTCGACCAGGCAGGTAGGGGCTGTCGGCGCGCTTGAGCATCAGCCCTTCGATCCCTTCGGCCCGGGCACCCGCGCGGATACTGGCCAGCGCGTCGAAACTGTCGAAACCGATCAAGGGCGACAGGCTGAGCATCGGCGGCGCGTTGCGGGCGAACCATGCTTCCAGTCGCGCCCGGCGCGCGTCGAAACCCAGCGGGCGCAAATCCTCGCCGTCCTCGAACAGGATGTCGTACAGATGCACCCCCGCCGGCAGGTCGCGCAGCATGGCCGCCGAGGGCGCGCGCCGATTGAGACGTTGCTGAAGCTGCGCGAACGGCTCCGGCGCGCCGTCACGCATGACCAGGAGTTCGCCGTCCAGGACGACGTCGCTGGCCATGTCCTCCAGAACGCGCAGGATGTCGGGGAATGTACGGCCTATATCCTCGGCCGTGCGGGTGTACAGTCGCTCGCCCCCGCGTGTGCGCACCAGTTGCACGCGGATGCCGTCCCATTTCCACTCCGCGCGCCAGTCCGCCGGGTCGAGTGTCGCCAGATCCACCCCGTCCAGCGGATGGGCCAGCATCGGTGGGCGGAACACGGGCGCGTCCTGCGCGTCCGGCCGCGGGCCGGTTCCCTCGATCCAGGCAAAGAGCGGCGCGTAGGGAATGGCCAGCCCATGCCAGATTTCCTCGATCTCGTCGGCTGTGACACCGGCGATCTCGGCCAGCGCCACCTTGGCCAGCCGCGCCGAGGCCCCGACGCGCAAGGCGCCGGTCACGAGCTTGAGCAGGGCATAGCGCGACGGGGCGTCGCAGATATCCAGCCAGCGCGTCAGCAGGGCGGGCAGTTCGGCCTTGGGCGTGGTGGCCAGCGCGATGGCGACCTCGGCAAGGCCGGGAGGTGGTGTGTTTGGGCGTTCGGCGGGCGAGGACCAGATCAGCGCCACCGTTTCGGCCAGATCCCCGACATAATCATAGGACAGGGCAAACAGGTCGGGGTCGGTGCGCTCCATGACCAGCGCGCGCAACAGGCCGGGCTTGGCCGCGGGAAACGACAGGGTGCCCGCGATCGCCGCCAGAGCATAGCCGCGGTCGGGGTCGGCCGCATGGGTGAAGTAATCGCGCAGCAGCGCAATCTTGGCGTTGCGCGACGGGGTGAAGACCAGACGTTCGAGCAGGGCGGCAAACGCGATCACGCGGCGTCTCCTTCCACGGTGTCGAGGGCGGTCTCGGCTTCGTCCTCATCGCCATAGCCGACCAGCCGCAGGGCCCGTGCGCGCACGCCGCGCTTGCCCAGCGCGTGGATCAGAGCGTCCTCGCGCCCATGGGTCACCCAGACCTCGCCTGCGCCCACATCGTCGCAGGTGCGCAGCAACGCGTCCCAGTCGGCATGGTCGCTGATGATCAGCGGCAGTTCGACGCCGCGCGCCTTGGCCCGCTGCCTGACCTGCATCCAGCCGGAGGCAAGGCAGACGACCGGATCGGACAGTCGTCGCGCCCAGCGATCCGCGATTGCCGAAGGGGGCGCCAGGACGATCCCGCCGCGCATCGCGTCTTTTGCCGCGCCGGTGGCGGCGTTCAGCAGGCCCAGATCGATGCCGAACCGGCCGTACAGGTCGCACATCGGCCGCAACGCGCCATGCAGCCAGATCGGGTCGTCATAGCCCGCCTGCCGCAGCAGCGCGATCAGCCGCTGCGCCTTGCCGAGCGCGTAACACCCGACCAGATGCGTCCGGTCGGGGAACAGCCGCGCGTCGTGCAACAGGCGTCCGATCTCGCGCAGGGGATCGGGTTGACGGAAGACCGGCAGGGCGAACGTCGCTTCGGTCACGAACAGATCGCACGGCACGGGCTCGAACGGCGCGCACGTCGGATCCGGCGCGCGTTTGTAATCGCCGCTGACCACCGCGCGCTGGCCGGCATGTTCCAGCACCACCTGCGCGCTGCCCAGCACATGGCCCGCCGGCGCCAGACGCAGCGTC
>NZ_JABXXR010000074.1 GCF_013376175.1 Ameyamaea chiangmaiensis
TGCGTCCCTGCGTCACTGCTTCCGCCGTCCATGTTCGCCGCATCGAACGACGCGGACGCCGTCGGCTGCCGGGCGGGCGATGGTGCGGCCGGGGTCACGGTCGGCACGACCACGAGCGGCCCGCTGCGTGCGTCCAGAAGATGCGTGTAGTTCCGCTGCTCGATCAGGGCTTCGGTGATATCGACGCGGTTCTGCGGCGACGGCAGTTGCGGCCTGGTCGTCGGCGTCAGCCCCACATGGGGATAGGGGTCGTTCACCCCCGGCGGCGGCGGACGCAGACGCGCGATCTCGCCCCCCTCGATCTGATGGACCCAGTTGACCGGCGTGTCGATCGGGTCGTGCGCGCACCCGGCCAGCAGAGCGACGAACGCACTGCACGCCAGACGAAACGGATCGGCACGCCGCAACACATCAGGCAATCGGCGCGGCTGTCGCACGTGGGGCTCCGGCAAAACGGTCACGAGACCTGTGCTATATCGCCTCGCTGCCGGATTGGCGAGAGCGCGGCCGAACGCGCGGGGGACTGGCGGCCCGTCATCGGCGACACTAATTACAGGCTGGCCACTTGGCACCGCCGCGCCGACGACGCAGGATAAGCACCGCAATGATGCGTACCGGTGCCCTTTTTCTGAAGACAGGGAGAATCCCATGTACGGCCTGACGCCGAAAGACCGGTTCCGGATGGACGACGAAGACCCCACCGGCCCCGACATCCCCGAGCCGAACGGGCCGGAGAAATCCGAACCGGACGACAACAAGACCCTGTCTTCGCCGATTAACGAACTCGAGACACGCCTGTTCGACCAGCGTAAGGTGCTGATCTTCGGCGCAATCAACGACAAGCTGGCCCGCGACGTGACCGGTCGCCTGCTGGCCCTGGCCGGCGCCTCGACCAAGCCGATCGACGTCTATGTCAACTCGCCGGGCGGCCACGTCGAAAGCGGCGACACCATCCACGACATGATCCGCTTCGTGGATTCGGTCGCGCCCGTGAACATGATCGGCACTGGCTGGGTCGCCTCGGCCGGCGCACTGATCTATGCCGCCGGACGGCCGGAGCGCAGGGTCTGCCTGCCGAACACCCGCTTCCTGCTGCATCAGCCGATGGGCGGCGTACGCGGACCGGCCACCGATATCGACATCGAGGCCCGCGAGATCATCAAGATGCGCGAACGCCTCAATCGTCTGTTCGCACGCGAAACCGGCCAGTCCTACGAGAAAATCGCCAAGGACACGGATCGCAATTACTGGATGTCGGCCGAGGAAGCCATCGCCTATGGCCTCGTCTCGCGCGTCATCCAGACCATGAACGATCTGGGCTGACACCGGCCCCGCGCTCCGCCGAAAACACCCCTTCCGTCGGGGCGCGACACATCCGAATCCCGCGGGCCTCCCTCTCGCCGCACCGACGACCGCGTGAGCCCCACTCCGGCACACGAGAGACGACATGAGCACGCTCGAAGAAATCTACAGCACCCTTCCGGACACGCCGAGCCCCGCCGCGACCGTGGAGGAAGCCGACTACCGCGCCCGCCACTGGAGCAGTCCCGTCGCAGGCCCCCTCAAACCCGGCACGGCAGAACACAAGCACGCCGTCGCGGCGATGTTTCGCGAGACGTTCAATCCCTACAAGCCCTCGGTCATCGCGTGGCCAAAGCTCGATCCCGACACGCTCAGGCGGGTGACATCCCTGCCGATCTGGGACATCGCCGTACAGACCGAAGGCAAGGCACGCCTGCGCATGGCCGCCTATGCCGCGATGATCGACGATGCCGACATGAAGGACGCCCTGTCGCGGAACGCGTGGGAAGAGAACCGCCACAAGGAGGTGCTGTCCAAGCTGGTCGAGGCCTACGGCATCCCGATGGCGCCCGAGCCGCCGTACAAGGAGCCGAAAGACACCGAGTGGGCTTATCTGGTCACGGGCTTTTCGGAATGTGTCGATAGCTTCTTCGCCTTCGGCCTGTTCGCCCTCGCCCAGCGGTCCGGCTTCTTCCCGCCCGAACTGATCGAGACTTTCGAACCGGTGATGCAGGAGGAATGCCGCCATATCCTTCTGTTCGCGAACTGGCTCGCCTGGCACCGCGCGACCATGCCGGTGTGGCAACGCCCCTGGTTCGAGCTTCGCGTGTGGGCGGTGTGGGTCTTTTTGGCATACGAGCGCATCGGCCTGGCCACGTCGATCGACAATGACGGCAACGCCCATACGCAGGACAACAACTTCACCCTCAACGGCGCCGCCGACGTCTCGGGCATCGATGTCGGATTTGCCGACCTGATGGACCTGTGTCTGGAGGAAAACGACCGTCGTTTCTCTGGCTATGATCCGCGCCTTCTGCGGCCCACGACGACACCAGCCATCGCACGGGCGGCACGGTTCTGCGTGCGCCTGTTCAGACCCGTCCACACACCGACGGCCGGCCAGCCCGCATGACGCAGCCGTTCGAGGCGGGATCAGACGCACACAAGTCCCTTTTCTGCCGGCAGTTCATCGACACACATCAGGTGTTTGATCCTGCCAGCCTGCCATGGCCGGCGCTCTCGGACGACGAACTGACGCGCCTTCGGTCAGTGCCCTTCTGGCAGGAGGTCTATCACACCGAACGGCGAGCGGGCGCGATCGTGCATGCGTTCACGCCGTTCATCACCGACCCTGACGTGCGCGCGGCCGTGGCGTTGCAGGGCGTGGAGGAAACGCGCCACGCCAACCTGATCCGCGTCATGATCGATCGCTATGGGCTCGATGCTGTCGAACAGCCGATCGAGGCCTTTCCGGCAGATCTGGAGACGGCGTTTATCGATTTCGGCTTCGGTGAGTGTCTCGATGCGTTTCTGGGGTTCGGTGCGTTCAAGAACGCCCGTCAATCGCAGTTTTTGCCCGCGTCGATGTTCGAGATTTTCGACGTGCTGATGTTCGAGGAAACACGTCATATCGTATTTTTCATCAACTATATGGCGTGGCGTGAGCGCCAGCGCGGCCTTGGCCCCGTACGGCGCACGCTCAAATCCCTTCGGTTTTACGCACGCGCGGGCCAGCGTCTTCTGGGGATGGTCAATCGGGGCCAGCAGCCCAATGACGGGCGTGACTTCGCCGTAACGCAGACCAGTCTGTTTCTGGACGGTTTCTCGTTCCGGGGCTTTGTCGAGGACTGTTATCGCGAGAACGCGCGCCGTATGCGGGCATTCGATCCGGACCTGATGCAGCCGAGCCTGCTTCCGGGGATGGCCGATCTGGCCCTGCGTGGTCTGGATGTGTGGGACAAGGGACGCCGCCTGACGCGTCGCTCCCGGTAAGCCGCGCGCCCGGGTGGTGGCTCGCCGGGGCGCGGGCACCGATCCGAACGCCGTACCCCCGGCGACGGGTGGCGGTCTGAACCCACGTCGATGCGCCGGTTCAGCGTCACCCAACCGGGCGGACGGCGCCGCCGTTAGTCGACGGCTTCGACGTCTTCCTGCTCGTCGGGGCTCGTCAGCATCGTCTCGGCGACGACACCGGCCTGCTCGCGCACCTTGCGCTCGATATCGGCGGCCATGTCGGGATGCTCCCGCAGGAACGTCTTGGCGTTTTCACGCCCCTGCCCGATTCGCTGACTGTCATACGAGAACCACGCGCCCGATTTCTCGACCAGACCGGCCTTCACGCCAAGATCGAGCAGTTCGCCGGTCTTGCTGATGCCCTCGCCATACATGATGTCGAATTCGACCTGCCGGAACGGCGGCGCCATCTTGTTCTTGACGACCTTGACGCGCGTCTGGTTTCCCACGACATCGTCCTTGTCCTTGATCGCGCCGATACGGCGGATGTCGAGGCGCACCGAGGCATAGAACTTCAGCGCATTTCCGCCGGTCGTCGTCTCCGGATTGCCGAACATGACGCCGATCTTCAGACGGATCTGGTTGAGGAAGATCAGCATGGTGTTCGAGCGCGACACCGTGCCGGTCAGCTTGCGCAAGGCCTGGCTCATCAGGCGCGCGTGAAGGCCGACATGGCTGTCGCCCATGTCGCCTTCCAGTTCGGCACGCGGGACCAGAGCGGCCACGCTGTCCACCACCAGCACATCGATCGCGCCGGAGCGGACGAGCGTATCCGCGATTTCCAGGGCCTGTTCACCGGCATCAGGCTGGCTGATCAGCAGGTCGTCGACATTGACGCCAAGCTTGCGCGCATACCCCGGATCGAGCGCATGTTCGGCGTCGATAAAGGCGCACGTGCCGCCTTTTTTCTGTGCCTCGGCAATTGCATGCAGTGCCAACGTCGTCTTGCCCGAACTCTCGGGACCATAGATCTCGACGATACGGCCGCGCGGCAGTCCGCCGATTCCCAGAGCGATATCGAGGCCCAGCGACCCTGTGGACACCACGTCCGCCTGCTCGCGGGGGCGTTGGCCCATGCGCATGATGGACCCTTTGCCGAATGCGCGCTCGATCTGGCTGAGCGCCCCTTCAAGAGCCTTGTTCTTGTCCATTCAAACTGATCCTGCCGTCGCAATCGCTTCATCGACCGCCCACTCCCGCGAGTCGGACGATATCTTCGGGGTGACTATAACGCGCTCGTGGCGCGCGCCGTCCACGTTCAATCCTTTGGGGGGAACGATCAGCCTCAGGTCTAAACCTGTCGCCCTGCGCATTAACCTTTCGTTCCCTTTTGTTCTTTTTAGAACATAAAGAAAACATCCTGTCAAACCGGTCGACGTGCGAGAAACGCGCCACCTTCCTGTCCGCTCAGAGGCGCCGCCCGGCAGCCTCCCGCTTCTGCTTCATCACATAGGCAATAATCCCGGCGACAACCCGAAAATGTTCGCGCGGGATTTCGGAGTCGAGGGGCATGGCATACAGCGCGCGGGCCACAGGCGGGTTCGGCACGATGGGAATGCGATGCTCGCGGGCCTTTTCGCGGATGCGCCATGCGACGTCGTCGACCCCTTTGGCCACGATACGCGGGGCTGCGCCACTCCCCTGCTCATAGGACAGCGCCACAGCATAGTGTGTAGGGTTGGTGATAATGACGGACGCCTTGGGGACGGCCTCCATCATACGCCGTCTGGCCGCCCGCATCCGGATCTGGCGCAGACGCCCCTTGACCAGCGGATCGCCCTCCGACTGACGATGTTCGTCTTTCAGATCCTGCCGGCTCATGCGCAACTTGGAGGTGCGCCGCCAGCGGACCCAGAGCGTGTCCAGACCTGCGATGGCACCCTGCAAACCAATCATGGCCAGAGCCGCACGCAGGACGTGACGCATGATGATGTGCATCTGCTGGGACACGTCCAAGGACGCCTCGCGCATGACATCGCGAAGGACCGTATGCATCAGCCACCAGACAACAACGCCGAACGCCACGAACTTTACGCACGACCGCGCGCCTTCCATCACCCCGTCAAGACCAAACAGCCGCGACAGGCCGCGACGGGGGTCGAGCTTCTCAAGCTTGGGTGTCAGGCCGCCCGGGTAGATCAGAAAGCCCGTCTGGGCAAAACCGACGCCAAGCGTGGCCACAAGCGCGCCCAGTCCGACAGGCAGAAGAAGCAGAAGCCCCGCGCCACCGAATGTCCGGGCCAGTCGCAGGGTCGACCCGACGTCAAGCTCGATACTGCCGATGCTTTCGAACAGCGCGATCATGTCATGCGTAAAACGCGGCGTGCCCAGCACCACCGCCGTCAACAGGGCAAGCACGCCGCCGCCAAAGCCTGCCACCATCTGAAGTTCGCGCGACTGGGCGACGTCGCCGTCTTCACGTGCCTTGGCCAGACGCCTGGCGGTCGGCGCTTCCGTGCGATCCTCCTGGTCCCCCTCGGCCATGGTCAGAGGCCCGGCAGATCATGTAAAACGTGTGCCATGTCTGCCTGCCATGCGCCAAGCAACGTCCGTCCCAGAAGCGCGACAAGCAGCAATCCACCAAGAAGCTGGGCCGGCATTGCCAGACCATAAACCTGTAGCGACGGCACGAACCGGCTCAACATCGCCAGCATGACCTGCCAGAGGGTACCGACCACAATAAACGGGCCGGCCAGTTCAGCGGCGATGCCGAACGTGCGACTCGACGCCAGCGTGACGCTGTGAGCAAGGTCCCCGACCAGAGGCACCTGACCCACCGGAAACACACTATAGCTATCGCACAAGGCGTGAAGCGGGAGCTGGTATAACCCTGTTTCCAGAACAAGCACCGGAACAAGCAGGGACGCCATGCGACTAAGCGCCGTGCTCTGCGCGCCCATCTGCGGGTCTGGCTGCAAAACGCTCGCCAGACCGACAAAGGTTGCAATGATCTGGGCCGCGATCGGCAGCGACAGGCACATCAGCCGAGCGATCAAGCCGATCAGGCCGCCGCCGGCAAGCTCCGCGCCAATCAGCCCCGCCATCGCGACCGGGGACGCGGACCAGGTAGGCCCGGCAGCGGTGAAATGCCGCATTTCAACGGGGGTCAGCAGCACGGCAAGCGCAAAAGCGAAGCCTGCACGCACCGACGTCGGAACCGCATCCTCCCCGATGCCCGGCAGCAACATGATCGCGGCACTGGAACGACAGAGGACAAGAGCAAAGATGAAGACATTGTCGGGCAGGAGACTGACGAAATCGGCGACGTTCACCGGACGCCGGCCTCAACCAGCATGTCGAACGCCCGTAGTGTGAACGTCTGCAGGGTGCCGTACATGAACGGCGCTGCGACCAGCAGAGCGCACCCCACGGCCAGCACCTTCGGCACGAAAGACAGCGTCGTCTCGTTGATCTGGGTCACCGCCTGAAACAGGGACACGACCAGTCCGACCACAAGTGCAGCCAGAAGGGCCGGGGCGCTGAGTTCGACAACCACGATGAAGCAGTGACGCAGGACAGAGGCAATATCAACGGAATGCATGTGCGTGACCCGCTTCCTGATTCCTAGATCGACATCTTCATGATGTCCTGGTACGCCTGGACCACGCGATCGCGAATGGTCGTAGTGGTCTGCAGGGCCAGCTGCGCCCGTGACACAGCCGTAATGATCGAGGTAACGTCCCCCCCGCCAGACAGGCCTTGGGCCGTCAGACGATCGGCCGTGTGACCCTGATCAATGGCGCCCTGGACGGCGCTGTTCAGGACGGAACCGAAATTATCGACGGCATCGGTGCCGGATGACGAACCATCCGTATCAAGGCCCAGGGATTGCGTGCGGGCATACGCGCCGGCAGCGACCGATGCGACGTTCATTTCAGAACGTCAATCGTGCGCGTCATCATGGAACGTGCGACCGCCATCGTGTTCAGATTGGCCGAATAGGAACGTTCGGCCTCACGCATATCCATGGTTTCGACCATTTCATTGACGTTGGGCAGTTTCACGTAACCATCCTTGTCCGCCGCCGGGTGCGAGGGATCGTATCGAAGCTGAAACGGCGTGCTGTCATGACCGATCGACCGGACCGACACCTTGGCCACGTCGTCGTCCTGACCCATGACCTCCTGAAAGGTGATGGTCTTGCGTCGGTAGGCATCCGCGCCGGGAGTGCCCCCGGTCGTATCCTGATTGGCAAGGTTTTCCGCCACGACGCGCAGGCGCTGCGACTGCGCGTCCATGCCTGCGGCGGAAATACCGATGGAGTCAGACAGACTCATGACCGTCTCCGTCTTGGACGTTCGCCATCACGTCACTTGTCCAGTGCCGTGTCGAACATGGACACGTAGGTTTTATAGAGTGTCGACGCCAAGCGTTGCTGGTCGTCCGTATTGGCGATTTTTTCCATCTGCGCGTCCAGCGACACCGCGTTTCCGTCAGGCGCGCGCTCATGTTTGTCGCGCACGGCGCGAACACCGTTGCGACCACCGCCCATATGCATCGCGCTAGTGACAACCGGGGCGATGTCGAAACTGCTGAGCGCGGCGTCGAATGACGAGGCGTCCGACGGCACGAAACCGGGCGTATCAGCGTTCGCGACATTGTCCGCCAGAATCTGCTGTCGTTGCGAAAGCCACTGCATACGACGCTCACCCAGATCGAGCACGTTGCCGCGATAGATGGCAGTCGTCTGATCGGCATTGAACATGACAACTCTCCCGGAGCGTGAGGTCAGCGGTTGGCCGCGAGATCACCGTGGTCATCTGCCGCTGGCACACAATGATTCCGAAAACCTTACCACTTGGTTAGCAGCCGCGATTTGCACGGAAATTTTCATTCGAAGTGTTCACACGCGCCCCACAGGCGTCGTCATCCACCTTTTATTTACACTTCTCAGGAAGAGTGATGCCTCCTGCAGTCACGATGGACGCCGATAACGCATGACACTCTCGATGATGTTTTCATCAACGCTCGCGTTGATCGCCGTTATCGCGATGATTCTTCTTCTGCGCCTTGGCGCCGTGCGAACGGCCTTCCTGCGCCGCCACGGGACGCCGGACGGAGACATGAAAATCACGGCGCGCCTGTCGCTGGACGGCGGCAAACGTCACCTAACACTTCTGGACATCGCCGGGCATCAGGCCGTGGTGCTGACCGGTGGCCCCAGTGATCTTCTGGTTCCGTGGCCCGCAACCGACCGGACGATACCTTCAGGCGGAGTCGCGTGATGGTCATTGAACGGCGCGGCCTGCGGATCGCGATGGTCAGTGCGGCGATTCTGATCGTCGCGCCGCTTCACCTTGCCCATGCTCAGGCCGTGACGTTCGATCTCGGTCAAGGGGGAGAGGCCGGCACGACCGGCAGGATCGTCCAACTCACGGCTCTGATCACGATGCTCTCGCTGGCCCCCAGCCTGCTGGTCATGGTCACGGCGTTCACACGGATCGTCATTGTGCTGTCGCTGCTGCGCAGCGCGCTGAGTGCGCAGGGAACGCCGCCCAACACCGTAATCATCGGGCTGTCACTGTTCCTGACGTTCTTTGTGATGCAGCCGACCCTGCAGGCGTCCTGGGAACAGGGCATCACACCTTTGATGGCCGGTCAGGTGAGCGAACTGGACGGCCTTCGCGCCTCTGCGGAACCGTTTCGGGGGTTCATGGTGGCGCACACGCGCCCGGCGGACCTGACCGCCTTTCTCGAAATGGCGCGCCTTGCGCCGCCATCCTCGCCACAGGCGACGCCGTGGCGCGCGCTGATCCCCGCCTTCATGATCGGGGAACTGAGGCGCGGGTTTGAAATGGGGTTTCTTGTCTACCTGCCGTTTCTCATCATCGACCTCGTGGTGTCGAGTGTCCTGATGAGTCTGGGCATGATGATGCTGCCACCGACAACGATTTCACTGCCGTTCAAGCTGATTTTCTTCGTCCTGATCGACGGCTGGCAACTGGTCGCCGGCAGTCTTGTCCGCAGCTTTGGCGGGTGACGATCATCAAGCCCGACCGGGGGCGGGACGATTGGCTCGCCCCGCTGCCTCCCTCAGTTCGTGCCCGTGGCCAGCCCCCCACCCCGCACGTCGGTCGCACCGGAACAGGTGTGGCTGCCACAAACAATGCTGTTGACGCGACCCGCTCCGACATTGGCGGTTCCGGCACGTCCGGCCAGTGCGTTCGACAGGCCTGCGGCTGCCGCATCGGCCGCATCATTCTGCCCGGAGGCTGCAACGACGGCCTGCACGACACCATTGTGATGAGCGATGGCAATTGGCAGCAGGGGCGCCGGATTGCGGCCGGGTGCGACCCCCAGGACGATGCCGGTCGAACCGGCCATGCGGCCGGTGCCGAACAGGTTGTTCATCGTCAGATCGCACGCGACCGCCTCGCCCGTGCGGTCGACCACCGCAAAGCTGGTCGAGGCCGGCAGGTTGGGCAGGCGCCCGCCGGACGGAGGCGACGACACGAAGGCCTGCGCGGCCGCGACATCGGTCGTCTGGGAATGGGCCGCGCGCCACGCGGCGACACTCGATTGTCCGATGCCGCCGACCGACGTTCCGCCCTGAGCCGCATGCCAGGCCGCAGCCATGCCCAGGCCACCGTCTGCGGGAGGCGCCACGAAGTCGATGCGCGTCCCGCCGTTCTGGAGCGCGAGGCTTTCCAAACGGGCCGGCAGGGCTGCGCGTATGTCTGCGGCGGTCAGGCCACCACCCGCCGTCGCGGCGCCCTCCGCAAGGCTGGATGCCAGCGCACCATTGTAGAGGTCACCGGGGCCCACGTGGCGAATGCGTTCGAGCGTTGCCGCAAGAGCCGGTTGCGCCACCGTGTCGCCAGCCTGAAGCACCGAGCCGTCGCCGCGCGAAAACACGGCGCTCATGCCCTCATCCTCAAGCAATGGTGCCTTGACCACCTCGAGATCGGATGCGAGTTGCGAGCTGACGGTGGCGCCCGCGCGGGCCAGTCGGATCGCTGGCGGCAGCGTCTCGGAGAAGTCGACGCTGCCGTACTGGATCTGCATCCGGTACAGGCCACGGACCACCATGGGAACCGCAGCCGGACGGCTGCCGGAGACCGAGCCGCCCACCGGCAGGAACAGGAACGAATCCGCGCCGGGCTGTCCCGGGCGATAGGCCAAGCACGCGCCCCCGCTGCCAAGGCTGGCCCGCGACGGCAGAGTGACAGCAAGGGCAAGCCCGACGGCCGTCGCGGCATCCGCCGCATTGCCACCCCGGACCAGCACGTCGTGACCGGCCACAGCGGCCTGTGGTTCGTCGGCGACGACAATGCCCACATAGCCGCTCAGATAAGGGTGAGACGGCCCCCAGAGCGTGTCGCGCACACCCTTGACCGCCGGGGCGAATGTCGAACACCCGGCCACGAGGCCGGCAACAGCGAGCGGAAGAAGCGTCCGGCTGCACTGGCCGACCGGCCCGGCGGCAACCTGTCCGGGGAGCGCCCGAAATTTCATCTCTGTTCCCTTGCCATGCGAAAGACCATGCACAAAACCGGCGCGCCGACCGGCACGTAACGACCGGATTAGCGGGCTTCCGGGCACGCGGCAACCTGCTGCTCCGTGGGGGATGGTAACGCCGCCGTCCGTGATGCCGCCGAACCCGCCGCCATCATGCCCTCGCCTTGCCCGGGTGGGGCGGTTAGGGTGCGGCGGCATCCTGACCAAGACCGTTTCTGAAAGACGCCTCATGACAATTCTTTCCCCCGTTCTGACGCCTGCGGGCCGGGTTCGCCAAACCCTTCGCGCGCTGGTGATTACAACCAGCCTCGGGGCAGCCGCCCTGGCCGGCAGCGTATCGGCGCACGCCGCCGACGCCACCACGGCCGGCAGCTTTTCTCCCGCACAGCGTGCGGAAATCGTCGCCATCGTGCGGGACGCATTGAAGACCGACCCGACCATCCTGGCGGACGCGATCACCGCGCTGCGCGCCAACGCCCAGCAGGCCCAGCAGACGGCAACACTGGACGCGGTCGGCAAGAACCGCGCCGCGCTGGAACACACTGCCACTGACGCCGTGTTCGGCAACCCGTCAGGGCGGATGACGCTGGTGGAATTCTATGACCCGCGCTGCCCGTACTGCCGCAAGGTTCTGCCCGACCTGGCCAGCCTGGTGGCCGGCGATCATGATCTGAGGCTGGTGGAAAAAATCATCCCCGTTCTGGGCGACGCCAGCCTTCTGGACAGCAAGGCGATCGTGGCCGCCGGGCTGCAGGGAAAATATGGTGCCTTGCAGAACGCGCTGATGTCCGACGCCGCCAAGCCGTCGATCGATCGTATCCGCACGTTGGCGCAGGCGCAGGGACTGGACGTCGCGCGACTGGAGCGTGACATGAACAGCGGCACGGTCGCCGGGATCATTCAGGCCAATCTCGACCTATCCCGCACGATCGGCGTCGACGGCACACCAACCTTCATCATCGGCGGCACGTCCGTCATCCCCGGGGCCGTCACCGTGGACGAACTGCGCAGCCAGATCGCGCGCGCCCGCGCCGGCTGACGAAACAGAGGACAGCCGCGCGCACCGGCGACTGTCCCGACCGACCCGTCAGGCCGCCCGGCTGGTCGCGCCGGACTGTTCGTCCAGACTCTCTTCGCGCAGCAGGGTGCGCAGGGCGGAGACCATGTCGTCCATCATCGCGTCCGTATGGAACGGACCGGGCGTCAGGCGCAGGCGTTCGGTGCCGCGCGGGACGGTGGGATAGTTGATCGGGGTCGCATACAGCCGGTACTCGTCGAGCAACCGGCGGCTGATCCGCATGCAACGCTCCGCGTTCCCGACGGGGATCGGCACGATGTGACTGGGCGTGTCCATGAAGGGCACGCCGGCCGCGTCGAGCTTGGCCCGGAACGTCGCCACACGCTCGAACAGCCGTTCACGACGCCAGGGCTGCCGACGCACCAGCCGCACGCTTTCCAGTGCAGCGGCCACCACGGCGGGCGGGAGTGCCGTCGTGAAGATGAAGCCTGATGCCGCCGAGCGCAGATAATCAACGATCTCGGACGAGGCGGTGACGTACCCGCCATGGACGCCGAAGCCCTTGGCGAGCGTACCCTCGATGATGTCGACCTGGTCCGCCACGCCATCGCGCTGGGACACGCCGCCGCCTTCCGCCCCGTAGAGACCGACCGCGTGCACCTCATCAAGGTAGGTCAGCGCGCCATACCGCCGGGCCAGGGCGCAGGTCGCCGCGATGTCGGCAATGTCGCCATCCATGGAATAGACGCTTTCGAACGCGATCATCTTCGGCGCGTCCACGGGTGCCGCGGCCAGCTTGGCTTCCAGATCCGCGAGATCGTTATGCTCGTAGATCACGCAGGTCGCGCCGCGCGCGCCTTTGATCCCGGCAATCATCGACGCATGATTTTGTCGGTCCGAAAAGCAGATCCAGCCCGGCATGCTGGTCAGGATGGTCTGCAGGCTGGCCTGGTTGGACACGTAGCCCGACACGAACAGCAGGCCAGCCTCCTTGCCGTGCAGCGCCGCCAGTTCGGCCTCGAGCGCGGCGTGCAGCGGACTGGTGCCGGCAATGTTGCGCGTACCGCCGGCCCCGGCGCCATGCGCCCGGATCGCGGCGATCGCGGCTTCCTGCACCTCGGGCTCGACACCCATGCCGAGATAGTCGTTGGCGGACCACACCGTGACGTCGGGCCCCGGCTCGGCACGTGGCGCGTGGGTATATTCGTATGTTGGATACGCGTCGGCCCGTCGCGCGAGCGGGGTGAAGCGGCGGTACCGCCCCTGCGCCTGAATATCGGCAAGCGCCTTGCGGCAGAAGGCCGCGAAGGGATTACGGACGATCTGGGACGAACTCACGCGGTTCAACTCCGTGCTGACGCTGACGACAGGGGTCCTGAGAGACGGTCAGCGAATATAGACCCGGGTCACATCATGTTGCACGCCCGGGTCGGGCATGGCTGTCATCTGCACCTGCGCGGCGGGCGCTCCGGCCGCGATGATCGTGGCCGCGACCGCCTGCGCGTCGGTGTCCACCAGATGGGCCATCGCCGCGCCCTGCGCCAGGGCATCGCCCT
>NZ_JABXXR010000075.1 GCF_013376175.1 Ameyamaea chiangmaiensis
GGACGCGGCAGCCACTCCGGCACCGACGACCCCGGCCGCCGTAGCGACAGCGGACCCGGCACCCAGCTGCGGGCCGCCGGCGATCAGCCCGTTGGCCAGCGCCGGGCCGAACACGGTCAGGCCGAGCAGCGTCAGGGACGCCAGGATCAGGGTCAGCGCGTCATTGATGGTGGGCGGGTTGTTGAAACCGCTGGTGAACTGGCCAAACACCGTCGAGCCGATGCCGACGATCACGGCCAGCATCAGCACCTTGATGCCAGAGGACACGACATTGCCCAGCACCTTCTCGGCAAGAAAAGCGGTGCGGCCGAACAAACCGAACGGCACCAGCACGAAACCGGCAAGCGTGGTCAGCTTGAATTCGATCAACGCCACGAAGAGCTGAATCGCCATCACGAAGAAGCTGATGACCACGATCAGCCAGGCGATCAGCAGCACGGCGATCTGGATCGCGTTGTTGAAGATGGCGACGAAACCGACCAGCGAGGAGATCGAGATCAGGATCGGCTTGCCGGCATCGATGCCGACCTGCGCCAGCCGTCCCGGCTGGAGCAGTTGCGCCTGGGTGAGATGCCCACCACCCGCCTCGATGCCCAGCCCGGCGAAGGACTCGTAGATGATCTTTGCCAGCCCGTTGAAGTCGCCGATGATGAAGGCGAACAAGCCGATGAACAGGGTCTTGCGGATCAGTCGCGCCAGCACGTCCTCGTCCGGTGCCAGCGCCCAGAATAGTCCGGCCAGGGTGATGTCGATGGTGATCAGTACACCGGCAAGCCAGTGGACATCGCCCTGCACCAGACCGAAGCCGGAATCGATATACTGGGTGAAGATGGCAAGGAAATTGTCGATGACGCCGGTGCCCTGCTGCATGGCGTCAGCGTGCCGCGTCGGGCGCGAAGAAGCGCTTGCGGTTCTCGGCCCAGATCGCCGCACAGGCCGGATCGCCGTCGGCCTTCATGCCGAGCGCCTGACAATGCGCCAGACCGGCGGCCAGCCGGTCACGCAATCCCGGCGGCCCGAGATCCGGCATGCCCACGTCATGGGGCACGTGCCGGAGGTGAAGGCTCGCGGCAACCAGGATCAAAACGACCAGCCCGACGGCAACGAGCCGAAAGACGATCGGCGGGGAGAGACGTAACCGGCGCATCAGTGGAACATCTGCGCGGTGCCGGGCGTGTAGCCGGCCCCGTAATTCAGGAAAGTCGCCAGTTGCGCCCTGCCCTGCTCCTCGCTCTCGACCTGACGCGCGCCTTCCAGCGCCTGGGCGCGGCCCATCGCCGTGACGACCGCGGTGAGATCGGCAAGCTGGCGCGTCTGCAGCGCGGCAAGCTGGTTCCCCGATTGCGCGGCCTGCAAGGCGCCACTCGCGGACTGGCTCGAGGTGACCAGACTGTCGATCTGGCTGCGCGTGGCATCGAGATTCTGCACCGCCCCGATCTGCACGCGCAGCCCGTCCTGATAGGCGCTCCGTGCGTTCTGCCATCGGGTCTGCGCATCGGTAGTCATCTGCGTGGCCGAAACCGAATTCGTAAACGCCTGTGGATAGATTTGCGAAAAGGCCTGATCGATACTGGTCAGGTTATAGGCCAATCCCTGCGCCTGGCCGACGATCTGCTCAGTCTGCATAATCGACTGCTCCATCGGCGCCAGCACCGAGAGCGGCAGATTGGCGAGGTTGCGGGCCTGGTTCTCCAGCATGGTCGCCTCATTGGTGAGGCTCTGCGCCTCCTGGTTGACCTGCTGCAATTCCCGCGCCGCGATCAGCACCGTCTGGACATGGGCCGCGCCATCGTAGACCGCCCATTGCGCCTGGGCCGGGGCGATCACGACGATGAATGAAAGGGCGCCAAACCCAGCCACGAACGCTGCTTTGGAGATCAACGAATTTCTCATGATGGCTCTCCTGGCCTGAGCATCTCAACCGCCCAGTCCACGCCCCTGTGCGCCAGCCACGCGGCCGCAAACCCGTCACGCCCATGCCGGGCAAAGATCCGGTCGATCGCGGTCTGGTCATCGGGCGACGACGCCGCGGTGAAGGCCAGCGCCACCTCAGACAGGCCGAGATCGAACAGCCGGTTGCCGCGCCGGGACTGGCAGTAATAGTCGCGCTTGGGCGTCGCCCGGCTGAGGATCTCGATCTGGCGGTCATTCAACCCGAACCGGCGATAGATCGCGGTGATCTGCGGCTCCAGTGCCCGGTCGTTGGGCAGGAAGATCCGGGTCGGGCAGCTTTCGATCAGCGCGGGGGCGATCGGGCTGGCGTCGATATCGGCCAGCGACTGGGTGGCGAAGATGACGGAGGCGTTCTTCTTGCGCAGCGTCTTCAGCCATTCCCGGAGTTGTCCGGCGAAGGCGCGATCATCCAGCGCCAGCCAGCCCTCGTCGATGATCAGCAGCGTCGGGCTGCCGTCGAAGCGATCTTCGATGCGATGGAACAGATAGGACAGCACGGCGGACGCCGCACCCGAGCCGATCAGCCCCTCGATCTCGAAGGCCTGGATATCGGCGACACCAAGACGCTCGTGCTCGGCGTCGAGCAGACTGCCCCACGGGCCGCCAACGCAGTAGGGTTGGAGCGCCTGCTTCAGCGCCAGCGACTGGAGCAGTGCCGACAGACCGGTAAGGGTGCGTTCCGCGACCGGGGCCGAGGCCAGCGAGGTCAACGCCGACCACAGATGGTCCTTGAGGTCGGGCGCAACCGCGACGCCCTCGCGCTCCAGCAGGGTCGCCACCCATTCCGCCGCCCAGGCGCGTTCGCCCGGCTCGTCGATGCGCGCCAGCGGCTGCAACGCCACGGGTTCATTCACGTCCTGCGCCAGCGCGCCGCCGAGATCATGCCAGTCGCCCCCCATCGCCAGGGTAGCCGCGCGGATCGAGCCACCGAAATCGAAGGCAAAAATCCGGGCGCCAGTGTAGCGGCGGAACTGCATTGCCATGAAGGCCAGCAGCACCGACTTGCCGGCGCCCGTCGGCCCGGCGATCAGCGTGTGGCCCACATCGCCGACGTGGAGTGCGAAGCGGAACGGGGTCGATCCCTCGGTGCGGGCATAGAACAGCGGTGGCGCCGCGAAATGTCCGTCCCGCTCAGGTCCGGCCCACACCGCGGAGAGCGGGATCATGTGAGCCAGGTTCAGGGTCGAGACACAGGGCTGACGTACATTGGCGTAGACATGCCCCGGCAGGCTGCCGAACCAGGCTTCGATGGCGTTCACCGTCTCACGCATGCAGGTGAAGTCGTGGCCCTGGATGGTCTTCTCCACCAGCCGCAGCCGGTCGGCTGCGACGGTCGCATCCTCGTCCCACACCGTGACGGTAGCGGTGACATAGGCCTGCCCGACCTGATCGGTGCCGAGTTCCTGCAAAGCCGCATCGGCGTCGGCCGCCTTGTTGGCGGCGTCGGAATCCAGCAGCACCGAGGCCTCGTTGGTCATCACCTCCTTGAGGATGGCCATGATCGATTTGCGCTTGGCGAACCATTGCCGCCGGATCCGGCCCAGCACTTTCGTGGCGTCAGTGCGGTCGAGGCAGATCGCCCGCGTCGACCAGCGATAGGGAAAGGCCAGACGGTTCAGCTCATCCAGCAGCCCCGGCCAGGTCTGGGTCGGGAAGCCGGTCACGGTGAGCGTGCGCAGATGGGCGTCGCCCAGGCGCGGCTCCAGACCGCCGGTCAACTCCTCATCGACCAGGATGGCATCGAGATGCATCGGGATTTCCGGCACCCGGACCCGCTGCATCCGCGTGGAGATGCAGGAATGTAGATAGGTCAGGGTTTCGCCGTCATCGAGCCAGTCGGCGTCCGGCATGAAGCCGTCGAGCAGCGCCAGCACCCGGTCGGTCTGGTCGATGAAACCCGCGACCACCGCCTGCCAGTCGGAGCCGCCACGGGCGCGGTTCTCGTAGAGCCAGGCTTCCGCGCGGGCGGCATCGTCCGCCGGCGGCAGCCAGACCAGGGTGAGGAAATAGCAGCTCTCGTAATGCGCGCCTTCTTCCTCGAACTGTGCGCGGCGCTCGGCGTCGACCAGTTCGGAGGCTGGATCGGGGAACGGGCTGGAAGGATAGCCCCGCGCTGGCCGGCGCTGCGCCTCGACGAAGATCGCCCAGCCGGAGCCAAGCCGGCGCAGAGCATTGTTCAGGCGCGCAGTAATAGCGACCAGTTCGGAAGCGGTCGAGGAGTCCAGGTCCGGGCCGCGGAACCGGGCGGTGCGCTGGAAGGCGCCGTCCTTGTTCAGCACCACGCCTCTAGCGACCAGCGCCGCCCAGGGCAGGAAATCGGCGAGCCGGTCGCGGCGATGACGGTATTCGGCGAGGTTCAGCATGACGCCCTCACCCGACCAGATGGGTGGGATAGCGCAGATGCCGGCGCACCACGTCGACGAAGGCGGGATCGCGTTTGGCCGCCTAGACGGCGGCAAGATGGCCGACCAGCCAGAAGATCCCGCCGGCGATCCACAGCCGCAGGCCGAGACCGATGGCGGCGGCCAGCGTGCCGTTGACGATCGCCACCGTGCGCGGCGCACCGCCCAGCAGGATCGGCTCGATCAGAGCGCGATGCACCGGGGCGGTGAAGCCGGGAATGCTGTCCGGCTCCATCAGATCAGCGCCCCGCCCGAGAAGGAGAAGAAGGACAGGAAGAACGAACTGGCGGCAAAGGCGATCGACAGGCCGAAGACGATCTGGATCAGCCGACGGAAGCCGCCCGACGTTTCGCCAAAGGCCAGGGTCAGGCCGGTCACGGTGATGATGATCACCGAGATGATCTTGGCCACCGGCCCCTGCACGGATTCCAGGATCTCGTTGAGCGGGGTCTCCCAGGGCATGCTGGAGCCCGAGGCGTAGGCCGGGGCCGACAGCAGGGCGAGCGAAAGGGTGGCGCCGGCCACGGCGAAGCGGCGACGCAGAGCGATCATGCTTGTCATGACGGATCTCCGGCAGATGCGAGGATGTAGTCACCATCCAGGGTCAGGCCCCCGACGATGGCGAGTTCGGCCAGCCGGCGCGCGCTGCCGCGCCCGGACAGCACCGCGATCACGTCGATGGTCTCGGCGATCAGGGCGCGCGGCACGGTGACGACAGCTTCCTGGATCAGTTGCTCCAGCCGGCGCAGGGCACCGATCGCCGAACCGGCGTGCAGGGTGCCGACACCACCGGGATGGCCGGTGCCCCAGGCTTTCAGGAGATCGAGCGCCTCGGCGCCGCGCACCTCGCCGATCGGAATCCGGTCGGGACGCAGGCGCAGCGAGGAGCGCACCAGGTCGGAGAGTGAGGCCGCGCCGTCTTTGGTGCGCAGGGCGACCAGATTAGGGGCCGCGCATTGCAATTCGCGGGTGTCCTCGATCAGCACCACCCGGTCACCGGTCTGCGCGATCTCGGCCAGCAGGGCATTGACCAGCGTGGTCTTGCCGGTTGAAGTGCCGCCGGCGACCAGGATGTTCCGCCGCTCGGCGACGGCGCGGCGCAGAAACGTCGCCTGTGCCGCAGTCATGATCCCGGCGGCCACGTAATCGTCGAGCGAGAACACCGCGACCGCCGGACGTCGGATCGCGAAGCAGGGCGCGGCCACCACTGGCGGCACCAGCCCCTCGAACCGCTCCCCGCTTCCCGGCAGTTCGGCAGAGACGCGCGGGCTGCCCGGATGGACCTCGACCCCGACATGGTGGGCGACCAGGCGGACGATCCGCTCGGCATCGGCCGGCGCGATCCGGGTGCCGGTGTCCTCCATCCCGCCAGCCAGCCGGTCGATCCACAGCCGGCCGTCGGGATTGAGCATCACCTCGACGATCGACGGATCATCGAGATGCCCGGCAATCGCCGGCCCGAGGGCGGTGCGTAGCATGCGCGTGCCGCGGGCGATGGCTTCGGAACGAAAAGGAGCGACGGTCATCGGAAACCCGCAATTGGCCTCTCGAGGGAGGCGGTGGATCAGCGGGGTTGATTAGAAAGAGGCAGGGACACGCAAGCGCAACAAGTCTCTGGGGTCGTAGGGCGCTGGGATAGAAGAACTTGCATAGGGGTGTGTCGCCGTTTCGGCGGTGACGGGACGACTGGGCGCTGCTACCGTTTTCCGGAATCGATCACTACACGGACCTGCGCCCGCATGAGCAAAGCCTTCATTGCCGCCGTTCTTCAGGACTCGCTGGACTGCACCGGCGTTGCCGCCGCCAAGGCCGCCGATGATCTGGTCGGAGCCATTGTCACCGAGCTGAAGCTGGAGGGCGGGTTCACGCTGCCATCCTTCGGGACCTTCACCGTCCACAAGACCAAGGCCCGGAAGGCGCTCTGACCCAGACTACTGGCCATCGATCGCAGGGTTCGATAAGAATTTAAATAAATAACTATTTTATTAATATTTACGCCCTAGGGAACAACATGAAACGCGCAGCTATATTTGATAGTATTACAAATTATCTTTCTTATCTCACCACAAACGTCAAAACTCGCAGCAGCCTCAATTTATTAGATTTCAACGTTCATTCAGAAATGTTCTTTCGAGATTTTCTCAATATCATTTTTGACTACAATTTAATTAATATCAACATAATCAAGAAAAATGCGAGAGCAATTGACCTTGGTGACACAATTAATAAGATCGCAATTCAAGTTACCTCTACGAATGACATAGCTAAGATCAAACACACTCATAAGGGCTTCGTCGCCGATAATCTTCAGACGGTGTACGACCGGCTCATTATTTTAATCATCGGAGAAAAGAAGGATTATCGGGAGAGCTCCATCGGTAACGGGACCATCTTTGAACTTTCTGTTGATGATGATGTTTGGGGTCTTGCCGAACTGCTTACCAAAATCGGCAACCTTGGCATATCCAAGCTTGAAGTATGCCTAACGTTTCTCGAAGAGAATCTTGCCTTGGTCAGACCACGCGAAGCCAATGAAGTAAACACGCTTGTACGACTGATCGAGGTGTTGAGCCAAACCGACGAAGAGATACCGGTCGCCGGCATGAGGGAGGATCCCGATCCTGATGGGAAAATTAACGATCGGTTTGCAGATCACGCGGATTTTCTTCGCAGACAATATATAGACCTACACGAATTGTACGGCGTGGCGCTCTCTGAGGTAACCAAACAATCAGAACTTAGCCACGTCCGAGTCCGCAAGCTTCAGATCTATCTTTCAAATTGGAGCGACCGTCTTCTCACTCAGCATCGCGGCGATCCTCGCGCAGCGATGGACGCGCTGGTCGCAGAGATGATTCAGAAAATGGGCAAAAGCGATCAAGGTTATGACGAAAGCGCAATCCGCTATTACGTCATCGACCAGCTCATTGCTTGCAACGTGTTTCCGAACAAGATTGCACAGTATGCCTAACCTGTTTCTCAAAGACGAAGCAATTTCTAAAGCCCCACCTATCGTCGGGTTCGAGATTCTACGCTATGTGCGGAGTACAAAGAGAAAGACGATTAGTATCTTCGACGTCGTCAATCATTTCAAGGAGGAGAGCTGGTTTTCAGCAAATTCCTTCTTCTACGGCTTAACATTTTTGTATGCTCTGGGCCTATTGGATTTTGAAGAGCCCTATTTGGTGGTGCTAGATGCGCATTAAACGATTGTATACTGAACCAGATACCATTGATCCAATTGAATTCCACAAAGGGGTCAACATTATTGTAGGCGAACGGGACGAAACCAGCGTCAAGAATAATGGTGTCGGAAAGTCCATGTGCATCGAATTTCTTAACTTTGCACTGCTAAAGAAAAAATCTGAAAGTCGCGTATCGAAGATCCCGCAGCAAAGCTTCAAGCCAGATACATTTATCTGTGTCGATTTTGAACTCCACGGAATGGACTACACAATCAAACGTTCTATCGTAGATGCCGAGCATCCGCGTATGATCTGTGATAGCAGCGTTATTGATTTTTCCAAGCTAGATGATGCAACACGCTTTCTTACGGAGCGGATGTTTCCATCGACTCACTTGGTAGGAGTAGGATTTCGAGAAATGCTGGGTCCGCTCATCCGAGACGAACGATCGGAATTCAAGTCCATCGTCGCATGTTACGATACGAAAATTAGAGTGCCAGACAATTATGCGCCGCATCTCATGCTCCTTGGGATCGACCTGATGATATATCGTAAGATCAGGGAAATTCTGAAAGAGCTCGATGCGATTGGAGTTGAGGAGAAGCGCATCCGTGAGAATGTGCAACTTATCCGAGAGAAAGGCATTGACGATGCTCGGTCAGACCTCAATGAGCTTAATGAGGAAGTCGAGCGCATCCGGCAAGGTATCGATGCGCTCGAAAATGCACCAGCCTATGATGTCATCAAAGACGAGCTTATTGAGATCGAAGATCAAACCGACGAGCTCCGGTTCAGGAAAACAGCATTGCTCAAGCGGCTTGCCGGGTTAAACCCCATAGCCATTGAGACGGCTATCGACGCAGACGAGATACGCAGCTTCTATAATCAACTACGCGAAGGTCTGGGCGATAAAATTTCTAAAGATCTGAACGAGGTTTTAGCCTTCAAATCGAAAATCGAACTCTTCCAAAAGCATCTGCTCACTGAGAAATCACAGGTCATTGAAGAGGAGCTAAGGGGATTACGTCGGCAGCTTGCCGATCTTGATCGACATCAGGCTAGACTTATAAAAATTCTCGATCAGGACGGCGATCTACGAAACTTAAAAAAAACCTACGCTGCTTTCCAAGCGAAGAGCGATGAACTTGGCCAACTCAAAGGTCTGCTCGATCGGTATGATCGGCTCGCCTTGGACAAGCAAGAGAAACGACTTGAGAAAGAAACCGAGCGGCTCCGATTGCAAGGTAGCATTATCGGCGCTTCCGAGCGCCTGAAATCATTTGAGCAAACGATCCTTTGGATACATCAATTCATCCAGGGCAATCGGAAAGCCTCTTTTGAGGTGCGGACTACCTCCACGAAGAACGTTGTCGACATTATAATGCGAATAGATGACGACGGCAGCCATAGCGTCGAACGCGAGAAGGTGTTCATATATGACATAGCTCTGCTCCTAAACGATTTCAGTAAAGCACGACATCCTGGCCTTCTTGTGCACGACAATATTTTCGATGTAGATGACGATACGCTAAAGAGAAGCTTGGAGTTCGTTTTCACAAAATCTGTATTCGACGACGATCAACAATATATACTTACCTTAAATACTGATCGTCTAGGTCGCCTAAATGGTGAGCCGTGGCACGATGATCTTGAAGGAAATATTGTCGCGTCGTTTACGAAAAACCATCGTTTTCTCAAGACAAACTATCAAGAAATTATCTAGAAACCTTCTTGTCGAAACAGACCTTCCTAATTCACATCTGGATCTAGGAAGGAAAATTTCAGACATCTGCTCCCACGTTTCTCCACGTAACTGTCGTCAAACGAACATTGAGTTACCTTCACAGACCTATTGTCACGACATCAGGCCTCCTGTTCCTCAGCCGCAGTCGTCATATCTAACCTTACCTCGTCATCCAGGGTCGTACCGTGCGCGAGCCTGCGCCCGACCGCTTCAATGAACCCGTCATACCGCTCCCGCCCTTTGCTCCGCGCAGCAGCAAGAACTGCATCCGGCAGCGGCGGCGTGCTGGTGAGCCAGAACCGTACGAACACAGCGAGCGATTCATTCGAAATCGTGACCCGCCGCTCCATGCGTTCCAACTGCCGCGTCATCCGGTCCAGCCGCCGCGCCAACGCGGCTTCTAGCCGTTCCGGGCCGTCCGGCGACAGGAACGATGCCAGCGCCGTTTCCACGATCAGCGCCTGCGGCACCTTCTTGCGCGCAGCATAATCGGCGAGCCTGACACTGAGATCAGCCGGCAGCCGGATCGTGTGCTTGATCCGCATCGCTGTCACAGGCCCATCCGGTCGCCAGGATCGAGCGACACCTGCCGCGCGAGCGCCCGCTCCCCGCGTCGCAGGGTCTGTGCCCGTGTGGCATCATCCTCCGGGTCTCCCTCGGGTGGGTCAAATTCATGGACCGGCGTCCTCGGTGCCTGCACCACCTCCTCCTGCTCCGGCAGTTCCGGCTCCCGGCGAATGCCGGCATTGGCGGGGTCGTCGTCTCCGTTGCCCGGCGTCGTCGGCTGCACCACGTCGGCCCAGTCCCCCGCCGGCTGCGGTCCAATGGGCGGCGTTCCCTCCGGAGACGACGGCGGCTCAAACCGGGGTGGCGGGAGGATACGCGCATTCAGTTCGGCATCGTCGAAATAACGCGCCTTGCGCGCCCGGATCGGCGGGCAACCAGACACCAGCACCAGTTCGTCGTCAGGCGGAAGCTGCATGATCTCGCCCGGCGTCAATAGCGGGCGTGCCGTCTCATGACGCGTTACCATCAGATGCCCCAGCCACGGCGACAGACGATGCCCGGCATAGTTCTTTGCGTCCCGGATCTCGGTCGCGGTGCCGAGTGCATCGGACACCCGTTTGGCGGTCCGCTCGTCATTGGTCGCGAAGCTGACCCGGACATGACAATTGTCGAGGATCGAATTGTTCTGGCCGTAGGCTTTCTCGATCTGGTTCAGGCTCTGGCCAATCAGAAAGCTCTTGATCCCATAGCCTGCCATGAAAGCCAGAGCGCTCTCGAAGAAATCCAGCCGCCCCAGCGCCGGGAACTCATCAAGCATCAGCAGCAGCCGATGGCGGCGTTTTGCCTCCAGTTCCTCGGTCAGCCGGCGGCCGATCTGATTCAGCACCAGGCGGACCAGCGGCTTGGTGCGGCTGATGTCCGAAGGGGGCACCACCAGATAGAGCGTCGCCGGATGGGTGCCGGCGACAAGATCGCGAATGCGCCAGTCGCAGCGGCGCGTCACATGGGCCACGACCGGATCGCGATAGAGGCCAAGGAACGACATCGCAGTGGAGAGGACGCCCGAGCGCTCGTTATCGCTCTTGTTCAGCAGTTCCCGCGCCGAACTTGCCACCACCGGATGCACGCCCTTCGCGCCGAGATGCGGCGTGGTCATCATGGCGCGCAGCGTGGTCTCGATCGCCCGCTTGGGGTCGGAGAGAAAATTGGCGACCCCGGCCAGGGTTTTATCCTCCTCGGCGTAGAGGACATGCAGGATGGTACCGACCAGCAGGGCGTGGCTGGTCTTCTCCCAATGGTTGCGCTTCTCCAGGGCGCCCTCGGGATCGACCAGCACATCGGCGATGTTCTGCACGTCGCGGACTTCGCGCTCGCCGCGCCGGACCTCCAGCAGCGGATTGTAGGCCGCGCTGGCAAGGTTGGTCGGATCAAACAGCAGCACCCGGCCGAAGCGCGAACGCCAGCCCGCGGTCAGCGCCCAGTTCTCGCCCTTGATGTCATGGACAATGGCCGCGCCCGGCCAGGTCAGCAGCGTCGGCACCACCAGACCGACGCCCTTGCCCGAGCGGGTCGGTGCAAAGCACAGCACATGCTCCGGCCCATCATGACGGAGATAGGCATCAGCCGAGCGACCCAGCACAACCCCATCGGGAGCGAGCAGCCCGGCGCGACGGATCTCGCGCGGGTCGGCCCAATGCGCCGAGCCGTAGGTGGTAGCGCGTTTCTTTTCACGGGCACGCCAGACGGACAGAGTGATCGCGACGATGACGGCGGCGATCCCACCCGAGGCCGCGATATAGCCGCCGATGGTGAAGATGTCCGGGGCGTAGGCGTCGTAGGCGAACCACCACCAGAAGAATTCTGGCGGATAATAGACCGGCCACTCGACCAGCGTGAACCACGGGGCGCCGAGCTGCGGCTGGAAGCCGAGCCGCCAAGCAGTCCACTGCGTCGCGGCCCAGGTGAAGGCGAGGATCACGGTGCTGACGGCAAACACCGAACCCCAGAGGATCTTGGTCTGGTTCATGGCAATCACCGATCAAGGGGAGCGGCGCCACGGGCTTCAAGACCCAAGTCGAGGTCGTCGGCTTCCCGGATAGCTCCGGACAAAAATCGGAGGTACCGATGATGCCTAGCCACCCG
Source organism: Ameyamaea chiangmaiensis (assembly GCF_013376175.1). Lineage (GTDB taxonomy): Bacteria > Pseudomonadota > Alphaproteobacteria > Acetobacterales > Acetobacteraceae > Ameyamaea > Ameyamaea chiangmaiensis. The sequence continues at coordinate 11,934 of NZ_JABXXR010000075.1, forward strand.
TCACGCAGCCGACCTGCGCAGCGATTCCTCACCTCGCGCGGTCAGAGGTAGTGTTTCGGCTCTTGGCGCTGGTGCAGGACACGAACGACGAAAATCCGCTCTCCCGCCTTCCGATAGAAAACGGCATGGCTGTCATGGACGAAGCGGAAATAGCCGGGCCGCAGGTCGCCGATATCTGCTCCCATGTCAGGATAGGTCGCCAGCGTCTCGAAGGCCGCGTGCAGGTCGAGGATATAGCGCTCGGCGCGCGCCCATCCCCAGTTCCGGATCGAGAGAGCAATGATGGCCTGAATGTCGGAATCCGCTTCGCCGGAAAGCGTGTAGCTAGGCATCCGTCGCGTCGGGGGCCGTCTTCATCGCCGCGAGGATATCGGGGATTGTGCGTTTGCTCACACCGCTCCGTTCGCCCTGGACCAGGGCCTCGACCAGAGCCTGCCGTTCCTCGGCCTGTGTCTGGTCGCGCCTGATCAGGTCACGTACATAGTCGCTCACGCTGGCATATTGCCCGCTGTCGATACGGCGCTGTACCCAGTCGCGCATCGGGTCCGGCACGGAGACGTTCATCGAGGCCATCGTCATCCTCCCTTTGGGTCACGATGGCATATAATGGCATAAACTGCCATTTGAGTCTTCAGAGAGTCCTCCATCTCACGGTCTCGTCCAAATAGATTACCCGGCATGGTGCGTGAGCCATCTTTCGAGAACCTCCATGCTTTCCGTCATCTGCGCGCTCCTGGGCCGGATCAGCCCGTAGGATGTCCCATCGGCATCGAACCCGACCGGCGCCAGCAGCCGCCCGCTCGCGATATCGTCCGCCGCGATGATCCGGGGCGACAGGGCGATGCCCAGGCCACTGGCGGCAGCTTCCAGCATCATGAAATGATGGTCGTATAAACGGACGTCGCGCGGTACGGGAACGTCGGGCCGGGACGTCAACCAGTTCTTCCACGCCTCGGGCCGGGTCCGGGATCCAAGCGCCAGATAGTCTCCGCCCGCTAACTGCGCCGCCATGTCGGGCCGCACCACCGGCCCGACCGTTTCCGGCACGAGCGTGGTGACGGCCCAATCGGGATCGAGCGGGAAATCGAGGCGCCGGATCGCCAGCGTAATCCGTTCCCGCGCGAAATCCAGCGCCCCGCCACCAGTGGACAGATGCACATCGATGCCGGGATGCCGATCCTGGAAGTCCGATAGGCGGGGAATCAGCCAGCGCATCGCCAGCGACCGCTCGCAGGACAGCACGATCGGCGGCGTGGCGGCGGACGACCTGATCTCGACCAGCGTTGCCGCGATCCCGCCCAGCGCGTCGGTCGCCGCTCGTGCAAG
>NZ_JABXXR010000076.1 GCF_013376175.1 Ameyamaea chiangmaiensis
GCTGGGGCGCCGGGCCCCGCCCGTGTCGGTCCCGGCCGGGCTGAGTCAGACGGCGACGGCATGGCGGGGTCCCTCGGTCGCGGCAGGCAACGTTGCGTCGAACACGGCCGCGACGGCACGCAGGAAGGGGCGCCCCAGCTCTGTCACCTGAACATGCGTATCGTGAATGGTCACCAGACCGTCCCTCTCGAACCCGGCAAGCCTGGCACGCGCGCCGCCAAACGCACCCCAGCCGACACCCGTCGTAGCGCGCAGGTCGACGGCCAGATCGCACATCAGACGCTCGATCACCGTCCAGCGGCGATGGTCGTCTTCGGTGCGGGCAAGGCCGTGCTGCACTGGCAAGGCGGCGTCACGGCCCAGAGCCCGCGCATAGGCCTGCGTGGTCGCCGCGTTCTGGACAATGCCTTCGGGAAACAGGGAAATCGCCGACGCGCCCAGGCCGATCAGGACCGGGGCATCGTCGGTGGTGTAGCCCTGGAAATTACGGTGCAGGCGCGTGCCCGGTGCCCCGGTCTGCCCCCCGGTCCGTGCCAGATGGTCAGACGGTCGCGCATAATGGTCCAGACCCACCGCGACGTATCCGGCGCCCCGCAGGACATCGTCGATCTCCGCGCGCTGTTCAAAACGCGCGCGGGTTCCGGGAAGCGCCTGTCCGTCGATAAGCGTCTGGCGCCTGACCTTCCAGGGAACATGGGCGTAGCCGAACACGGCGATCCGGTCGGGCTCGTAGTGTGCGATGCGACGGGCAGTTGCCCCGACCGACGCCATCGTCTGGTGTGGCAGCCCATACATAAGATCGACATTGACCGAGGCCACCCCCGCTTCGGACCGCAGACGCGCGAGGCACGTCGCCGTCAGCACCTCGGGCTGAAGCCGCCCGCAGGCCTGCTGGACCACGGGGTCCAGATCCTGCACGCCGACGCTGGCGCGCGTGAAGCGATAGGTCTTCAGGAGGGCCGGATAGTCGTCCGGCAGATGCCGGGGATCGAGTTCGATCGCCCGCTCCGCGTCCGGCATGAACGTGAACTGACGTTCGATCTCCCTCATCACCCGGGCAAAGGTCGACGGCGGAAGGGCCGTGGGCGTTCCGCCGCCCCAATGGAGCGCGGTCACGCGGCCCCGTCCGTGCAGACGGCCGGCGACACGGCTGATTTCCTCGATCAGGAGGGCACCATAGGCCGCGCGCACCGAACTGCTGTTCACGACACTGGTGTTGCAGCCACAGAAGCTGCACATCTCGTGACAGAACGGCACATGCAGATAGAGCGAGATCGGCGTTTCCGCCGCCACCGCGTCGAGCCACCCGGCACTCTGCGCGGCGCCGGTGTCCGGATCGAACCGCGTCGCCGGCGGATAGCTGGTGTAGCGGGGGACCGCGCCCCCGTACCGTGCCAGCAAAACGTCCAAACGCGATTCGTCCATCGGATCAGAAACGATAGGCGATACCGGCGCCCACCACGGTCGGATCGAGCGAGTCGTGGGCCTTGATGAAGGAACCGCTGTCACGATCGTTCACCCAGGCATGGGCGCGCATGAACATCTGCTTGGCATCCATGTTGAAGAACCAGTTCCCCACGACCTGATAGTCGAACCCGATATCGACCGACGGTCCGCCCGTCACGCCCAGATTGAGCTTCTGCATGATGCCGCCCGCTGGCGACACATTGTGGAACCAGGCCAGCGTGCCGCCCACGCCCACATACGGATTGAAGCGCTTGTGCGGACGAAAATGCCAGGCAAACGTGATCGTCGGCGGCAGAACCCACGCGCTGCCGACATCGAGATGGCCCAACGGGGTTCCGGTCGCGGCGATTTCGTGACGCGTGCTGGCCGCGATCAGGTCGACGGACACATTATCCGTGAAGAAATACTCGAACGTCAGTTCCGGGGCCGCCTGGCGCGTCGCCTTGATGGCGCCCGCGATATGCTGGCCGTTCAGCCAGATCCGGCTGCTGGTGTCTTCGGGCATCACGCCGATCGCCGACAGGCGGATCAGGAAATCGCCCTTGCCCAGACCGATTTTCGTCGAGGCACAGGTCTCGAACAGCCCGCAATGCCCCGAGGGCGCGGCGGGGGCCGTCGCCGGGGCGGCCACGGGCGCGTTGACATAGACGCCATTTGCCGACTGGGCGCGTGCGGCCAGCGGGGTTACCGCCAGACCGGCCAGGGTGGACAGGGCAACAAGCGTGTTTCTGATGCGGGCCATGATCGTTTCTGATTCTCAATCGTGTCTTCGTTGAAGCCACCTAATCACGCCACGGCGAGGATGCCCTTGACCTGCGTCAACGAACCCCCGCGTTGCGCGCAGGCATGTCATGTCAGCGGCTTGAGCAGCACGACGTCGTCGGGCCGAAAGCCCATGGTCAAAAGGGTGGTGTGGGTACCAGACCCGTGTTTGGAGCTCAGCACGGTCCGAATCGCCCCACATCCGCGGGCGATAGCCTCACTCTCGAGACACATGCCCAGAGCGCGCGCGATCTCGTCCTGCAGCGACAGGCTGGCCACCACGAAATGCTGGACAAGCAACACGCGCCCGAAATGCATATCCGGGTCCTGCCGAAAGAGGGCCACGGCACAGGGGCGGCCCTGCGGCCCGATCTCGGCGACGACGCCGCCACTGCGCACGCAGCGGTCGCCGAACGTGGGTCGCACGGCACGACGGCGCCACGCCGTCATGCCAAGACCGGGCGATGCGTGCGCCAGAAGAGGAAAGACAGCCGGAACGTCGGCAGCCCGCATGCAGCGCGTCCGAATGGACACCTCGACACCGGGACAGGGATCGGACGCATAACCGGACATCATCACTAGGGTGTAAAATCGGGCGGCACACGACGCATTGACACACGTCAAGGGTTGCTCCCGCCCCGCACGGATGGGACATACTGTACAGCCGATGCGACACCCGCCAGACCGGCTTATGTGACGGGAGAGTTGGAACACATGTCTGATGCCGCCACACACGGGTCGTTGACGGGCCTGCGATCCTGCGTCCGGCCGGGCAACCGGGCCGGTGGTGTTTCGCAATGCAGCCGCTGCGGGGCACGGAAAGCCAGCGTCTGCAATGCGATCGGCGATCCCGACCTGGACCGTCTGGCAGCCAGCGTCGTGCATATGACGGTCCCGCCGGGCTGCTCCTTTATCGAGGACGGAGCCGAGGCGACCGATTTTTTCAACATCACGTCCGGGACGGCGAAGCTGTTCAAGCTGCTGCCCGACGGGCGGCGCCAGATCACCGGCTTCGCGACCGCGGGTCATTTCCTCGGGCTGGCGGTCGGCGATCATTATGCCTTCGGGGCCGAAGCGATCGACACGGTGCATCTGTGCCGTTTTTCACGACCGCGCATGACGCGCCTGATGGACGACTTCCCCCGGCTCGAGCGGCGCCTGCTGGAGGAAGCCTCCAACGAACTCGTGGTGGCACAGAACCAGATGCTGCTGCTGGGGCGCAAGACGGCGCGCGAACGCGTGGCGACGTTCCTGCTCGAGCGCTTACGTAATGCGGAGGAGGACGATGTGCTGGTCCTGCCGATGACGCGCACCGATATCGCCGATTATCTCGGCCTGACCATAGAAACCGTCAGCCGCACGCTGAGTGCCCTGCGCAAGGAAGGGCTGATCGCCGACGCAGGCAGCCATAATCTGCGCCTGCTTGATGCCGACCGTCTGGCCGACATCGCGGAGGGCGACCGGGACTGACGGCGGCACGCAGGCCGGCGCTCACGCGTCCTCGTTATTGCCGAAATCCATCGCCCCGTAGTCGCGGCCCAGCGTCCGCAGCGTCGTCGGGCGGACAGGACCGCCCAGGATGTGACCGATGGGCGTCAGCTGTTCGACATGGTCACAAATAATCTTGAAGACGGCGAGCATGGGCACGGACAGAAACGCGCCCGAAATGCCCCATAGCCAGTCCCAGAACATCAGCGATGCCATGACCAGCACGGGGTTGAGCGTGAAGCGCTTGGCGAGCAGCATGGGTGTAATGACCTCGCCCTCGAGCATATGAATGCACAGGTAGATGGTCGGCGCGGCGAAGGACTGAAACAGGGATGGAAACGTGAACAGTCCCACGAAGAAATAGATCACGACACCGGTCAGCGGCCCGATGATCGGAATGTAGTTGAGCAGAAACGCCAGCACCCCCCAGAGCAGGGGATTGGGCATGCCGACCAGCCAGCACTGCACCAGATTGAACACCCCGACCAGAAGATTCATGATCGTGATGGTCGCGAGATAGAGCGACACGTTCCGCTCGATCTGCGACGCGATCCGCACCGCGCGACGCTTGTCGGCAAAAGTCGGCATGATTTCCACGAACCGGCGCAGCAGACTGTCCCCTTCGGTCAGAAGAAAGAACAGCATCAGCAGCATGGTCAGCAGCTGACCGATCAGAAGCCGCGTGTGATCAAAGACGGTCGTGCCGAGGCGACGCAACCCGTCCCCCCCGGCGCCGGGTGCGAGAGCGGAAGATGGGTCGGCATTGCCGCCCGACAGAATGATCTGGATATGGGTATAGGCATTGGTGATGGCGTCGAGAGGCTCACGCAGCACCGCAAGCTGAGCCTGCAACGCCGGAAGCCCTTCCGGCGCCCGTGAGATCCATCCCGCGGCCGGCACGGAGATCGCGATCCCGATGGCGCTGATCACGCCCGCCAGGCCAAGCATCAATACCAGTGCGGCCAGCGGTTTCGGTACGCGGAGACGATGCGACAGAACGCGCATCGGACCGACCAGCAACAGATTGATCACCAGGGCCAGCACGAAGGGCAACACGATCTGCGACGCGACTGACAAGGTGTAGAACACGGCCAGCACGGTCAGAATCAGCAGGCATACCTCGGTGAGGCTAAGCTTGGTTCGTTTATACGCCGACTGGACGCTCTCGCGTTGATCGTGTTCAGGAGGCACCCGGGTCGGCTTTCGTGAAGGACGTCGTTCTGACGTCGCTCACCCGTAACGCGTTCCATTCCCCCCCACAAGGACTCTCGCGACGGGTATGCCGCGCGCACGGCAGCGGATAGAACCATCGGTAGTGTTCATGAGGAACGGATGCGATCCGGACCGGAAAAGCGCGGTCGCGGGCACGGTATGAGGAGGCCGGGTCGATGAGCCGAAACATCTGTCTGTTCGCCCAGTATGAGCCACGCGGGACGCTGCCTGTCCATGTCCGCCACCTGCTGCGCCAGATCCAGGAGTGTGGCTTCAGGGTCGTCATGGCCTGTTCCGGTCATGACACCGTCCCGGACGAGGTGGCGGCTTTCTGCGATGCGAACAGCATCACGGTCGTTGCACGGGCAAACGGCGGACTGGACTTCGGCGCCTGGCAGCATCTGATTCAACAGGGGTATGCCCGGGGCGACGGGGCACTTTTGTTTGCCAACGACAGTGTCTTCGGGCCTCTGCGCCCTTTGGCACCCCTGATCTCTTCCCTCGCGGATGCAGACGTCTGGGGACTGGTCGACAGTCAGGAGGTCCACTGGCACCTCCAGTCATGGTTTTTCGGACTGTCCCGCGCGGCCTTCGAGCGCCCGGCCATTCAACGCGTGTTCGCGATGCCGTTCGCCGGCATGGAGCGCGCGGAAATCGTCTTTCATGGCGAGATTGGCCTTGGCGTCGCGATCAGGGCAGAAGGATTACGCGTCGAGGTCGCGCAGACGTCTCGCACCGGCCGCCTCTCGTCTGTTTTTCCGGTCAATCCAATGCATGTGCATTGGAGAACCTCGATTACGTCCGGACGAGTGCCGTTTCTCAAAGTCGAAGTATTGCGCGACAACGCGCAACGCATCGCGTGGCTCAAGACATGGCCCGAGGCGATTCTGGACACGTCATTCTTTGCGCCTCAATGGATCGAGACACATCTGGCCGGTTTGAACGCGAAGGAGTCCCCTCCGCCCTCTATCGCGACCCAATTACTGCGCGGCGCCATCAGTCAAGACTCCGGAAGCCTTGGCGCGACGTTGAAAGAACTCCTGAAGGCTAGACGTTAGCGCCGTCGTCATCCATAAAAAAAGCCGGGCTTTCGCCCGGCTTCTTTCCCTCGGAAACGAAGGCCTGATCAGGACAGTTGGAAGTCGCTGGCCTTGAGGTCCGTAACGTTCAGGAACGTGATCGTCGACTTGTCCGACAGAGTGAGCGTCGTGTTGCCGTTCGACACGACGGCCGAATTCAGCAGGGTCTGAAGTCCGCCATTGTTCTGATAACCGTAATCATACAGAGCGACCTGGTTACCCGCAGCGCTGCCAAAGTCGGTGATCACGGACGAGCCGCCTTCGTGGCCGTTCAGCCACGCGAAGAGGTTGCCCGAGCCCGTTCCGCCGGTCAGCGACGTGCCGCCGGCACCCGCGACCAGAGTGTCCGCACCCGTGCCACCAATGAACACCGTGTAACCGGTGTTGCCGAATGCGTGCAGCGCACTGGTAGTATTGGCGCCGTTCAAGGTCTGGTCGCCACCAAGCGAGGCGAACAGAACGTTACCCGACGACGCGCCGATGTAGGCATTCAGACCCGAGGCACCATAGACGGTCGCCGAACCGGCGGTGATGGTCGTATCGCCCGACCCACCAACAAAGTTCAGGGCGCCACTCACGCTCAGAGAGCCACCGTCGACGTTGGTCGCCGTCAGGTTGCCGGCCGCCGAGATGGTGTCGCTCATGCCGCCAAGCACCGAACCGGTACCGCTGGTGAACGTGACCATATCCGACGAACCGCCCGCCAGCGTCGACCCACCACCGGCGGTGATGGTGCTGCCTGAACCGGCATTGACGATCAGCGCTGACGAGCCGAGCGAAACAATGCTCGAGCCGCCGACGATCGTCACGGTGTCGTGATTTCCGGTACCGGAAATCGTGTCAGTGCCTTCCGAACGAACATAGTTCGTCCCGGCGCCGAGCTGGATGTTGTTGTTCCCGTCGCCAGCGTTGACCGTGTAGATCCCGCTGCCGGTGTAGATGGTGTCGTTGCCCGAGCCGGTCAGGATCGTCGCGGCCGAATTACTGACCGTGCGGATGAGGTTGTCACCGGCGCCACCGACGATGCTCGCGTAGCTGGCAGAGCCACCATCGATCGTCGTGGAGCCCGCATTACCAGAGTAGACCGACACGTGCGACGAAACGGCGCCGGCCACGGAAATGCCGACCGAGGCATTCAGTATGGAGGCGTTGGACGAACCTGCGGCAACCGACTGGCCAACGACGATGGAATTTCCGGCACCCGAGCCGGAGATCGTGTACGCGCCGGCAGATGTCACATCCACCTGGGAACTGCTTGCCGCAGTCGTAGACCCGGCCACGCCGACCACCTGGGTCAGCCCACTGGTTGCGAGCAGGCCTTTGTACAGTTCGACGGCGGCGGAATTGTTAGCGCCGGTTACAGACACATTGATCGTGGTGCCCGAGGCACCCGGTACGGTCACGTAAGCCATTCATTCACCTCATAGGGCAGCGTTATGGTCTACTTCCCGACCGACCAAGGGGCCTAAGACGGGTCATTTCCTGTTGCTAGACGATTCAGAGACGCGACAGCAAGGTATTTTCCGGCCGAACGAGATTTTTCTTCTGTCCGTCACCCGTGGCTTTGCCGCCCCCTTTTCCCCTTGGACCACTCTATAGCTACGCCGCTACACGAAAGTGTATGTTTGGTAACTAGACCCGCCGATGTCCGCCGGTTTGTCTCTTTCGTACCACATCCACAAGACTGCTTAGACGCTGTCGGGAACATGTGTTGCCAGTTCGTGCCGCCAGGCCGCCGCATTTCCGTCCGACGGCGCCCGCCAGTCGCCCCGGGGAGACAGGGCCCCTCCGGCGAGCACTTTCGGCCCGTTGGGCAACGCTGAACGCTTGAACTGGCTGAACCCGAAAAAGCGCCGGAGGAAGACGTCGAGCCAGAGCCGGATGGCCGCAAGGTCATAGGCCCGGCGGGACTCGACGGGAAAGCCGTCCGGCCACGCCCCGCGCGAGACGTCGCCCCACGCCGCCTCGGCCAGGAACGCGATGCGCGACGGGCGAAACCCGTACCGCAACACATAATACAGGGTGAAATCCTGAAGCGCGTAGGGACCAATCCGTGACTCGGTGCTCTGGATCGGCTGATCCTCCGTGGCCGGCACGAGCTCGGGCGAGATTTCCATGTCGACGATGCGCTGAAGCACGCGTCCTGTCGCGCCATCGAACCGACCGGACCCGATCAGCCACCGGATCAGGTGCTGGATCAGGGTCTTGGGCACACCGGCGTTTACCCCGTAATGGGACATCTGGTCGCCGACGCCGTAGGTGCACCAGCCCAACGCCAACTCGGACAGATCGCCGGTGCCGATCACGATCGCGTCGTGCTGGTTGGCGATCCGGAACAGATAGTCGGTGCGCAGCCCGGCCTGCACGTTCTCGAACGTCACGTCGTGCACCGGCTCGCCCTTGGCGAACGGGTGGCCCATCTGTTCGAGCATCAGGCGCGCCGACGGGCGGATATCAAGCTCGGCCGCCGCCACACCCAGTACGCGCATCAGTTCGTGGGCGTTTGTCAGGCTCTCCGACCCGGTGGCGAAGCCGGGCATGGTGTAGGCCAGCACAGCGTCCCGCCCCAGCCCCAGCTCGTCCGCCGCCCGTGCCGCCACCAGCAAGGCATGCGTCGAGTCGAGACCGCCGGACACGCCGATGACCATGCGCCGAACGCCCGTCGCCTGGAGCCGCTGGCGCAGCGCGGACACCTGGATCGTCCAGGCTTCGAAGCAATCCTGTTCCAGGCGCTCAGGCTCGGCTGGCACGAAGGGGAAACGCTGGACCGTGCGCTTCAGGCCGATATCGTCGGCCGGGGGAGCCAGGTCGACCGGCAACCGGCGCCACGGCAGGTCGGGTGATGCCGCCCGCGTCTGCGCGAAGCTCGTCATGCGCATGCGTTCCTGCCGAAGCAGCATCAGGTCGATGTCGGCCATCACGAAGCACGCGCCATCGGGAAAGCGGCCGGACTCGGCCAGCGTCGCGCCGTTCTCGAAAATGGATACCTGACCGTCCCACGCGACGTCGGTCGTCGACTCGCCTTCGCCCGCGGCCGCATAGAGATAGGCGGCCACGCAGCGCATCGACTGGGACTGGCACAACAGCGTACGCTCGCGCGCCTTGCCCACCGTGATGTTGCTGGCCGACAGATTGGCGATCACCGTGGCACCGGCCAGCGCGAGGGCCGTCGACGGAGGCTGCGGCACCCAGAGGTCCTCGCAGATCTCCACACCGACGCACAGTCCCGGCACGTCGCGCGCCTCGATCAGAAGATCGACACCAAACGCGACCGGCCGGCCGCCGAGCATGATCTGATCGCCACGTCGTCCCGCGCCGCCCAGAAACTGCCGCGCCTCATAGAATTCGCGATAGTTGGGAAGGAACGACTTGGGCACCACACCCAGAACCTCGCCCCGGTGAATAATGACGGCACAGTTGAACAGGCCATCGCGATGGCGCAACGGCGCACCGATGACAACGATCGGCAAGAGGGCTGCCGTCTCGCGGGCGACATGGGCGATGGCCTCTTCCACGGCGTCCAGAACGACTTCCTGAAACCGCAGGTCCTCGATGGAGTAGCCGCTGATGCCAAGTTCGGGAAAGACCGTCAGCACCGCGCCCTCTACCGCGCAGTCGCGAACGACCGCCACGGTACGCCGCGCGTTCTCCAGCGGATCGGCCAGCGCCACGGGCAGGGTACAGGCCGCCACCCGGGCGAAACCCTGATGATAGATCGAGCGGAAATCGGGCATGGTGTTGCCTGTCACCTTGTCATCGGTCGTCCACACGCGGGACGTCCTGCAACTTCATGCCCTATCGGCGGTTGAGCCCACAAGACGGAGGATGCCGCGTGCGGCCCAGCCCGGTCCTGCGCGGGCGCCGTCCCGCGCTCTCGCCACGACTTTGACAGGATATCCCATGGACCTGCTTCGCTGGACACTTCTGTTCCTGATACTCGCGCTGGTGTTCGCCGTGTTTGGCTTCGGCGGCATCGCGGCCGACTTCGCGACGATCGGCAAGGCGCTGTTCCTTGTGTTTGTTATCCTCGCGTTGATCACGTTCCTGTTCGGGCGTGGCCGCGGGCGCGGACGGCGACTGTAAACATCGCCAACAGCAGGGCGGCCGCATACAGGCCGCCCAGCACGCTCATCGAGACCGGCAGCCAGGACACCAGATAGGCGGGCGCGTCGCATGGCTTGGCCGGCCGCACCGGCATGGAGGCCAGACGCTCCGCCATGGTGGCCCCCGTGAGCCGGGGCGCCTGGCACTCCGGCAGCGGACTGGACCACCAACCCCACTCTACCCCGCCATGCAGCACGGCAAGCGCGCAGGACACCAGAAGCGTCAGGGCGATCAGTGCCAGGAGTACCTTTCCCCCCCTCCGCCATGGCAGAACAAGCACCAGCAGCGCGGTGAGGCCAATCACACGCCACGGCCAACGCTCCACCAGACAAAGGGCACAGGGCACCATCCCGGCGACGTGTTCCGCCCACCAGGCGATTGCCAGCGCCACGATCGACGCCATGAGCAACATGGCGGCGACCCCGCGGTCACCACCCAATCCGACGCGGGATGTCATCAATCAGTCGTCCAGACCCGCTTTCAGGGCTTTGAGGAAATCGCGCGCCCAGACGCTGGCCGTACTGCGTCGCACCTCGACGTCCAGAGGCGTGAACCGCGCGATGCGTTCGTCGCGGGTCGCCTCCATCGCCAGCGCGAGCGCATCGGCGATTTCGTCGGGGTCGAACGGGTTGACCAGAACGGCATCCATCATTTCCGGCGCGGCGCCGGCGAAGTGCGACAGGATCAGCATCCCCGGGTCGTCGGGATCCTGTGCCGCCACGTATTCCTTCGCCACGAGGTTCATGCCGTCGCGCAGGGGCGTGATCAGCGCGATATCGGCCTCGCGGTAGAACCCGGCCAACGTGTCGCGCGGCACAGGACTGGTCATGTAGCGGACCGGCGTCCAGTCGTAGCTTGCATGCACGCCGTTGATCCGGCCGACCTGTTCGTCGAGCTGGCGCCGCAGGGCCTGATATTCCGGGACGTCACCGCGCGAGACCGGGGCGATCTGAAGAAACGTGACCTTGCCGCGATACTGCGGAAAACGCTCCAGAAACGCTTCGAACCCGGCAAACCGTTCCGGCAGTCCCTTGGAATAGTCCAGGCGATCGACACCCAGGATCAACGTGCGCCCGTGCAGGCTTTCGACCAGACGGCGCACGGCCGGGGTGTCGGCGCTCGCGATGGCCTGACGGTGGAATTCGATCGGATCGATGCCGATGGCGAACGCCTGCGCGCGCGCGGCGATCCCGCACAACGAGAAGGACTGGTTCATGTTCTCGACGTCCTCCTGCGTCTGTACGCCGACCAGGTCATAGGCCTCCATGTCGCGCAGCAGCAGGTCGGCGCCGGGCAGCGAGCGCATCAGGCTCCACGGCGGACACGGAATATGCAGGAAGAAGCCGATGCGGTTGGTCACCCCCAGGTCACGCAGCGCCTGGCCGAGCGGGAACAGGTGATAATCGTGCACCCAGATCACGTCGTCGGGCTGCAACTGCTCCACCAGGACACGCGCGAACAGGGCATTGACCTCCAGATAGGTCTCCCAGTCCGAACGCCGGTAGGTCATCAGGCCGACACGATAGTGGCACAGGGGCCAGAGAAGGCCGTTGGAGAAGTTCTGGTAAAAGCCCTCGAGCTGACGGGCGGTCAGGTCGATCGTGGCATAGGTCACGCCTTCGACGACATCGAGGCTTGGCAACGGGTCGTCGTCACGCTCGTCCGTCGTCGCCCCGGACCAGCCGAACCAGAGGCTCTCGTTGCCGCGCACGGCATCCCGCAGTCCGACCGTCAGTCCGCCGGCGGGCTGAAGACGCTCTCGCGGCGACGGCACGCGGTTGGAGACAATGATCAGACGCCCCATGAAGCACCCTCCCCCGAGGCCGCGAGGCGGGCCAGAAAACCCCGGAACGCTGTCGGATCGGCAAAATCCTCCGGGAGCCGGAAGCCCACGCCGCCAAGGGCGCGCGCCTGTGCGATCGCATCATCGTCGGTCACGTCATCGCCGACGAAGACCGGCAGGCGGCCCGCGAACGGCGCACTGGCCATCACGGCGTTGAGGGCATGGCCCTTGTCCACGCCGGCGGGGCGGATTTCCCACGCCATCTTGGCGGCCTGAATGTGAAACCCGGGGGCGCTGCCGACCCAGCGCTCGGCCATGGCGCGAAGGGCGTCGCCCTTGGCCGGAACCGCGCGGAAATGCAGCACGAAACCGGCACGCTTGCGTTCGACCAGAACGCCGGGCACGCGTGCGGCCACGGCGTCGGCCTCTTCCAGCCATGCGGCGGGCATGACCGGCAGGTCGGCCCGTTCGATGGCCGCCCCCGGCGCGTGGCGCACTGCAATTCCGTGCTCGCCCGCGACGGCATAGGGCAGATCATCGAGGAAATGGTCGATCTGGTCAATCGCCCGCCCGGAGATGACCCCCAGAGCGCCGCCGACACGACCGCGCAGGGCGCGCAGGCTGGCTTTCAGCGTATCGGGAACCACCACGGAGTCCGGCGTGGGTGCGATATCGACCAGTGTCCCGTCGAAATCGAACAGGAACGCTGTGCGATCCGGCGGCGGCAACTGGCTGATCTGAGCGTGAAACTCGGACGTGTCGGTCATGTGTCCATCCCTGCGGCCAAGACGACCGCCGTCCCGCGAACATCGTCGGACCACCGGAAGACGGTGGCCGACAGGATCAGTTCTGGTTCGGCACCGGAGGTGCGAGCTGGGTCGGCGCATCGGCAGACGGCGGCTGATCGGGCACCGCCGGCATTGGCTCGGGAACCAGCGACGTCGGTGCGAGTTGCGTCGGGGCCTCGGAGGCCGGCGGAGGAGGTGCGACGGGACGTCGCGCCGGGACCGGCGGCACGGGGACTGCCGATCCAAAAGGCACTGTCAAAGCGTGTGG
>NZ_JABXXR010000077.1 GCF_013376175.1 Ameyamaea chiangmaiensis
GGTGGCGTCGGGACAACAGCCTCCACGGCAGGCGCCACGGCCACGTCGACCCGAGTCGCGTTGTCCGCCGCGGCCGCCACGGGGCTGTCGTCCACCACATCCTGCGCGGCGTCGAGCGGTGCGGCGACCCGGGCGCGCGACGGACGGGGCGAGCCCTCGGAAGCCTGACGCCGGATCGGCGAAGGACGCGGCGGAAGGCCCAGTCGGTGCGCCTTGCCGACGACGGCGTTCTTCGTGATCTCAAGCTGGCGACCGATCTCGGCCGTCGACAGGCCTTCCTGCCAGAGGGCGCGAAGGCGGGCGATCAGCTCCTCGGTCCATTCCATGATGGCGTTCCCTACACTGCGATTTCCGGCAGAATAGACACATCTTGTGGGCCCCTCAAGGAGAACACCACAAAATGTTGTGGACAAGGGTGAGCATAACCACCCAAAAACCTCGGGAACAACCGGTGGATAACACCGCCCGGCTCCCTGACCGCGACCATCAGGACCGGATCAGGCGCACCTTGTTGCCTTCGACGCCCAGAGACAGCCGCCCCTCCCGCAGCGCCACGGCATCGGCGCCGAAGACTTCGCCCCGCCAGCCGTGCAGCACCGACAGCGCCCCACCCGACCCGAGGGCGAGCGCGTCGATGTCCTCGGCACTCGCGACAAGCTTGGGTGCGACCTGGTGCGCCTCGCACTTGGCCGTCAACAGCACCTTCAGCAACGAGACCAGCGCCGGCGAAGGCCGCGCACCCTCCTTGCCTCCCTTGGCCGGGCGCGGCAGATCGCTCTCCGGCAACGCCAGCGCCTCGCTGATCACCGCGAGCAGAGCAAGCCCGCTCTTGCCCTCGGCAAATCCGCGCGTGACGCCGCGTACGCGGGCAAGGGCCACCGCATCGGTCGGCGTCGTGGCCGCGACCTCCAGAAGGCTCTCGTCACGGATAATGCGCTGGCGCGGCACATCGACGCGTTGCGCTTCGCGCTCCCGCCACGCCACGGTCGCCCGCAGCACGCCCAGCATCCGGCGATTGCCCGTGCGCGGCCGTAATTTCTCCCACAGGGTCTCGGGATTGGGACGAAACGTTTCCGGGTCGTTCAGAACGGCGAGTTCGGATTCCATCCAGCCGGACCGCCCTTCCTCGTCCAGACGGGCCGCCAGCTTCTGATAGACAACCCGCAAATGCGTCACGTCCGCCGCGGCATACGTCCGTTGCGCGTCCGTCAGCGGACGTGCCGACCAGTCGCTGAAGCGATGAGCCTTGTCAATCGCCGCACCCGTCAGGGCCCCGACCAGCGTGTCATAGCCGACCTGATCGCCGTGGCCCGCCACCATCGCCGCCACCTGCGTGTCGAACAGCGGCGTCGGCAATGCGCCGAACTGGTGCAGAAAAATCTCCAGATCCTGTCGCGCGGCGTGAAACACCTTCAGAACCGCCTTATCCGCCAGCAACGCTCCCAGCGGCGCCAGATCCAACCCCGGTGCCAGCGTATCGATCAGTGCGACATCCTGCTCCCCGGCCAGCTGGACCAGACACAGTTCAGGATAATAGGTGCGCTCGCGGACGAATTCCGTGTCGATCGTAACGTAGGGCTCAGTGCGCAAGCGCTCCACAAGCGCGGCAAGGTCCTCTGTGGTCGTGATGAGAGCCGTAGACGGAAAAGGTGAGCGCGATGTGCTGGACATGCCCTCTGTCTGGCACGCTCGTCGCGGACGGGCAACGGTTTGCGGACATGTTCTACTGCCGGGACCGCCCCAAAACAGAATCGCCGCCTCAAGAGGCGGCGATCATGAAAGAGCCTGCGACGCGGGCGTTTGGGCTACTGCCCGGCGGCCTCGACCTCGGCACGGGCGGACTGCACAGCCTCCTGCAGAAGGTCTTGCGCCGGGACGTCATCCTTGTCCGCGCGATCCACGGCGGCCTCGGCAGCCGCAAGGCGTGCCGCCGCGTCCTGGGGCGACAGGTCGGCGAGCTTTGTAGCGCTGTCGGCAAGAATGGTGCACGAATCGCCGCGGAAATCGGCAAAGCCGCCCGCTACGAAATAGCGGTCCGTAACCGTGCCGCCGTCGTGCAGGTCGACCACACCGCCGCGCAGCAACAGCATCAGCGGCGCACGACCCGGCATGGCGGCGATGTCACCTTCCATGCCCGGAACGACGGCCATATCGACCTCGCGCGAGACCAGCACCCGCTCTGGGCTGATGATGTCGACTTTTACCGGCATCGCTTCTTCTCCCGCAGAACCGGCGTCAGGCCGATTCCTTCATCTTCTCGGCTTTGGCGACCGCTTCGTCGACCGAGCCGACCATGTAGAAGGCACCCTCAGGCAGGTGATCGTATTCACCCGCCACGATCGCCTTGAAAGAGCGCACCGTGTCTTCCAGCGATACGAGCTTGCCCGGCGCGCCGGTGAACACTTCAGCCACGTGAAAGGGCTGCGACAGGAAGCGCTGGATACGACGCGCGCGCGCAACGATCTGCTTGTCCTCCTCGGACAGCTCGTCCATGCCCAGGATCGCGATGATGTCCTGCAGCGATTTGTAGGTCTGCAGGATCCGCTGCACGTCGCGCGCAACCTTATAGTGCTCCTCGCCCACGATCTTCGGATCGAGCGAGCGCGAGGTCGAGTCGAGCGGATCGACGGCCGGGTAGATGCCCATCTCGGCGATCGAGCGGTTCAGCACCGTGGTCGCGTCAAGATGAGCGAACGTGGCGGCCGGAGCCGGGTCGGTCAGGTCGTCGGCCGGCACATAGACGGCCTGAACCGACGTGATCGAACCCTTCTTGGTCGACGTGATACGCTCCTGCAACGCACCCATCTCGGTTGCGAGCGTGGGCTGGTAGCCCACCGCGGACGGGATACGCCCGAGCAGAGCCGAGACCTCGGAGCCCGCCTGCGTGAAGCGGAAGATGTTATCGACAAAGAACAGGACGTCCTGCCCTTCTTCGTCACGGAAATACTCCGCCAGCGACAGGCCCGACAGCGCGATACGCGCACGCGCGCCCGGCGGCTCGTTCATCTGGCCATAGACCAGAGCGACCTTGGAACCTTCAGTCGTGTTCTCGCCGAGCTTGATGACGCCCGCGTCCTGCATTTCGTAATACAGGTCGTTGCCCTCGCGGGTACGCTCGCCCACGCCGGCAAACACCGACACGCCGCCATGCGCCTTGGCGATGTTGTTGATCAGTTCCTGAATGATAACGGTCTTGCCAACGCCGGCGCCACCGAACAGGCCGACCTTGCCGCCCTTCAGGTAGGGGCAGAGAAGATCGACCACCTTGATCCCGGTCACGAGAATCTCGCTCGCGGCAGCCTGCTCCTCGAACGAAGGGGCCGGACGATGAATTTCGTACTGCTTCGTCGCAACGATCGGACCCCGGTCGTCGATCGGCTCGCCGACCACGTTCAGAATGCGACCGAGCGTGCCGGGACCGACCGGCACCTTAATCTGGGCACCGGTATCGACCACTTCGGCGCCACGCACCAGACCGTCGGTCGTGTCCATGGCGATGCAGCGCACTCCGCGCTCGCCGATTTCCTGCGCGACCTCGAGCACGAGCGTCTGCCCGTTCAGGTTGACGTGCAGTGCGTTCAGAATGAACGGCAGCGTGCCCTCGAACTGCACATCGACAACGGGGCCACGCACCTGCGTGACGCGGCCGACATTGTTGGTTGTCTGCGACTGGGCCTGTGTCGACACAGGAGCCCCGTCAAACGTGGTTTCCGACATAAATTATGCTCCTGCGACGAGGAGATCGTGTCTCAGACGGCTTCGGCGCCCGAGATGATCTCGATCAGTTCATTGGTGATGTTGGCCTGACGCGTACGGTTGTACTTCTGCGTCAGACGATCGATGGCCTTGCCGGCATTGCGCGTCGCACTGTCCATGGCGGTCATACGCGCGCCCTGCTCGCCCGCGGCGCTTTCCAGCATCGCGGCGTAGATCTGGATCGCGAGATTGCGTGGCAGCATGCGCGCCAGCAGTGTCTCCTCGTCCGGCTCGAACTCGTAGATCGGGGCGTCAGGCGCCTTGCGGTCGTCATTGGCACCCGAGGTCAGCGGAACGAGCTGCAACTCGGTCGGCACCTGCGACATCACGTTGACGAAGCGGTTATAGACCAATGTGCAGACGTCGAACTTGTTCGCCGACAGCAGTGCGACCAGCTTGTCTCCGAGGTCGGAGGCCGCCGAGAACGGCACCTCCTTGCCCGAAGATCCCGGCAAACGCTCGATGAACAGGTCGCCGTAGTCGCGCACCAGCATGTCCGCGCCCTTGCGCCCCACCGGCAGGATCCGGACGGTCTTGCCCTCAGCCTGCAGGCGGCGCACCAAGTTGCGCGCCGCACGCGCGGCATTCGCATTGAAGCCACCCGCCAGACCACGATCACTTGTCATGACAATGACCAGATGGGTCTGTTCGCGTCCCGTACCGACCAGCAGAGGCGGCAGACCCGGCGCATCACCGACGGCTGCTGCGGCCTCGCTCATCATGCGGCGCATCGCGGCGGCATAAGGGCGAGCCGCCTCCGCACTCAACTGCGTGCGGCGCAACTTCGCCGCCGCAACCATTTTCATCGCGCTGGTGATTTTCCGCGTCGATTTGACGCTTCCGATCCGCGCGCGCAGTTCTTTCAAGGAGGGCATGAGCGCTTACGATCTCTCAGGCGTTGAACTGCTTTCCGAACGTCGTCAGGAAATCTGACAGCGCCGTTTCAGTCTCCTTGGAGATCTGCTTCTGCGTGCGGATCGCATCGAGGATGCTCTTGCCCGAGACGTGCATCTCGCTCAGCAGCTGCCGCTCGTAGGTCGTCACCTTGTCGACAGGCACGGCGTCGACGAAGCCACGCGTTCCGGCGAACAGAACAACCACCTGCTCCTCGACGGCCAGCGGCGATGTCTCGTTCTGCTTGAGCAGTTCGACAAAGCGGGCGCCACGGGCGAGCTGCTTCTGGGTCGCGGGATCGAGGTCCGACGCGAACTGGGCGAACGCCTGCATCTCACGATACTGGGCCAGTTCGAGCTTGATCTTGCCGGCGACCTGCTTCATCGCCTTGATCTGCGCGGCCGACCCGACGCGCGACACGGAGCCGCCGACATTCACGGCCGGACGAATACCGCGATAGAACAGATCGGTCTCAAGGAAGATCTGGCCATCCGTGATCGAGATCACATTGGTCGGAATGTAAGCTGAGACGTCACCGGCCTGCGTTTCGATCACCGGGAGCGCGGTCAGTGAACCCGCGCCGAACGCGTCCGACATCTTTGCAGCGCGCTCCAGAAGACGCGAATGCAGATAGAACACGTCGCCCGGGTAGGCTTCACGTGCCGGGGGCCGACGCAGCAGCAGCGACATCTGGCGGTAGGCAACGGCCTGCTTGGTCAGATCATCATAGACGATCAGCGCGTGCATGCCGTTGTCACGGAAATACTCGCCCATCGCGCAGCCGGCATAGGGCGCGAGGTACTGCATCGGCGCCGGATCGGACGCCGTGGCGGCGACGACGATGGAATATTCCATCGCACCCTGCTCCTCAAGCGTACGGACGAGCTGGGCGACCGTCGAGCGCTTCTGGCCGATGGCCACATAGATGCAATAGAGCGATGTCGTCGGATCACCGTCGCGGTTGACCGACCGCTGGTTGACGATGGTGTCGATCAGGATGGCGGTCTTGCCCGTCTGACGATCGCCGATCACCAGTTCGCGCTGACCGCGCCCGATCGGCACCAGAGCATCGATCGCCTTGATACCGGTCTGCATCGGCTCGGAAACCGACTGGCGCGGCATAATGCCGGGCGCCTTGACTTCAGCGCGCGTCATGGTGACGTCGGTGAGCGGACCCTTGCCGTCGATAGGGTTGCCCAGTCCGTCGACCACGCGACCAAGAAGACCCTTGCCGACCGGCACTTCGACCACCGTGTCGGTACGCGAGACGGTGTCACCCTCGCGGATGCCGACGTCGTCGCCGAAGATCACGACGCCGACATTGTCGGCTTCGAGGTTTAGGGCCATGCCGCGCTGGCCGGTGGCCGGAAACTCGACCATTTCGCCGGCCATGACGTTCTGCAGACCGAAGACGCGGGCGATACCGTCGCCAACCGACAGGACCGTGCCCGTCTCGGCCACATCAGCGCCCGTGTCGAAGGAAGCGATCTGCTGCTTGAGGATATCCGAAATCTCGGCGGGACGGATTTCCATCACGCGGCTCCCTTCATGGCGTTGTTCAGGCGGGTCAGACGACCCTTGAGGCTTGTGTCGTAGCGACGGGCGCCGATGCTCACGACCAGACCGCCAAGAAGCGACTCGTCGACGCGTTCGTGAATGGCAACCTGGGAATAACCGGCGTCCGCGAGACGAGCGCGCAGCTGAATGCGCTGCACATCGGTCAGGGGCTGTGCCGTCGCAACGTCGGCCGTGATCTCGCCCCGACGGGCGGACACAACGGCAAAGAAGGCGGCAAGGATAGCGTGCAGGCGCGACAGGCGACGGTTGGCCGCCACGACACCTACGAAATTGCGCACGAGTTCGCCGAACCCCTCACGCTCGAGAATCGTCTGCATGGCCTTTGCCGCATCCGTCGGCGCAATCGTCCGGTCCGACAGAAAGGCACGAAGGTCCTTGCTGCCGTCGATCAGCCCCTGCAGGGCCTGCACCTGCGCCAGAACCTCATCGAGAGCATGCCGATCGGCAGCGAGATCATACAGGGCAATCGCGTAACGCGCGGCCATACCGTGGGGGACGCCTGCAGCGGCATTCATCCCTGTCGTCGTGGCATCAGCACCCAAGGTCCGGTTCTTTCCATCCTGCGTCATGAACGACTTACCGGGCCGTAACAGCCCGCTTTCATGCGTCCCGGCCACCCGGCGCGGGCTTTAGCATCCCGCTCCGGGCCATGCAACCGGCACTGTGGCAGCATTGCCGGAGAATATCGAGTCACGGCGCGGTCTCTGCGACCGTGACATCGCGCGTGGTGGCAGGCCTGCGTGCCGCCGTCGTGGTCTCGCGCACCACCAGTTGCATCCCGACATCCACGACCCGGTCCGTCTCGCCCCGGCCACCCAGCACGTCGAGCAGCATGCGCCCGGCCCGCTCGCCCATCGCCCGGTAATCGACCCCCACCGTCGTCAGAGACGGCACCACCTCGCGCCCGATCTCAAAACTGCCGAAGCCGATCAACGAGAGATCGCGTGGAATGTCGATGCCACGGCGCCGGCATTCCATCATCGCACCAACACCCACGAGATCGGACACGGCGAAGACGGCCTCCAGCCCAGGAGCACGATCCAGAAGGTTCCCCATGGTGCGGGCGCCATGGGTGAACGACACTGGCGGGTCGCCCTGGCGCAGAACCCATTCGTCGGACAGGCCCGCCTCCAGCAGCGCATCGCGGAAACCATCGATGCGTCGGCCGCCGCGGTGATCGCGTGCCGTCCCCTCGCCCGCCGCACCGATCGCACCGATCCGCGTATAGCCGAGTCCGATCAGGTATTCCGCCGCCAGCCGTCCCGCCGCCCGATTCGAATAGCCCACGACCCGGTCCAGAGGACGGGTCGGCAGACCGGCGATTTCCACCAGCGGAATGGTTTCGCGATTGAGCAGACGCTGAAGGGAGACCGGCCGGGGCCCGCTCGGCAGCACAAGCGCCTCCGCCCGACGGGCCAGCATGGCCTTCACATGCCGCAGGAACACCGCGTCGTCGTAATCGGTGTAGCCGATCAGCACCTCGAACCCGTCACGGCGCAGCATGTCGGTCAGCCCGCGTGCGGCCTGAGCGAAATTGGTGTTGGTGATGGTGGGCACAATGAGCCCGACAAAGCCGCTGCGCCGGGTGGACAGGGCACCGGCCGCCCGGTCGGGTACGTAGCCGAGTTCGTCGATCGCGCGCGCGACGATCTGCCGCGTCTCTTCCTGCACGACCTCCGGCGAGCGCAAGAAGCGCGATACCGTCATGCGCGACACCCCGGCCAGAGCCGAGACATCGCGGATCGTGGGACGGGTGTCGACCGGTCGGTTTCGTGTACGGGTCGGCGCTGGAGAGACCGACGTCTGAACCCCGGTGTCGCCTGCCGCCCTGCCCGTCTTTTTCTTGTTCGTTTTTACGGCGGTGGACATGGCGCTCAGATAACCAGACTCTCGCGCCGAATGCCAGAGCATGGTCGGGGAGATACGACCCTCAATCGCCCGCAGGGGGGCGTTTCATGCCCGCCGCGCAGGCCAGAACGACCATGACGCCGACCAGCCCCAGCGACAGGCGCCACATGGTGTGGGACGCCGCGACCATGGCCCCGGCCGTGGTCGCCGATGCGATCAGACTGCCGCTGACGGCAACCCCCAGCGACGCCCCGATCTGGCGGCTGGTCGAGGCCATGCCAGCTGCGACTCCGCTGCGCTCGGGCGGCAGGCCGCCGATCGCCGCGTTGGTGATCGGGGCGTTGGCCATTCCATATCCCAGGCCGGACAGGCCGTAGGCCGAGAAGACGACAGCCCACGGCGTCGCGGGCCCGACGACCAGCAACACCAGAAGACCGGTCGCCAGACCAAAGGCCGAGACGAGCAACGGCACGCGCGCACCGAACCGACCCAGCAGACGCCCGGACAGAACGGCCCCGCCCACGATGCCGACGGCCGCCGGGACCGTGCACAGCCCCGCGCGGAGCGGCGTCAGGCCGCGCACGTCCTGAAGATAGAGCGTGTTGAGAAACAAGAACCCACCGAAGATCGCGAACACGCAGATGGCCGTCAGCAGCGCGGAGACCAGCGGCAAGGACCGAAAGGACGCCAGATCGATCATTGGCGCGCGAACCCGCCGCTCCACGACCACGAATCCGATCGCCGACGATGCCGCGCCGACACACAGCGCCACGACCAGGCCGTCGGCGCCGTGACGGGGCCATTCGATCAGACCTGCGATCACACAGAGTTGCACGAGCGCGGCCGTCAATTGACCCGGCACATCGATGGGTCTCGGGCGTTCGGCGCGCGATTCGGGGATAAAGAGACGGCTGAGCGTCCATGCGGCGAGACCGATCGGCACATTGACCCAGAACACCGCGCGCCAGCCGACACTGGCCGTCAACACCCCGCCCACCAGCGGCCCGACTCCAAGAGCGACGCCCGACATCGCGCCCCACACGCCGATCGCCCGCGCGCGTGCCACTGGCTCCCGGAACACGGAGGAAATGATGGACAGCGCCACGGGGTTGAGCATGGCACCCCCCACCCCCTGCACGGCCCGGGCCAGCACAAGCGTGACGGCATCCCAGGCGAGACCGCACAGCACGGAGCCGATCGAGAACATCACGAGGCCGGTCATGAAAATCCGGCGTCGACCAAAACGGTCCGCCAGCGCACCACCCAGCATCAGGCCGGACGCCACGACCAGCGAATACGCATCCACGACCCACTGCAGCGTGGCGAGCGGACCACCGAATGCCCGGTGGATCGACGGCAGCACGATATTGATGATCGTCACGTCCATCATCACGATGAACAGGCTCAGACAGCATGTCAGCAGGACGACATGCGGACGAATCGGGTGACGGGTCATGGGGTTCCGGACCTGGCGTCCGCCAACGGCGCCATCACGGTGTGCGTATCGCCGCGGACCGGAAGCGTCGGGGGGAGCGGATGGAGCGGGCGAAGGGAATCGAACCCTCCTCAGAAGCTTGGAAGGCTACTGCATTACCACTATGCTACGCCCGCCCATCGGCGCGATGTTTAACGCCGATGGGCGGGCGGACGCAACCCGGCATGAGCGGCCGGCCGCCAAAATTCATAAGGGCCGGACATTCCGTCACCTGCCCCCTTGACTTTGGAGCGCCGGCATATTCTTTTCCGCCACCTGCGCCGGGTCTTGGCGGCTGTCCTGCGGGGCGCGAACGCGCTATCGGAGGCGACGCCACAGGTGCCGATCGCAGGGGTGTAGCTCAATTGGCTAGAGCGCCGGTCTCCAAAACCGGAGGTTGGGGGTTCGAGACCCTCCACCCCTGCCAGATCGATCCCGGTCGGATTTCCGATGATCACGGTCGGTCGGTAACGGCGCGGGGCGTTGCAATGCGGCTCGCGGCCGCGTCCGCGCATTACGCGAGGGCGTCCGGCGGCGATCCAAGTCGATGTGAAGGGTGTCCCGTGTCGGTCAGTCCGATGAAGTTTCTGCAGGAAGTGCGCTCCGAAGCGGCCCGCGTGACGTGGCCCACACGGCGCGCGACGCTGCAGACCACAGCGGCGGTGCTCGGCATGGCGGCGCTGACATCCATATTCTTCTTCGTCGTCGACCAGGTCATCGGCCTTGGCGTGCGTGAACTGTTCGGACTGGGGGGCTGAGGGACATGGCGAAACGTTGGTACGTTGTCCACGTCTATTCGGGATTTGAAAAGAAGATCGCCCAGCACATCAAGGAGCAGGCGGAGCAGAAAGGTCTGGCCGATCACATCGACCAGGTGCTCGTCCCGCATGAAGAGGTGATCGAGGTCCGTCGCGGCCAGAAAACCAGTTCCGAGCGGAAGTTCTTTCCCGGCTACGTGCTGGTGAAGATGGAGCTGACCGACGAGGCCTGGCATCTGGTCAAGGATACGCCCAAGGTCACGGGCTTCCTCGGCAGCCGTACGAAGCCGTCGCCCATCACCGAGGCCGAGGCCGAACGCATCATGAAGCAGGCGCAGGAAGGCGTGGATCGCCCCCGCTCCTCCGTCACGTTCGAGATCGGCGAGCAGATTCGCGTCGCCGACGGCCCGTTCACGTCGTTCAACGGAACGATCGAGGAAGTCGACGAAGAGAAATCGCGCCTCAAGGTCAGCGTGTCGATCTTCGGTCGCTCAACGCCGGTCGATCTCGAATACAGTCAGGTCGAGAAGCTCTGAACCGTCGCGGGAGACACCGTTGGCAGTCCAGAAAGGGAGCATCTTCGGTTGCTCCCTTTTTTCATGCCCGGCTGCCGCCCGGCCGTGCCGCATGCCCCCATGAGGATCGTCGCAAAAGACCAGTTGGCAAACCCCGCCGCGCACAGGATAGTTTCGGTTCCGATAGTTCCGGGAAATACGGTTCATGACGCTGCATGTCGCGCTGACACATCATACACGCTATTCCTATGATCGGCCGGTCAGCCTTGGTCCGCAGACGATCCGGCTGCGGCCGGCCGCCCATGCGCGTACGCCCGTCCTGTCGTATGCCCTGAAGATCGAGCCCGCCGGTCACTTCATCAACTGGATGCAGGATCCGTCGGGCAACTGGCAGGCGCGTGTCGTGTTCCCCGAACGGGTGACGCACTTCGATGTGACCGTCGACCTGGTCGCGGACATGGCGACGATCAACCCGTTTGATTTTTTCCTGGAACCCCAAGCCGAGACGTGGCCGTTCGCCTACGATCCCGTCCTCGAACAGGAACTCGCACCCTATCGCCGCACGGAGGCACCGGGCCCGCTGTTGCAGGCGCTGATCGACGCGCATCCCGCCGAAGCACAGCGCACGATCGACATGCTGGTCGGCCTGAACCGCGCGATCCAGGAGCGCGTGACCTATGTCGTGCGGCTGGAGCCGGGCGTGTTCACGCCGGAAGAAACGCTCGCGGGGGGTAGAGGCTCATGCCGCGACAGCGCGTGGCTGCTGGTCCAGTTGCTGCGACACCTAGGGTTCGCCGCGCGGTTCGTATCCGGCTATCTGATCCAGCTGACCGCGGACGAAAAGCCGCGTGACGGCGGCGCGGAAGGGCCGGCGGCCGACTTCACAGATTTGCACGCGTGGGCGGAGGTCTATCTGCCCGGCGCGGGCTGGATCGGCCTGGACGCCACCTCCGGCCTGATGACCGGCGAAGGCCATATCCCGCTGGCCGCGACACCCGAGCCGGCCTCCGCCGCGCCGATCTCGGGCGGTGTCGATGAGTGCGAGACGACGTTCGATGTCGCGATGGACGTCACGCGCATCGCCGAAAGTCCCCGCACCACCCGTCCCTACAGCGATGCCACATGGAACAGCATTCTGGCCGCCGGCCGCGCGGTCGACGCCGATCTGACGGCGCAGGGCGTGCACCTGACCATGGGGGGCGAGCCGACATTCATCGCCGCCGACGACATGGACGCGCCCGAATGGAACACCGAGGCGCTCGGTCCGACCAAGCGGGCCTACGCCGGTCGATTGCTGCGCCGACTGGTGCCGCTGTGGTCGAAGGGGGCGGCGATCCAGCATCAACTCGGCAAGCATTATCCGGGCGAGCAGTTGCCACGCTGGGCGCTGCACTGCCACTGGCGGCCGGACGGGCAGCCGGTCTGGCGCAATCCCGCGTTGCTGGCATCCGACGATGACGTCGATACCGCGACCGAACACGACGCACGGCGCTTCTGCCGGGCGCTGGCCGATCGTCTGGGCGTCAACGAGGAACTGTGCACGCCGTGCTTCGAGGACGTTCATTACTATCTCTGGAAAGAGCATCGCCTGCCCGCCAACGTGCTGGCCGAAAAATCCCATCTCGCCGACCCGCTGGAGCGTGAGCGTCTGGCGCGCGTGTTCGGGCGCGGGCTGAGCCGGGAGTCCGGTTCGGTCCTGCCGCTGCGCGTGGTGGAGCGTGACGGCGTCCGGCGCTGGCAGTCAGGCCGCTGGTTCATGCGGGGCGAGACGCTTTTCCTCGTGCCCGGCGACGCGCCGATCGGCTTTCGGCTGCCCCTGCAAAGCCTGCCCTGGGCCGACACGGACTCGATCGAGCAGGACGTCCCGCCAGATCCCTTCGCCGCCCAAAGTGCCCTGCCCCCGCATCCGGGCCTCGCGCGACGCTCCGCGACGCCGTATTG
>NZ_JABXXR010000078.1 GCF_013376175.1 Ameyamaea chiangmaiensis
CCAAAAACGTTACAGCATGCAATTGTCAGCTGCAAAGGCTCGATAGCGCTCAGAGCAAACAGTGGCAAGATACTCAGATAATTACATATGAACCTAACTTCCAAATATTCATTCCAGGAATATAAAATATAATAAATAAAATTGTTATTTAATTATTGAGGGTATTTTTGTTGCTAAAATATATATTGTGTATGTCAGCGCAATTAAATATTGTGAATACTGGTCTGAAATGACTAGAAACAGATCTGTTTGGTTCAGAATCGCAGGGAATGTTAGTTCCAAATAAAATAATATCTTCGAGAAGATTGTATATCTCGTCGATAGTCTCCTGTAAATCATCTGTAAAAATATCGCGGCTAAGATAGTCCGATTTTTTTAGGAGGGACCTAAATTTTTCTAGAACAGTCATATAAATTCCTGTAGTTATTATAAAATTCAACGAATTATTAATAAAATAAATATATATTATATATTTGTGCTCCTGTTGGTTATATTCACTAATCCTCTATTGGTTTTTCTCACGTTTTGGGGAGGTTATTGCGAGGCACACAATCTCCCACTCGTTGGGACATTGTTTGTTTTTAACTTGATGAAGTTAAGGAGGCATTAATACTCCGATGAAGAAAGGTACGATTGTTATCCTTTTCCCATGGAGACATCGAAAAGCCATCGATTGAATTTCGTCAGCCTCGAGAAGGCTGGTCCAATCCTTATGCCCCATAGGGCTTCGTTCAGAATTGGACACCTTTGGCACCAAAGAGCACAGTCACTGACTCGTGCGTTAGGTGACGAACGGCTTAGTCTCTGTTTCTTTCGCCGAGGGAGGATCTGGCTGATGACGAGGGCAGAGAAGCTACGGGATCACTACTCGGCCCTGATGTGAGGCATTGGGCGCTTATAACGAGACCTGTGCGCGGGTGGTAGATTTAGCTGTGGCCATCTGTGTCTATCGAGAAAACCGATTTATTGGTCAACATCTTCTTCGTATTTGTCACGTTGACACAGCGCGTTGCATGACTGACGCGGTCGCCGACCCGTCACGCGGCGAAGGCGAGGATGGTGAGGGTCCGTCTGAGATTGTAGGCGATGGCTGTGACGTGGATCTGGATGGCGGCCTTGGCGAGCCCTTGCCATCGCATGCGGCGAAGGCCGTAACTTCGTTTCCAAGTGCCGAAGATCTTCTCGATTCGGCCCCGGGTCCGATGGACGGCGTCGTTCCAGGCCTTCAACCTGGCAAGTGTTTCCCGTTCGTCACGTCCCCACATTGCTGTTGCGGCAACGCGGAGCGTGCCGCCTTTCGACCGGACGGCATCGCGGAAATGATCCCCGCGATAGGCGCTGTCAGCAAAAACCTCGCCAGGATCGTCGGGCACGGCATCCGGACCCGCGCGCCCATCGTTGATATTGGCTGGCGTGATCGAGATCCGCTCGACCAGAGCCGTCGTGGCATCGGCGCCGACATGGGCCTTATAACCATGCACGGCCTTGCGGCCCTTGTGCTTGACCCATCGTGCCTCGTCGTCACGTTCCGTCTGCGCTGCGATGATCGTCGCATCGACGATCGTGCCGGTCTTGATCCGGATCGCACGCGCTTTCAACTGAGCCGTCACCGCCTCGAACAAGGCCTGGTCGAGCGAGTGGGCGGCCAGTTCGCGTCTGAACTGCACGAACGCCGTGCGCTCCGGTGTCGTTTCCTGTGCGGAAAATCCACAAAACCGGCGAAAGGATGCCCGATCATCCAGTGCTTCAGCCAGCCTGACGTCCGAGAGATCGTGCCAGACCGCAAGCAGCATCGCACGGAACATCGCAAGCGGCGGCAAGGCTGCTTCGCCTTTCGGCGCGGGATAAACCTGCGCCAGCAGGGCCGCCACCGGTCGCCAATCGATCAGCTTTTCAATCTCATACAGTGACGACGGCTTGCGATCGGACCGTGAAAACACAAGACAGTCCTGACCAATCAGTCGGTGCGCCATCGCCCTCTCCTGACTCAATACCAGCCAAAAGAGAATCACCATTCGTCCGAGAAATCCACCACCCGCGCACAGGTCTCTATAACAACTCCGCTGCGCCCTGACTTATATGTGATTGCCTAACGGTATCGTTCTGGAGCGACCTGCGATTCACCGGATGCCGAGCCGGGCGGGAGGCATCTGAATGAGCGGGGCGTTAGCGTTGCGTGAGGATTATGATGCGGCGGGACTGCGTGCGCTGGCGCGGACAACGAGACATGCGGACCAGGCGCGTCTGCTTCTGGCGCTGGAGGCGATCTACGATGGTGCTTCACGCGGAGATGCGGCCCGACTGGCCGGGACGGATCGGCAGATTGTGCGGGACTGGGTGGTGCGTTTCAACGCCGAGGGCCAGGATGGCGTGCGGGATCATCATGGCGGCGGTGTCGTTCCCCGCCTGACCCCCGCCATGTTGGAAGCCCTGATGCGCCGGATCGAGGACGGCCCGATCGCTGCCGTGCATGGGGTGGTGCGCTGGCGGCAGGTTGATCTGGGGCAATGGCTTTATGAGGAATTCGGCGTCTCTCTTTCGCGCAGCCGGCTGAGCGCCGTTATCCGGAGCCTCGACTTCCGCCTTCTGACGGGACGCCCCCGGCACCATGCCCAGGATCCCGAGGTCCAGGACATTTTTAAAAAAGCTTCCCCGACGTCATAGCCGCGATCCGGGTCCGGCACCCCGGCAAGGCCATCGAACTCTGGTGGGGCGACGAGGCGAGGGTGGGCCAGAAAACGAAGCTGACGCGCCGCTGGGCCAGACGCGGCACCCGTCCACGCGCGCCTTGCGATCAGCGCACACGTTCGGCCTGGATCTTCGGAGCGATCTGTCCGGCGCTAGGTAAGGGAGCGGCCTTCGTCCTGCCCTGGTGCAACCTCCACGCCATGAACCGGCATCTCGACGAGATTTCGCAGGCCGTAGCGCCGGGCGCTCACGCCCTCCTCATCGTCGATCAGGCAGGGTGGCATACCAGTTCGAAACTCGATTTCCCCGCCAACATCACCATCCTGCCGCTCGTGCTCCGCAACATTGTCCCCATGACCAGCCTTAAACGGACTCTTAGGTTCCGACGATCATAAATCTTTAACTTTTTTTAGATAGTGCTCGAATACATGTTGAGGAGATAGCTATGGCTAATTGTGATTGGCAAGCAGCGGAGCGGGTGGGGTTGATCGCTCGCACGTCTTCTGTCGCGGAACACATCGACCGGGTGGCGGGGCAGTGGACGGTCTCCGGCGCCCTTGGTAACAACGACGCAATGTGTCGGGCCGATCACGACGAGATGCCTCCCGAAAGGGACCCCGAATTTTCGTTTCTCTATAGTGATGAAGGATGAGATGCCTCAAGGTGCAACGGAGGTTCGGCATTGACGGTTGCGGACGACTACACACGCGTTGCCTTGGCGCAGGTGGCGGATACGTCGTCATTAGGGAATACGACCGGATCAGGAAACCTCGCATCTTTCCTATGATGATCGTCAGCGACAATAGCACCGAGAGGACCTCGAACGCGATCATGGCTCGACTGGAAAAACGGCCGGTGCTGCGGCACTATATCGTACCGGCCGAGCCGCAGTAGAACGGGTTCGTCGGGAACTTCAACGGCCTGTTGCGGAACGAGCGCCTTAACGAGCATCTGTTCTGATACCTCACCCACGTCCGCTCGGTCATTGAGGCTTGGCGCGCTGACTAGAATGCCATCTGGCGCCACACCAGCCTCATAGGCATGACACCAGATTCATTCGCCTAACAAGCCCAAACATACTGCAAATTCCTTGCTTGCCAGACATCTGCGCAAGACAGGACCATCCACGACCAATCCGCCTGTTCTTTGAAAAAGTCCGAGCCTGCACGTTCACTACCAGCCCACCGGGCCGCCGCACTGTCAAACCAGACCCCGAATATAACTCACATTTTTAATAACCGTTCATAATAATTACAATTGAAACAATTATACACTAATTTTTTCATTAAATTAATGAGCCATTTGTGATCGATGTGATATTGAATTACGCTTATCTATGAAACAGAAGCTTCTGTGATTATCGGTGTGTCTATTATGTTCTCTCCGTCACTTTCTCTCCCGTCAAGGACGGCATATATTTCATCTATAAGGCTTACTAACTCTTCCAGTCTTTTCTGTCTGTGCAAACTGTTTGCCCGTTGCAGCATGGCATAAAACGTCAAATTCGATAGCATTTTTAAATTCCCAAGGGGTCGAACGACAAAAAAATTTAAAATTCATTGTTGTAACGTCTTGTAAATAGCGAACTTAATAGAAACCCAAACTGCCCTAACAGTAAAGTACGTTTTGTCAAAAAAAACACAAATTTTTATGTTGCTAGTGAAACGTTAAACCAGCCTAGCACTGGGTAGGTGATGAAACATTTGAGATCGAGGGCGTTTACCCGCGTCAGGGCAGATTTTCCGGTGGATACGGATTGGTATGAGGAGCAAAGAGAATGACTCTTAATAGGGGTATGTCTGCTCATAGCAGAGCAGCCATCACAAGTCTTATTGGCCGGAAGGTGGCGGACGTCCGCGTCAGGCAAGTGATATCTCCAGACGCATTGGAAGAGCTTGCCTCTCTCGCCTCTGGAAGGTTGAAGCTAATCGAAACCGGACTACTACGACCTGAGCCTGAGGAACTCATTAGGATTTCTAATGCTTTAAATGTCACTGTAATCGATCTTCTTCCTTCCGATCGAGAACTCGTTGGCATAGCCGCTGGAGATTGTTAGGCTATTGTAGATATATAATCTATATAAATCAGTATAAACAATAAGCGTAATTTACATTATTATTTAAGTTTCTTTACAAAATGATTTTTTTTACGTCTTACCTCAGGCACGTTAAAATGACGGCCATATTCCGGCGTTGGAGCAGCACCGAGGTGATAAAGGCTACCACAGTATCGTGATATTGGTCTTTACCGTGTGGAACGACGAGGAGATGGTGAGTTTTCTATCGCAAAGCTCGTTCAACGGAAGGCGATCCGATTGATTTGGCCGTTGGATATGACGGTCTGAGTGCGCCGCGTTCCAGTGCTACGGCAGGACATCGGCGAGCCAGGCTTGCGGGTCGCTGTCGTTGAGCCTGGCGGTGACGATTAGAGCGTTTTCTGCGCTGAATGAATCGTGAGGGATTCCCAAAGTTATTGTGATCTGATTCAAGATGACAGCCGGGATGGGGGCCGGTTGTGGATGTCATCACGCACATTGTCTCTGGATCTCCGCGAACGTGTTGTTGCGGCCGTATCGAATGGTCTGTCACGTCGTCAGGCGGCCGAACGGTTTGGCGTCAGTCCGGCAAGTGCGGTGCGCTGGTGCGCTCTTGCCGCCACGACCGGCAGTGCCGCCGCCAGACCGCGTGGCGGGGATCGTCTGTCTCACCGGATCGAGGCACAGGCAGAGCGTATTCATGCGCTGATTGCCGAGAAAGACGATCTGACCCTGTCCGAAATCCGAGCCCGACTGGCTCAGGACGGCCATCACTTCGCAATTGGCACGCTATGGCGTTTCTTCGCGCGTCATAAGATCACATGGAAAAAAAAGACCGCTCACGCGGCGGAGCAGGATTGCCCCGATATCCTGACACGACGACAGGAGTGGTTCGATGACCAGCCCGATCTTGATCCGGAACGACTGGTCTTCATTGATGAGACCTGGGCTTCCACCAATATGGCGCGCCGTTATGGGCGGTGTCTGCGCGGCCAGAGACTGCGTTCCGCCGTGCCACATGGTCACTGGAAAACGACAACATTCGTCGCCGGGTTACGGCTGACCGGCATCGTGGCACCCATGGTGCTGGATGGTGCGATCAACGGTCGCAGCTTCCAAGCCTATGTCGATCGCGTGCTGATACCCGACCTGCGACCCGGTGACATCGTCATCATGGACAATCTCAGTTCTCACAAAGGTCCCGGCGTTCAGGCTGCCATCGAAGCGGCAGGGGCGACCATGCGCTATCTCCCGCCCTACAGCCCGGACTTTAACCCCGTCGAGAAGGCCTTCTCCAAACTCAAGGCCCATCTCCGCAAAGCCGCAGAACGCACCCGCGACGCCCTGTGGGACAGGATCGGCACACTGATCGATCAGTTCTCCTCCACAGAATGCGCAAACTTCTTCACCGCAGCAGGATCTGAGCCAGATTGAGAGGAAAACTCTCTAGGGAACAAATGGCGACAGCCGGTTCGCCGCCACGATCGGAGCCCGCGAACATCCGGGCGCGCCTTCCCAGAGCATCCCGCGCAACACTCGTTCGGCGGCATTATTCGACAAGCAAATTCGACCGCCCTACACGAACCGCGTGAAACTGTCGGGGTGGGTCAGGATGTAGTTCCCGTCCGGGAAATCCTGCGCCTTCTGATGCGGCACCTAATCCGTGGCGGTGAAGAAGTTGGCGCATTCTGCATGGGTGACCTGATCGATAAGGATGCCGATCCTGTCCCCAGCCCGTCGCGTGTTCGTTCAGCGGCGCGGTGGAGATGGGCCTTGAGTTTGGAGATGGCCATCCCGATCGGGTGACTGTAGGGCGACAGGAACTTCAGGCTGGCTGCCTGACGGCGGAACATATGGGGCCAGCCTGCTGTCTGAGTGTCGCACAGCAGAGCGAATTGAAGGGCGTGGTCGAGGCGGGGCCTAATCGGCAGCGTGAAGATGTGCTGCGCTGGCTCCGGGTTGTAAATGCTGGATGAAAAGTCCGCAGAAGTGCTGGATGAAAAATCCCCAGTTTCTGGTTTCTGGGGATCAGCCAGGGCCTTGATCGTCGGTTCCTCTCCTGGGTGGCCGTCCACGGCGTTTTGGCAGGGGGGGGCAGATTGGCGTGGGCCCGGGTGTGTTCCGGCACCAGGTCCGCATGTTGACGCAACCGGTAGCTGGCGCCCTCGATCTGCACGACGATGGCATGGTGCAGGAGGCGGTCGAGGAGCGCGGTTGCCACCACCGGATCCCCGAACACATCGCCCCATTCGGCAAAGCCCCGGTTGGAGGTCAGGATCATCGATCCCTTTTCGTATTGGGCATTGACCAACTGGAAAAACAGATTGGCGCCGCCGCTGGTGATCGGCAGGTATCCGATCTCATCGACGATCAACAGTGCGGCCCGGGCATAGAAACGGATCTTTTCCGCGAGGCGACCTTCGCGCTCGGCACGGGCGAGCGCCTCGATCAGTTCGGCGAGGGTGCAGCGATAGACGCTGCGTCCTGCCTTTACGGCGGCGACACCGATGGCCGTGGCGAGGTGGCTTTTGCCGGTGCCAGGTGGCCCCAGAAAATGCAGCACTTCCGCGCGGGCGATAAATTCGAGCTGGGCGATTGCCATGATCCGGTTTCGCTCGAGGGAGGGCTGGAACGAAAAATCGAAGCTTTCGAGTGTCTTGATCGGCATGAGGCGTGCGGTTCGCAGGGCGACACCGATGCGCCGTCCCTCTCGCAGGCTCAGTTCCTCGGCCAGCAGTTCGTCGATCGCCTCGATCGCGCTGATGTCGCCGCGCTCCAGGCGGCCGAGGGTCTGGTCGAGGGTTTCCAGGGCCCGCGCCATATGCAGGTGGACCGGGCTCTGGCGGATGCGTTCGGTCACCGGTGTCATGGCTGGTCCCCCGTTCGTGTGGTGGCCAGCCTGCGGCCGACCGCCTCATAGAATGCGAGTGGCCGGCGTGCGACATGAGCCCGATCAGGCGGGGTTCTGATCTGACGCGCCACGGGCACGGCCTTGCGGTGAGCAGGATCGACGCGTCGCTGGTTGCGCCCGTCCAGCACCGGATGGCGGGCGATCATGGCGCCCTCCTCGAAGATCCGGACTTCCATCGGATGATGCTGAATCTCGAGAATACGGCGCCGGGCGGTGTCCGGCACGCTGTAGAGATTGCCACCGACCGAAACCATGCCTTCATGGCTGACGCGGCGCTCGACCGTCAGGACGGCGTCATACGGATGGGCTGGCAGGGCGCGCAAATGAGGCCGCTCGTCGGCGAAATGTTCCGCGACGATACGACCGGTCGTGGCATGACACCTGGCATTGGCGATGGTGCGCAGCCAGTCGTCGAAGCGGGCGTTGAGTTCATCAAGGTCACGAAAACTCTGCCCGAGGAAGAAATCCTGCCGGATATACCGGAACGGCCGCTCGACCTTGCCCTTTGTCTTGGCGCGATACGGCTGGCACGCGCGCGGCGCGCTGCCGTAATGGTCGAGCAGAGCGACCAACGAGGGATTGTAGGTCACGATGCCCGTGGGGTCTTCGCCGAGAACCGCGGTTTTCATGCGGTCATAGAGGATCTCGGCGCAGCTTCCGCCCATCGCCTCGAAGGCGGCGATATGGCAGCGCAGGACGGTTTCCAGGGTCTGGTTCGGGCAGAACCGGCCCCAGAGCCAGCGGCTGTTCCCCAGCGCCATGCTGAAAAGCCAGACTTTGCGCGGCGCCTGCGGCTCGGTCAGGAACGTCACCGGAAATTCAGCGAAATCGACCTGCGCCTGCTCGCCGGGAGCGGTCTCGAAACGCCGCTCGAACACCTTGGGCACCTGCGGCCTGACGAGCCGCAGATATTCCGTCAGCGTCGAATAGGCCCCGTCATATCCCATCGGCGTGATCTCGCGGTGCAACCGGCGAGCGGAGAGTCCAGGATACGTCTCCAGCCTTTCCAGCAAATACACACGAAAGCGTTCGGCAATACGCTCGCTCTCTGCGCGGGGGCTGTAGCGTGGGGCCTCGATGCCCCGGGCCAGATATCTGCGCACCGTCTTGCGGTCCAGGCCCGTCTGTCGCGCGATCGCGCTGACACCCAGTCCCTGTCGTTTCAATTCATGGATCAACACAGTCTCCCTGACGCCAATCACCTGCTCGCCCTTCCGTCGGCATAGGCAGGTTATTTGGGGAACGACCGTCCTGGCGGGGGCATGCCCCCGCCAGGACGGTCCTCGGTCAAACTGGGGAAATTTCAGACAGCCGTTTTGGGGAGATTACATCCAGCACTGACACGGGTCGATCTGCAACGCGTGATCGAAGAGCGCTTCTCCTTGATTTCGGTCACGGCATGCTCCAGCGCGTCCTCGTTCGACACGGGGTAACCGGCTGCTTGAGCAGTGTCGTTAATCCTGCTGCCCGTTTGTAAGGTGTTGCCATAGCCCGGCAACTCTACGGCAAAAGTTTGTGTAGACGATTGTCCTTGTGATCGTTGATTGTGGCGAGGCCGTCCGCGAGATGATCGTGCGGGTTGAGGCCAGAAAGTTTGGCGCTTTCGCCAATGGTAATGGCGTCGGCGATGTTCTCTCTGGCGACATCAGAGCCGGCAAAGAGATAATTCTTCCTGCCGGATGCAGAACGGCCGCCCGGCGCGTTTGGAAACGTTATTCACTCGGCTGGGGAACCGCTTTAGAGAAAGACCTGGCGTTGTCAGTTACCATCACGACAATATATTTTTTACAGATATTTTCTTTAATACGTAGTAATTTCCTTGATGCTGGAGACTTCGACTCTAGAACTGGCTGTTTAATCGAGATATGATCGGCGACGAATCTCATTTGGGGCTGAGGGAGCGCCCCGCTGGCGAGATACTTGGACAGATCGAAGATCTCATCGTTTTCTTCTCGCTGCATATCAAATCACAGCCAAAGTCGAATGACCGGTCATATCCGAAAAAATTACATTCCCGACTGAACTCAAAAAACTGACATTGTCGTGGCCCGTCATAATGACCGACGCTCCGGATGAGCTACTTATATATGTGTTGTGATCATGATAACTTACTTGAAGGTCATCAGAAGAGTTAACACCTGTAAGCAATATCTCGCCATTTTTGGGCGAAAAGTTATTTAAAATAAGGTTTGCTTTTTGAGTCATATCTATATCAATAGTGCTATAAGCAGAATCTACTAAATCCGCTGTTAACGTTCCTGATTCGACATGTAGTAAGTGGCTGGTGGAGGCAGCCGCATTGTATGTTGCATCTGACGTGATAGTTATCGCGCCATTATCCGATGCAGTTCCAATAATAGCAAGGCTACGACTACCTACAAGGTCGGAAAAATTCACCGAACCAACATCACTTAGTAAACCGACCGATCCAACCTGGATATTGAGAAGAGTAACGCTCCCATTAGAACCTGAGATCACAGCATTTCCATCGCCGTAGTAAACGCTGAGATCATTAAAGGATGTTAGCTGCGTGGCGAGTATCATGCCATTGCTAGTCGTAAAATCCTCAACGATCGCGTGCGATACGGCGGAAAAGTCTTCTTTGAGAGTTGTGTAGCTATGGTTATTTAGTGTTGCAAAAAGATTTCCACCTGACATAACTATACTGTATTTACCACTATCAGCGGAAAATATTTTACTTTCACCATTGTCAACTGTAGTTATTGGCGCCGCCTTCGCAGAAGTTAAAGGCGGCGTAGGTGTTGATAATACAGCTAATGTAATAGATCCTTCTAGCTGAGAAAAATCTATATTACCAACATTAGTAATGAGAGACACATTGTCAGTGTTTTCTATCAGCAACTTGCCAGAATTTCCACTCTCTGCGATAATAGCATTTCCGTTTTCATAAGAAATTTGCACATCTGAAATATTATGTAAATGCGTTAGCAGAATCATTCCATTTTGCGTGTTAAATCCTGCTAAATCTACGTAAGAATCTGCAGACATATCTTCAATAATTTGAGTGTAACTACCTGACAGTATGGCAGAAAGAGAAGAATTTTCAACTTCTATGCTTTGAAAGTCATTCCCAGAGCGGTAGGCAGGAACATCATTTGTGTCCTTAGTTGTTTCGACTTTTATTGTTCCGGAATCACTATCCGTTGAGACACTAATACCATAACCAACAGAATTATTGAATGATAATTCACCGGACTTCTGATATTCAGTTATTATTGCTTGTTGATCATTATATAATATTTTTACATTTTTGACACTGTCAACGCCTGTTAATAATATTGTCGACGTGGTGGAATCAAATCCAGAAATCGTAGATTGGGATGCTGACAGGTCTATGGATGCAGAGGAAGAGCTATTTCCGAATACTATATTTGAATTGCCTCCTTCTTGTGATAAATAAGAATTATTATTCATATCTATTTCTGATGAAGATCCAGATATTATATTAATACCTGCATATTCCTCAAGTATTATTTTTTCGGATTGTCCGGATAGAGTTACTCCAGAAGACATATCATCGTAAATTGTTCCTTCGATTGCACCAATATTTACGGTTCCATCACCTGTAAGTGTTACTGTTGCATTACCGTCTACAGTGGCACCCCCTCCTTGTTGAACCAAAGTTAATGTAGCGCCTAGAGCGTGGATATCTGCGATAGTCCCACTTTGAACTGTCAGAATATCTGCTCCGTAACTATATACCGTCTGAACATTAGATGCCGATCCGCCGGCATCTAATAAAAGATTTGAGCTACCATCGGAGGGGGTGGTAGTATAGGAGTGCTTATCTTCCTGCAAAATACCTGATACGGATTGTATTTTTTTTGACGAAGGATCATAAGTTAGTGTTGAATTTTCGTCTTCGGTAATAGAAACATTGTTCACATCGAATGATGCGCTTACATTGGATAAAGAGGCATTTCCTAGATTTCCACTTTCGCCACCGATATAGCTTGAACCGAGATTCCAGTTAGAAAGATCCTGATAATAGACTGCATGAGATGGGTCTTGTGCGGACAGGACCCTGATTACTTGTTCCACTGCGGCAGTTAAATCTATAGATACGTAAGAAAAATTATCAGTCGAGGTTGTAGAAAGAAAGTCCTCAGTAGAATTATAGCCGTATAATTTTGAACTTGAAGTAGTGGATAATGCCCCCAAGTCACCAATATTAAATATCATACCTGATGAGGCGGCACCATTTAACGTTGAATATCCAGCCTGTAAAATCGATTCTCCACGAGAATCATATACCACTGACTGTAAAAAAAACTCCATTTGTGGGGCATTAGATATACGTTTAACCATATTAAAACCAATGGTAAAATTATTTCCGAAACTAACAAGTCCACTACTTCCTGTTACGTTTAAAACACGTTCGTTTGCGGAAAAAGTAACTTGATGATCGAAAGTGACGGATGTCCCTATATTTTTACTTGTTTGAATAAAAACATCATTTAAGTCTCCGCCCTGAACTTGAAATCTATACGTATACCCCTCTAAGTGGGTAGTATCGGAAGACGCTTCGGTCTGCTCTGTGGCACTATAAACAACGAAACTAGAGCTACCTTTAGATGATAGAGCTGAACCCTGTGTCCATACGGCTATAGGGTTGCCTAGAGTTGTATCCTGGAACAGCACACCACTTAAGTCTGGAGATGATGGATCAAAATATTGACCAGCCCCCCATTGTGTCAGATCCCAATCATAAGAATATGATCCAGAAATATTTGGCAATACACTATTGAACTGCTCAATTCCGGAGACAACATTTCCTGTATTGAATTTAAAGTTTGGCCCAGATGAGCTTGGGTTTTGGAAAATATATTTAATTTCGTCATTATTTTCCTTTTGTGTATATTCAGACATTATACGGCTCCCGACGTATTGATTGCATCGACTCGATGGTAAGCCGCTGTTATTAACGACTCGTGAAGGCAGCTGACCGCCAGTGCTGGCCACCGGAAGGGACGGAGACATTCGGAAATATCGAAGCCGGCATGCTCGAAGCGACGCAGTTGGCCGCGTTGCACGGCGCAGTCGCCGACGCCAGCGACCATGAGAACAAAGC
>NZ_JABXXR010000079.1 GCF_013376175.1 Ameyamaea chiangmaiensis
ATCAGCTCGGAACAAAAATCCAAACCAACCCACCAATCAGACCTCAGTCCAACCAGTGAAAGGACGCCGCCAACATATCCCTTCCTCAACAGATTCAATTGTCAAAGAACCCTAAGGATCAACCAAAGGCCGAAAACCCTAGATCACCAACCCCGGTGAAGTCAAGCTCCTCAGAGCCCCCCGAAGCGGTGAACGGGGATATACCCCCCACCCATCATACCCGTCAACACCACACCACGAAAAAATCTCACTTTTTTTCCCAGCGCTCAAAATGTGGCTGTTCATCTTAGCAAACTGGCGGCGTCACCTTATATGCTTCCGCCTGTAACCACGACGTGGCCGGGACGGCGAACGATAGTCGCGCGTTTTGGCCCCCATCGATCGAGAGACGAAGCCTACCGATGGCCCAAAACCGGACACCCGTCGGCGACGCGCAGCCCGACCCGCTCGACCAACTCCGGCACTCCGACGGACTGCATCGGATCCTTCGCAATCTCCGCCTGTTGCTCGGCGGTCGCGCCGCGAACGCGCCAATGGCCCTTCTGCATACGTCATTGGCCATACGCCTTCTCGGACCGCGTGACTTCGGTATCGTCGTGATGCTGTACGCATTCGCACGCAGCGTCGCTGATCTGGTCGACTTCCAGTCGTGGCAGACGGTCCTGCACTACGGTATCCGCCCCCTGTCCGACCGGGACGTCCCGGTCTTCCAGCGTATCGTGCGCTTCAGCCTCTGCCTCGACATCCTTGGAGGGCTGGCCGGAGGCGCGGTCGGGCTTCTGGTGGCGACGTTCGCCTCCGGTCTGCTCGGCTGGCCATCCGATATCCGCACGGTTGGGCAGATCTACTGCGTGGCGATCCTGTTTATGGCGTCCGCCACGCCGATGGGCGTATTACGCGTACTCAACCGCTTCGATCTTATCTCTGTGCAAGGTGTCACCGCGACTGCGGTGCGCCTGGTTGGCACTCTCGCACTCTGGGTGCTCCACGGCGGTCTGTACTCCATGATCGCCGTCTGGATCGTGGCGGAATGCTGTGCATCGGCGGTGTTTCTGACGCAGGCGTGGCGTGTGCTGGCAGCACGCAACCTGACAAAGGGGCTGCTGAGCCATTTTAACGACACTCTGCGCGACGTATTTCTCAATCATATAGGGCGCGACTTCCCCGGAATCTGGCGGTTCGCGATCAGCACGAACCTGAATTCCACCCTCGCTCAGGCGTTCAGTCACGTCGGTACGCTGGTGGTCGGGAGCATGCTGGGACCGGCCGACGCCGGCTATTACCGAATTGCAAACCAGGTCGCCACCGGGATCGCCAAACCAGCGACACTGGTGCAGACGACGCTTTATCCGGAAATGGCGCGCCTGTGGCGTGACCGGGCAACAACACGACTTTACCGGCTCGCGACGCAGATCGCGCTGCTCGCCGGGGGCGCGGGATGCATCTTGCTCGTACTGGCGTATTGCCTAGGCGACGTGCTGCTGCGTCTGATGATCGGCCCGCGCGGCCCCGAGGCGCTCGGGGTCATGCTCTGGCTTCTCGTCGCCGAAGTGATTACTATATGGGGAATGCCGCTGGAGCCGCTGCTGATCACCATGCGCCGGGCGGGGGCCGCAATCGCGGCGAGAAGCATCAACCTGCTTTTCTTTCTCCCCACTTTGGCCTTGATGATCGACTGGTATGGCCTCGGGGGCATCGGACCTGCCACTGCCTTTTCCACCCTTGCGTTGATCGTTCTGCAATTCTGCCTTGTTTATCAATTGCGTAATAGATCAGGTGCATACTCAGGATCGGCCTCGTAGACGCGAAATGCGGATAGTCTTTCCTTATATTGCCCAGCCCCATCAGACCTTGCACTCGCTTCCGATAGCGATGGAAATGGCGGGACGACACCCGAATACGCAGATCCATATTGCCTGCACGACCCAGGCACACCTGGATTATGCGCGCTATCTCGCGTCGTTTTACCCGGACACCAATGTGCAGTTCGACCTTCTGCGACTCCCGTCCGTGCTGCGAAAGCGGGTCGAGACCCATGGACCGAACGCGCTGAGCAAGATTCTGTCGCTCGCGATGAACAAGAAATATTTCTCTTCATTTCAGGCCATCGTGGTGCCGGAGCGGACCTCCCTCTACCTGCGGCGCATGGGTTTGCGCGGCCCACGGCTGATCTGGACGCGTCATGGCGCCGGAGACCGTGCCATAGGGTTCGCCCGCGACGTCCGTGAATTTGACTTCGTGTTGCTGTCTGGCCGCAAGGTCGAACGCCGCCTGCTGGCCGACGGCTCGTTGCGGCCCGGGCACTACGTGACCGGCATCTATGCCAAGTTCGACATGGTGCAGCGCATGGAAAGCCGGCCGCCCCAACTGTTCGACAATACGCGGCCGACGATTCTGTATAACCCGCATTTCAACCGCGCCCTGTCGTCGTGGCCGCGTTTCGGTCTTGATACGCTTGATTTTTTTGCCGAGCAGACGCGTTTCAACGTTATCTTCGCGCCGCACTATCGTCTGTTCGATCAGAACCGGGAACTGGGGCGCAGGATCATGCGCCGCTACGCCAAGCATGGTCACATGATCATCGATCCCGGCAGTACACGCAGTATAGACATGACATACACGCGTGCCGCAGACCTCTATCTCGGCGATGTCAGCAGCCAGATCGCCGAGTTCCTGATCAAGCCGCGCCCGTGCCTGTTCCTGAACAGTCATGCGCAGGACTGGGAAGACAATCCGAACTACCAGTTCTGGAACCTGGGGCAGGTTCTGACGGACGTCGACCGTCTGGACTGGGCGCTGGAACGTGCTTTCATCGCACAACCGCAGTTCCTTCAGCGGCAGAGAGAGTATATACGCGAGACTTTCGAGTTTGAGGATGAAGGTCCAACCGCTCCCGTAGGTGCAGACGCTATCGTCCACTACCTGCGAGAGACCGCGTTGAACGCTTCCTGACCTCATCCCCGCGAACCCCGGCCACCCACGCGTATCCGGGCGTGCCTCTTGGAAAGACAAACACAATTCACATGAACGCGACACCCACACCTGCCTCCTCCGGCCTGCGTCGGCGCCTTGGCGATTTCCCCACTTTCACGGCCGCTTTGGACTACGCGGCGCAGGGAACGTCTGGCTTCAACATCTATTCCGGCAAGGGGCAGCTGCTCGAAGCGCTCTCTTATGCGCAACTACGCACCCAGGCGCGTGAAGTTGCACGTAAACTTCTCGCGCTCGGGCTCGAACGGGGCGATCGCGTCGCCATAATCGCCGAAAGCGATGGCGATTTCGCTCGCATTTTCTTCGGCTGCCAGTATGCGGGCCTGGTGCCCGCGCCTCTGCCGCTGCCCGTCGCATTCGGCGGGAAGGAGGGCTATATCGCGACCCTCCACGGAATGATCGCCAGCGCGGGCGCGCGCGCCGTAGTGGTCCCGTCCCTGATCGGCGGCTGGACCAGCGAGATCGCGGCCGCCGGGACGTTCGCGTTCGCGGGTTCGCCCGAGACGCTTCTCGCCCTGCCCGACGCCGACATCGCGCTGCCCGAGATCGGCGACGACGACCTCTCCTATCTTCAGTTTTCGTCCGGCAGCACGCGCTTTCCGATGGGTATCGCCGTGACGCAGCGCTCCGGCATGGCCAACGCCCGCGCCATCGCGCGTGACGGCCTTCAGGTGCGCGAGGACGGCGACCGGTGCGTGTCCTGGCTACCGCTCTACCACGACATGGGCCTCGTCGGCTTTTTCCTCACGCCGCTGACGTGCCAGCTCACCGTCGACCTGCTGCCGACACGCGAATTCGCCCGCCGCCCCCATGTCTGGCTCGACCTGATCAGCCGCAATCGCGGCACGATCTCCTACAGCCCGTCCTTCGGATACGAACTGTGTGCCCGGCGTGCCACATCGGCCACCTTTGACCTATCGTGCTGGCGTATCGCCGGCATCGGCGGCGACATGATCCGCCACAATATCCTGGAAGACTTCGCCGAACGTTACGAGGCATCGGGTTTCGACGCACGCGCGTTCGTGGCCAGCTACGGCATGGCCGAAACCACGCTCGCCATCAGCTTCGCGCCGCTTGCGTCTGGCATCCACACCGATACCGTCGACTTGCGCACGCTGGAGCACGAAGGTGTTGCGATGGCGTCGAACGACCCGTCGCATGCCCTGCGCACTTTCGTCCTGTGCGGACGCGTGCTGCCCGATCATGAAGCCGAAATCCGAGACCCTCACGGCAATCCCCTGCCCGACCGCCGTGTCGGCACGCTGTTCGTTCGCGGACCGAGCCTGATGCGTGGCTATTTCGGCATGGACGCCGAAACGGCGCGGGTGCTCGACCCCCAAGGCTGGCTGAACACCGGCGACCTTGGGTACATGCTCGACGGACAGATCGTGATTACTGGTCGCGCCAAGGACCTGATCATCATCAACGGCCGCAATATCTGGCCACAGGACCTCGAATGGTGCGCCGAGACCGAAGTGGGCGGCCTGCGCTCGCGCGACGTGGCGGTCTTCTCGCTTCAGGAACAGGACGAGGAACGGATCGTCGCCCTCATCCAGTGTCGCGCCACCACGCCGGAAGGTCGAGAGGCCCTGCGCACCGAAACCAC
Source organism: Ameyamaea chiangmaiensis (assembly GCF_013376175.1). GTDB lineage: Bacteria > Pseudomonadota > Alphaproteobacteria > Acetobacterales > Acetobacteraceae > Ameyamaea > Ameyamaea chiangmaiensis. The sequence continues at coordinate 4,598 of NZ_JABXXR010000079.1, forward strand.
CAACGTATTCCGCCGTGTACATGGCGTGGATGTGTCCGTCATTCTGGTGCCCCCGCACGCCCTGCCCCAGACCTCCTCAGGAAAGCTGACACGCGCCAAGGCCAAGGCGATGCTGCTGGCCGGCGCGTTCGAAACAGCAGGCCCGGTTGCCGCTTCGGCCGCCTGAAACGGACCGACACAAAATCGGTGGCAAATAATGCGCGGATCGCCTAAAGCACCGCACATTATCCGCCCGGCCGATGACAACTGGTCCGGACGGGCCCTTTTCCCGATCCCGTCGCGCACGCCCCTGCCTCTCAGGGCCCGGAACCGACGGGAAAGCCAGGACAGACAGGCATGAGCGAGACGCCCGCACAGATTTCAGCCCTGATCGTCGAGAAGCTGCTCGCCAATCCCAAAGTCCCTCGCGACATCAACGGCGGCAGTAGGATCGTCGAGGATCTGGCGTTCGACTCACTGGCCGTGATGAATTTCGTGATGGAGATCGAGGATACACTCGACGTATCCGTGCCACTTGACCGTCTGGCCGACATCCGCACGATCGACGATCTGGCCAACTGCATCGCTACCCTGAAGTCCGGCCAGTAACGCCATGACCCTGTTCGCGAAATTCGACGGCCTTGCTCAGGCCATCGATCAACTGCGCGCTGACGGCGGCCGCAACCCCTTCGGCGTGGTGATCGAACGCCCCGTGTCCTCGACCGTCGGCGTTATCGAAGGTCGTGAAACGCTGTTGTTCGGCACTAATAACTATCTCGGGCTCAGCCAGTACGCGCCCTCGATCGAGGCCGCGGCAGCCGCCGCGCGCTCGATGGGTGTTGGCACGACCGGCTCACGCATCGCCAACGGCACGTTCGGCCTGCATCGCGAGCTCGAACAGCGGATCGCCGCCTTCTTCCGCCGCCGCGACGCCATGGTGTTCTCGACCGGCTATCAGGCCAACCTCGGCACCATCTCGACGCTGGCGGGCAAGGACGACTACCTGCTGCTCGACGCGGACAGCCATGCCAGCATCTATGATGGCAGCCGCCTCGGCTACGCGCAGGTGGTGCGCTTCCGCCACAACGACCCCGACGACCTGCACAAGCGCCTGCGTCGTCTCGACGGCACGCCGGGCGCCAAGCTGGTGGTGGTCGAGGGCATCTACTCCATGATGGGCGACATCGCGCCGATGGCCGAATTCGCGGCCGTCAAGCGGGAGACGGGCGCTTGGCTTCTGGCCGACGAGGCCCATTCGGTCGGTGTCATCGGCGAGCATGGCCGTGGCGTGGCCGAGCGTGACGGCGTGGAAGCGGATATCGATTTCGTCGTCGGCACGTTCTCGAAAAGCCTGGGCACTGTCGGTGGCTACTGCGTGTCCGACCATCCCGAGATGGATCTGCTCCGCCTGTGCTCGCGTCCTTATATGTTCACAGCGTCGCTGCCGCCGGAAATCATCGCCGCCACGATGGCGGCCCTTGTGGAACTTGAACATCGCCCCGAGCTGCGCACGGCGCTGATGGGCAACGCGCAGCGCCTGCATTCGGGCCTGGTGCGCGCCGGACTGACCACCGGCCCGGCGGTCAGTCCCGTCGTGGCCGTGGTGCTGGATGACGTCGCACAGGCCGTCGCCTACTGGAACCGGCTGCTCGACCTTGGTGTCTATGTCAATCTGAGCCTGCCGCCAGCGACGCCGAACCAGAACCCGCTTCTGCGCTCCAGCGTGATGGCCACGCATACCCCTGCGCAGATCGACACGGCGGTGGAGGCGTTCGCACAGGCCGCCCGCGACGTGGGCGTGCTTCCCGCCTGACCCGCCGGGATCCGGGCGCCGCGACCCTGTCCCGCTCGCCCGTCGTCCGGCAACGGGCTCTCTAGGCGCGCCGGAACGCGCCGCGCCGCCAGAGACGCCACAACAGGGTCGGCGCACCCAGCAGCGGGTGGCGCCCCTCAAAACGGCTGGGGCTGACGCGCACGCCGGTGTGTCGCGCGATCTTCCACAACAGATAGGCCGCGCCGCCACGGAAGGTGAACGCCGCCTTCACCAGACGCGCGATATTCAGCGGCCGGCCCAGAGCCCGGCACGTCCGCCAACGCTCCAAGCCCGCACGACGCGCCTCGATCGACACAGTGGGGGCCCATGTCTCGCCGCGTTGGGTCACGCCGACACCGCCTGCCAGCCATCCGTCACGCAGCATCACCCCATAGCGTCGCTGCTGCCCGTCGAGCAGAATCGCGGGCCGGTTTCGCCCTTCCACACGCAGCTCCGTGGCATAGGTTTCCGCGAACAGGGCAGTCCAGAAATCATCCGGCGTGCCCTGCGACGGGCCCAGCACCGCCGCCCAGCGCGTCGCCGTTCCGATTGCCCGGGCGATACATCCCAGCACTGCGTCCGCCGCCCCCGCGTCCCGCACCCAGACAAGCCGCACCGGCTGGCAGAACCGCGCCCACAGCGTCGTGTCGCGGCTGGCCCAGCGCGTGCGCGCCCGCAACTGCGCCTGTGTCAGCAGCGCCACCTTCGCCCGCACCTCCCGACCATCGACAACGAACGCGTGATACTCGACGTTGGGGGGCAGCACGGCGTTGGCAAGCCGCGACCACACCCCGCGTGGCCAGTCCGACTGGCGGTCCAGAACGACATAGAAATCCAGGACACCGTCCAGCGCATCGGCCCCCGACGCCCCGCCACGCAGCGCCGAGCCGTAGAACAGAACGGCGAGAGGGCGCGCGGCCCCGACCAGGCGCCGGACAAAGGCCGTGATCTCGGGGGCCACCGGCAACGTAAGCTCGGCTGTCAGGTGCCGGGCAATGCGGGTCGCCGCCGCGCCGGCTTCGGTGTCCTTGGGCCGGCTCACGCCGCCTGCACGAAGTCGAAGGCCGGCCCGCAGGACAGATGCGTGATGCCGTCGGGACCTGGGGACAGGACCTCGCCGTCCAGAACGAAGTCGGTGTCGGCCTGAAGCGTGATGCGCTGCGCGTTGCCGCTGCGCCACGAGTCTGACGCCCGCATCCACGCGGGCGCCTGACCGCGCAGCAGCGCCACAAGACCCCGCGCCAGCCGCGGCGGGTTCGCGCCGACATTGAGATACATCATGCCGCCATCCGCGCCTGCCGTACGCCAGAACGGCCAGACACCGCGTGACAGGCGCCTCAGCGTCGTGGCGAGGAACACGAAGCAACGCTCGACCTCGCCATTCTGAGCGCCGATCGAGATGCGGATTTCCGACCCGCCCAGCCATGCGCGGCGGCTCTTCGCGCGGATCAGCTGCGACAGCGCCGACAGCAGCGTCATCACCACGGCGGTGTCATGCGAATAGCGGTCCAGAATGGCGGGCTGGTGCGCAAGCTCGATGGCCCACGTAAACCCCGCGGTCCCATGAAACATGCCCAGAACGGGCGGCCGCGCCGGGTCGGACCACCGCACGACCAGCGGCTGGCGACGTCGCACGTCGCGCCGGAAGTCACCGGAGTCGCGCAGCTCCAGAAGCCGCTCGAGCGCCGGAAGCCCGCGATGACCGAAACCCACGTCCCCCGCGATCAGGTTGGTGTTGCCCGACGGCAGAACCGCGACCGCCGGCAGCGCCGACAGCGGGTAGGCGCGATAGATCGCGGTCAGCACGTCGCTGACCGTGCCATCGCCGCCGTCGATCGCGATGAAATCGATCCCCGCATCGGACAGCGACGCGACGGCGGCAAACAGGTCGTCACGGCTGGGCGGCTCGAGAAACATCTCACCCAGCGCCAGACGCGCGGCGCGCCTGTACTCGTCCATCCCCGCGCTGTTGCGTCGGCTGCGGGGATTGTGAATCAGGGCGATACGCGTGTCGTGCAAGACGTCCGAACCTCTCAGAAGCCGTCACGCACAGTGAATCGGGCGTAACGGCATCAAGCCGGCGCGCCGGATCGACGAAAAGGACAGGCCCCCGACGCACCCGATGCGCGCAAAGGCGAGCGGTTCGTGCTATGACGCCGTTCACCAAAGCGCGATGCTTATGCCCTATCATCGCCGCCGACACCATCCCGCAGCCCGTTTTGGCCACACACGGCACCGCGCGGCAGAGTTTCGAGGCAGGCAGACCTTGACCGAATTCCCATCCTTTCGCATCGCGCATCTCTCCGACGTCCATCTGCCGCCACCCGCCCATATCCCGGCGTCGCGTCTGTTCAACAAGCGCGCCCTGTCCGTCGTGTCATGGCGCCGCAACCGTCGTTTCCACCATCGCCCCGAAACCCTGACCCGTATCGTTACCGACATCGCGGCCCAGAAACCCGATCTGATCGCGGTCAGCGGCGACCTGACCAATTTCGGCCTGCCCGACGAGTACCGCGCGGCGGCGGACTGGCTGTCCGCGCTTCCCGCGCCCGCCTGCGCCATCATGGGCAATCACGACATGATGACCTCCCTCCCGTGGGACGACGGGCCGGCCCTGTGGGCCCGCTGGATGGCCGACGGGGCCGATTCGTTTCCCACGGTGACACGCCATGGCGCTGTCGCGGTGATCGGCGTGAATTCGGGTGTGCCGAGCCCGCCGACCTTCGCCACCGGGCGGGTCGGCGCGCCACAGGCCCGGGCGCTGCGCGATCGTCTGCGGGCGCTGGGGAAGGACGGCGTCGCGCGGATCGTGATGATTCACCATCCGCCCGTGCGTGGTCTGGTCGCGGGGCGCAAGGCACTGACGGACATGGCCCTGTTCCAGCGCGCTGTCGCCGAAGGCGGCGCGGAACTCGTGCTGCACGGGCATTCCCATAAGACCACGCGCGGCTTCATCCCCGGGACGACGATTCCCGTCCAGGGTATCGCATCGGCGTCCTACGATCCGGGGCGGCGCGCGTTCGATCCAGTCCGGGCCGCCGGATGGAACCGGATCGACGTCCGCCATTCCACGCTGGGCTGGAGTGTTACGATCGAGACCCGGGCATTCGACGGACGCGGTACGATAGGGCCGGCCGACGCCTATCGCATCGAGCGTCCCGGTCTTATAGAAACCCGGTGATCGACGCCGCACCTCTTTCCCAGCCATCCGGACGACTGGCGCGCCTGTATCGGGGGCACACGCCGTGAGACGCCTGCTCCGTGCGCCCGGATGGTTCGGGGACACGGCGGCGCGGCTGTTCGCCCGCGCCGTACCGCGGACACTCGACCGGTATCTGCTGGCGCAACTGCTGCCACCGTTCGTCATCGCCCTCAGCGTCGTGCTCGCGGCGCTGCTGCTCGAACGCCTGCTGGTCCTGTTCAACGCGCTGGCGCAGGATGGCTCCCCGCTGAGCACCTTCGTTTCACTGCTAGCCGACCTGCTGCCGCACTATCTCGGCCTCGCCCTGCCCGCGGCACTCTGCGTGGGTGTCTTCACCATCGTCCGCCGCATGAGTGACAATAACGAGGTCGATGCCCTGCTGGCCGGCGGCGTGCCGCTGACCCGGATCGCGCGCCCCTTTCTTCAGGCCGGCGCATGGCTCGGCGTGTTCTCGGTCCTGCTGTTCGGCTACATTCAGCCCTACGCCCGCTATGATTTCCGACTGGCGTTCTACTTCGCCAGCCATTCCGGCTGGGCGCCACACCTGCAGGGCATGATGTTCGCGGCCCCCTCGGAGCGGCTGATGTTGACGGCCGACGACGCGTCCCACGATGGGTCCGCCCTCAGTCACATCTTCCTGCGTGACCGTCGTCAGGCCACCGAACAGGACATCACTGCCCCGCGCGGCAAACTGTCCTTCTCCGCCGACCGCACCGAAGTCCGTCTCGATCTGTGGGACGGCCTGATCCTGAGGGATCGTGGCGACGGGCGCCCGACGGTCACGCATTTCGATCACACGATCAAACTCATCAGCCAGAACGCCCACCCGGCCGGCTTTCGCGCCCGGGGCGTGGATGCCAAGGAAAAAACCCTGGGCGAGCTGAAATCCTTCATCGACGCCCAGCCCCCCGGCTCCGATCGCGACCACGCGCGCGCCGAGCTTCACTTTCGTCTGGCCCGCGCGCTCGCCATCCTGTTCATCCCCGCCCTGGCCGCCGCCCTCGCCCTGATGGCAAAGCGTCGACGCAACAGTCCCGGCCTGATCATCGCCGCCATCGTGCTGGTGGGTTTCGATCACATGCTGCAGTTCGGCCAGAGTCTGGTGGCCACCCGGCACGCGCATCCCTGGCTGATGATCTGGCTGCCCGAACTGGTGTTCGCCGTCGGCTCCACGGTGCTCCTGCTCTGGCGATCGGGCTGGTTCGTCGGCGCCCCCCGGTCCGGCGCGCGGGGTGCCCATCCATGAGCACGTCTGCCATGCCCCGCCGCGTCCTGATCGGCTATTTCACGCGCGAACTGATGTCGCGGATCGCCCTGTGCGTCCTGATCCTGGTCTCGCTGATGGAAATTCTCGCCCTTCTGGAACAGACCACGACAATCCTGGAACGTCATCTGGGCGTGCGGGGCATCCTTCTCTACGCGACGCTCCGGCTTCCCCTTCTGCTTGGCACGGCTCTGCCGCTCAGCACGCAGGTCGGCGCCCTGCTTCTGCTGACCGCCATGACCACCAGCAGTGAAATCGCCATTCTTCGTGCCGCCGGACTGGCCACGCCGCGTCTTCTGGCCCTGATGCTGCCCGCCACGCTGGTCACCGGCCTGTTCAGCGCCGTGCTGGCCGATCAGGTCACGCCGCGCGCCGAACTCGCGCTGGCGGAGTGGTGGAACGCGACGACGCCCGACAACCAGACACCGGACGGCCACGCCTTCTGGTTTCGCAGTGGCGACACGCTGGTCAGTGTCGGCTCGATCGGCCATGCCGGACGGCAGGCACAGCGCATCGACCTCTATCAACGCGATGCGGCCGGCATGCTGGTAAGCGCGACGCACGCCGACAGCGCCGACTACACCGACGGCCAATGGCACCTGCGACGCGCCCGGGTCGTGCGCCTGTCGCCCACCCACGCGGACACCGTGCCGCCCGTCGACATGCCCTGGCAGACCACCCTGTCCCCGCGCGGTCTGGTGCGCCTGTCGATCGACACGCCGCCCTTGTCGCTCGGCACCATGCTGGGCAGCCTGTACGGGCGGATTCCAGCCTCGCAACCACCCAGCGCCTACCGCACGGCCTTCCTCGAGCGACTGCTCCTGCCGCTTTTTTTCGTCGTGATGCTGTCGCTGGCACTACCGGTGGTCTATATCCCACCCCGGACCGGCACACGCAGCATGATCCCGGTCTACTGCCTCGCGGCGGGGCTCTTGTTCGTGCTGTTCCAGGGCGTGCTGCGCGCCTTGGGCAACGCGGGCACCCTGCCGGCGCTGCTGGCGATTGCGCCGGGTATCGGCATCTTCGCTCTGGGCGTCGGCACCGTGCTGATCAGGATGGAAGATCGATGAACACCGGCATGTCCAGCAATCAGAGCCTGCGGACCGGACGCAGCTTCGACCTCGGCAAGATGAACCTGCGGCAACTGTGGGCAGCCTATCTGACCTATCCCACGATCCTGCTCTATGTCGCGCTCGTCGCGCTCAGCATGGTGGTGGTCACCCGCACCTTTGCCGGCACGGGGCCGACACTGGTCGCCATGGCGGCCGTCGTCGCGGTCTATCCGCTGGCGTGGTACCTGCTGCACCGCTTCGTCCTCCACGGGCGCGTGCTGTACCGCTTCCAGTCCACGGCGGCCCTGTGGAAACGGATCCATTTCGACCACCATCAGGACCCGCATCTGCTCGACGTCCTGTTCGGCGCGCCCTGGACGACGCTGCCCACGATCGCCGCCATCACGCTGCCGATCGGCTGGCTGATCGCAGGGCCCGGCACGGCGGCGGCGGCGTTCGGCACCGGTGTCGCCATCACCTGCGTCTATGAGTTCTTTCACTGCATCCAGCACCTGAACTACAAGCCCCGGGCGCGCTGGATCCAGATCATGAAGGCGCGTCACGTGCTGCATCATTTCCACGACGAAAACGGCAATTTCGGCATCACCAGCTATGTCGTGGACAGGGCCTTCGGTACCTATTTCGTCGATGCGAAGGCACGTCCCCGCAGCCCCAGCGTGTTCAACCTCGGCTATGACGTGCGCGAGGCGGGACGCTTTCCCTGGGTCATGCGTCTGACCGGCGCACCCCCGCGCGACCGCCCCGACGGTGCCCGAGGTGGCGCCACGGCCGGGGACACGCGCCCCAC